>CP031585.1:1519423-1820384 GCA_003217735.2 Marinibacterium anthonyi | reverse complement strand
CGCCGATGGCGATCAGGGCGACATCGTAATTGCCCACCCCCAGTTCCCGCAGCGCCTGTTCGTCCCGCCCGTCGGCGATGACCGCGTCGTTCAGCGTATGGACCACGCGGGCGACATTGCGTTCCTCGGTGTCGATGCCCAGCACGTGGTTTCCGAACCGCGCCAGTTCCGACGCCACCGTCGTTCCGAAGGTCCCAAGACCCACGACGACGAAAGTTCTGGGTTTCTTTCTGGCCATGTCCAAGCGCTCCGCCTGTGTGTCGCGTCGCGCCGGCCCCTGTCAGGGCCGGGCGCGCGGGTCCCGGCGAGTGTTGGCAAAGCAGGGGCGCACATTCAAGCGGCTTCGCAGCCTCGCCTCCGCCGCCTGCCGCGCCCTGTCCGGGTCAGCCGCCCTTCATCCGCTGCATCAGGAAGATCTCGTTCTCCGGTGCAACGGCGATATGGCGCGAGGTGGTCATCTCTCCGTCGATGACCACCGAAACGCCGGCCTCCACCAGGGGGCCGACGCCGGGATGGCGGGCGACGAGCGCGTCGAGCATCTCGCCGACGGTGCCGGCCTCCAGCGCGACGACCTCGTCACCGTCGGTCAGACGGCGCAGGCCGGACCACAGGTGGACCTTGACCTCCGCCATCCTGTTCAGCCCTTCGCCTTGATGGCGGCCAGAACCCGGGGCGGGTTCATCGGCAGGTCGCGCAGGCGCGCGCCTGTGGCCGCGTGGATGGCGTTGGCGATGGCGGGCAGCGGCGGGGTGATCCCGGTTTCGCCCACACCGCGCACGCCGTAGGGGTGGCCCGGGTTCGGCACCTCGACGATGACGGTGTCGATCATCGGCAGGTCCGAGGCCACCGGCACGCGGTAGTCCAGGAACACCGTGTTCTGCAGACGGCCCTTGTCATCATAGATGTACTGTTCGTTCAGCGCCCAGCCGATGCCCTGCGCCGCGCCGCCCTGGTACTGGCCTTCCACGTAGGCCGGGTGGATCGCCCGGCCCGCATCCTGCACCACGAGGTAGCGCAGGATCGTGGTGCGCCCCGTTTCCGGATCGACCTCGACATCCACCACATGCGCGCCAAAGCTGGCGCCGACGCCTTCGGGCACCGATTCATGGTGACCCGAGATCGGGCCGCCGGTGGATCCCATCTTGGCCGCTATCTCGGCGATGCTCAGGGGCGGGAACTTGCCGGCGTTCGGGCCCGCGGGCTGCGCCGCGCCATCCACCCATTCGACGGCCTCCGCGTCGATGCCCCATTCGGCGGCCGCGCGCTTGCACATCTCGGTGATCGCCTGTTCGGCCGCGATGACCGCCGCCTTGCCGGAGGCGAATGTCGCCCGGCTGCCGTGGGTCGGTTCGTTCACGCCAAGCGCGCCGGTTTCCACCACGTTGACGCGCACGTCCTCGTAGGGGATGCCAAGCCGTTCCGCCACCATCAGCCCGATGGACGCCCGGCTGCCGCCGATGTCCGGCGTGCCGACCGACACCTGCGCGGTGCCGTCCTCGGAGATCGCCATGGATACCGAGGTTTCGCCGCTGTGGTTGAACCAGTAGCCCACCGCCATGCCGCGGCCCTGGTTCTCGCCCAGGGGGGCGGTCAGGTTGGGGTGCGACTTGACCGCCTCCAGCACCTCGATCAGCCCGATCGAGCCGAACTTGGGCCCGTAGCTGGCCGTGTCGCCGCTGCGCACGGCGTTCTTCAGGCGGGTATCGACCGGATCCAGGCCCAGTTCGCGGCACATCTCGTCCACCAGGCTTTCCACCGCAAAGGCGCCCATGGGCGAACCCGGCGCGCGGTAGGCGGCGCTTTTCGGACGGTTGGCCAGCACGTCGTAGCCGATGTGCTGGACCGCCGGCAGCTTGTAGCCCGCGAAGGCGCAATACAGCGCCATGTCCACAGGCGCGCCCGGGAAGGCGCCGCCCTGCATGCGGAATTCGGCCTTGGCGGCGGTGATCGACCCGTCCTTCTTCATGCCGATCTTGACGTCCATCGACGCGGATGCGGTCGGGCCGGTGGCGCGCAGCACCTCGGACCGGGTCATGACGATCTTGACCGGGCGCCCGCCCGCCTTGCGCGACAGCGCCAGCGACAGGGGTTCCATGAAGATCGTGGTCTTGCCGCCGAAGCCGCCGCCGATTTCCGACGGCGTCACGCGCAGCTGCGCGGTATCAAGGCCCAGCACGTCGGAACACATCTTGCGGATGTACCACTGGCCCTGCGTGCAGACCCACATCTCGCCCTTGCCGTCCTCGCCCAGCTGGCCCAGGCAGGCATGGGGTTCGATATAGCCCTGGTGGGTCGCTTCGGTCTTGTAGGATTTCTCCATCACCAGGTCGGCCTCGGCAAAGCCGGCATCGACATCGCCATGGCCGAATTCCATGTAGCTGACCACGTTCGGGTGCAGCCCTTCGGGCACCGTGGCGTTGGCCGCGCCGTCGCGGATCACCGGGGCATCGGGCGCCATGGCCAGGTCCACGTCGGTGACATGGGGCAGCACCTCGTAGTCGACCTCGACCAGGCGCGCGGCCTCCTGCGCCAGCAGCGCCGAGGTCGCGGCGACGGCGGCGACGGCATGGCCGTCATACAGCGCCTTTTCCCCCGCCATGGTGTTTTCCTGCAGGTTCCATTCCTCGCCGGTCAGCCCGGTGGGGAAATCGGCCCGCGTCACCACGGCCTTCACGCCGTCCAGCGCCAGCGCCCTGGAGGCGTCGATCTTGACGATCCTCGCATGGGCATGCGGGCTGCGCACGACCGCGCCCCACAGCATCCCCGGCGCGGTGATATCGGCGCCGTAGCGCGCGCGCCCGGTGACCTTGTCCAGCCCGTCGGGACGGTCGGGACGGGTGCCAATGAGACGGAATTCGTTCAGTTCGTCCTTCGCCATCACGCAGCCTCCCCGCGCAGTTCCGCAGCCGCATCCATCACGGCGCGTACGATCTTGTCATAGCCCGTGCAGCGGCACAGGTTGCCCGCCAGCCAATAACGGACCTCTTCCTCGGTCGGGTTCGGGTTCTTGTCCAGCAGCGCCTTGCCCGCCACCAGGAAACCGGGCGTGCAAAAGCCGCATTGCAGCGCCGCATGTTCGACGAACTTGCGCTGCAGCGGGTGCAGGATGTGGCCGTCGGCCACGCCTTCGATCGTGCCGATCTCCTTGCCCTCGGCCTCGACGCCCAGCACCAGGCAGGAACAGACCAGCGTGCCGTCCAGCGTCACCGAACAGGCGCCGCAATCGCCGGTGCCGCAGCCTTCCTTGGACCCGGTCAGGCCCAGCTTGTCACGCAGGCAGTCCAGCAGGCTTTCGCGCGGATCGGCAAGGTATTCGACCTCGTCGCCATTCACTTTCGTGGTTACGTGGATCTTGCTCATGCCTTGGCTCCTTTCGCGCGGTCGTAGGCGATCCTGGCCGCCCGGCGTGCAAGCACGCCGGCGACGTCGATGCGAAATTCGACCGTACCGCGTTTGTCACTGATGGGGTTGCAGGCGGCGCGCGCCGCCGCGTCGAGCGCCGCCAATGCGGCATCGTCCAGGGTCGTGCCGACGATCGCCGCCGCCGCCTCGGGCACCAGCACCACCGTGGGCGCGACCGCCCCCAGCACCACGCGCGCCTCGGTGATCGTGTCACCGTCCAGCTTGAGGTTCACCGCGCACCCCACGACGGCGATGTCCATTTCCGTGCGCGGGATGAAACGCAGGTAAGCGTCGCCGCCATGTTCGCCGCGCGGCGGCAGGTTGATGGCGGTCGCCACTTCGCCCGGCTTCAGCGATGTCTTGCCGGGGCCGGTCGGGATCTCCTCGACCGGGATGGTGCGACTGCCTTCGGGGCCGGTGACCGACACCGTGGCGCCGGCGGCCACAAGGCCCGGCACGCTGTCGGCGGCGGGCGATCCGTTGCACAGGTTCCCGGTCAGGGTCGCGCGGCCCTGCACCTGGGTCGACCCGACAAGCTCCATCCCCTCGACCACGCCGGGCCAGTCGGCGACCAGCGCGGAATCGGCACCCAGCCGAATGCCCGGCACGGCGACGCCGATGGTCCAGCCGCCGTCGCCGTTCTTGACGATGTCCGACACGCCGGGGATCTTCTTGAGGTCGATCAGGTCGTCCGGGATCACCATCCCTGCCCGCAACTGCACGAGCACATCGGTGCCCCCCGCAAGAAACCGCGTCACCCCCGTGGCGGAGGCGGCGATGCGTGAGGCATCTTCAAAACTGGCCGGAGCGTGGTAACGCATGCTGGCTTCTCCCCTGATAGTATCTGTCCGAAAGATCCGTTCGTTCGATCACATCCGACCGCTGTTGCCTGCCCGAACCCTGACCACGCGCGCCGGAACGGCCCGCACGACCCTGGCCGGCGGCAGACGGCAACCGGCATCGAAATCGTCAGGGCAAAGCTTATCAGTCATCGTTTTTGCATGACAAGGGCAGACATTCCGATCCCTTGCCGGGATTGATTGACGTCGAGGCAGATTTGCGGACATTTGTCAGCTTTTCCAGCGCGGTGACCCGCTCAGAACGCCTTGCCCCGCGCGCTGACCGGCCAGAGCGTTTCGACCTTGCCGTCGCGCAATCCCACGTACCAATCGTGCAGGTTGCACGTCGGATCGCAATGTCCGGGCACCAGGAGCAGCTTGTCGCCGATGTTCAGCGCATCGTCGGGGTCGTCGATCACCCCGTGTTCATCGCTGGCAACGGTATAGGTCACGTCGCTGCGCCCGTGCATCATGGGCGGGCCGCTGTCGACCGCCAGAACCTTCAGCCCCGCGTCACAGACCGCCCGTCCCGCCCTGGCCTTGCTCATGACCGACGTCAGCAGGAACAGCGCGTTCTGCCAGTCGCCCTTGTCCAGCCTGTCGCCGTCTTCGTCCAGCAGGCGCCCGTAATCGGCATCCATGAAGGCATAGGACCCGCATTGCAGTTCGGTATAGATGCCCGACGCGCTTTCGAACCGGTAGGACCCTGTGCCGCCGCCTGTCACGACCCCGGGCGTCAGGCCCGCGTCCGTCAGCCCCGCGACGGTCGCCCTGACCTGCGTCACCACCTTGTCCAGCGCCGCCTTGCGCTCGGGATAGGTCGGCAGATGCTGCATCGCGCCCTGGTAGGCCTGCAGCCCCTCGTACCGCAGCCCCGGCGCCGCTTCGATGGCGCGGGCGATCTCGACCGCCGCGTCCACGCTGCCCACGCCACAGCGGCCGGCGCCGCAGTCGATCTCCACCAAGCCGCCCAGAACGGTGCCATGGCGCACCGCGGCCTTGGACAGTTCGGCCACGTTGGCCGGATCGTCGATACAGACCGATACCGCGCCCCCCAGCAGGGGCAGCCGGGCCAGCCGGTCGACTTTTGCCGCGCCCCGCACCTGGTTCGACACCAGGATGTCGGTGATACCGGCGCGGGCAAACACCTCGGCCTCGGACACCTTCTGACAACAGACGCCCGCCGCTCCGCCCAGCCGCTGCTGCAGGCGCAGGACATCGACCGATTTGTGCATCTTGCCATGCGCCCGGTGGCGCATCCCGTGGGCCCTGGCGAAATCGCCCATGACCCGGACGTTGCGCTCAAGCGCGTCAAGGTCAAGCACAAGGCAGGGCGTCTGCACTTCGGCCAGCGTCATGCCGGGACGGGCAGGAATGTCATACCCCACCTCGAGCGCATCGAAATCCAGCGTCTCTGTCGCCAAGTCCATCGATACGCTCTCCTTCGTTCCGGGCCCGGCGCGACAAGACCATTGTCGGCAGGCAGGCGCAAGACCGCGCCTTCCGCGGCCGCCGCACGCCGAAATACGTCCCCAAGGTCGCTTTGTGCTTCGCATCCCGGGCACCTCTGGGCATGGTCGCCGGGGAACAAACGGATGCCGTCAGCGGCAAGGAGTGCGCGTCATGGAGATCTGGAAACTCTCGGCAGTGGAGATCGCGGCGAAGGTCCGCAGCAAGGAGCTTTCGGCCACCGAAGTGACCGAGGCCCACCTGGCCCGGATCGAGGATGTGAACGGCGCGATCAACACCGTGGTGCAGGACCTGAGCAAGGAAGCGGTCGCCACCGCCAAGGCCATCGACGCACGGATCGCCGCCGGGGAAGACGCAGGCCCGATGGCCGGGGTGCCGGTGACGATCAAGGTCAATGTCGACCAGCAGGGCTATGCCACCACCAACGGGCTGAAGCTGTTCGAAAACCTGGTGGCGAAATCCGACAGCCCCGTGGTGTCGAACCTGAAGAAGGCCGGCGCCATCGTCGTCGGGCGCACCAACACGCCCGCCATGTCGCTGCGCTGGTTCACCAAGAACACCGTGCACGGCCAGACGCTGAACCCCCGCAACCGCGACATCACGCCGGGCGGGTCTTCGGGCGGGGCGGCGGCGTCGGTGGCGTCGGGCATGGCGCCGGTGGGCCACGGATCGGACATTGCCGGGTCGATCCGCTATCCGGCCTATGCCTGCGGGCTGCACGGGCTGCGCCCCACCGTGGGGCGGATCCCGGCGTGGAACGCGTCGGGCCCCGATCGGTACATGGGGGCACAGATCATGGCCGTGTCGGGCCCGATCACCCGGACGATGGGCGATCTGGACCTGTCCTTCCGGGCGATGATGCAGCGCGATGCCCGCGACCCCTGGCACGTGGCGATGCCCTATGACAGCGGCGCCTTCGACAAGCGCTGCGCCCTGGCGCTGGCCCCCGACGGGATGCCCGTGGCCGAACCGGTAAAGGCCGCGCTGCTGGCCGCCGCCAAGGTGCTGGAAGACGCCGGCTGGATCGTCGAAGAGGTCGACTGCCCCCCCATCCGCGCCGCGGCCGAGATCAACGCGACGCTCTGGATGGCGGAAACCGGGTTTTCCGCCGCCAATGTATTGGCCGAAGAGGACGAACCGGATTCGCTGTTCGTTTTCGACCAGATGTCGAAGGACGCGGGGGCGGCCGACCTGCTGACGGTGATGGAGGCGTTCAAGCGCCGCGTCGGGCTGATGCGCGCATGGGAGGCGTTCTTTGACACCTACCCGCTGGTCCTGTGCCCGGTGTCGGGCGAACTGCCGTTCGATCAGCAGGCGGATGTCGCCTCCGAGGAGAGTTTCGCGCGCGTCTACGAGGCCCAGCTGACCCAGCGCGGCCTGCCGGCGCTGGGGATGCCCGCGCTAAGCGTCGCCACGGGGTCCGCCGATGGCCGCCCCGTGGGCGTGCAGCTGGTCGCGGCGCGCTGGCGCGAGGACCTTCTGATCAAGGCCGGCACCGTCATCGAGGCCGCAGGCCCGGTGCCCGGCGTGTCCGACCCCTTCGGCCTGTAATCCCTACCCGGTCCCCGACCCGATCCCCCCCGCCCCCATGGCGGGGACCACGAAGGCGATCAGGTCGGCGCGCGCGACGGCCTTGGAAATCTCAAGCTTGCGGCCCCCGCCATCCACGTTCAGCGCCGTCGTCACGATCACCGGCTGCGACGGCGGCACGTCCAGCGTCAGCGCCTCGTGCCGGCTCGGCAGGCGCGCTTCGATCAGCGTCGTGTCGCGCCGGAACTCGGGCAGGCCCAGCCGGGCCATCGTCCGGCTGACACTTCCATCGCAGGCCTCCAGCACGTCCAGCACGTCCTCGGGCAGATCGGGGGCGAAACTGTGCTGGCCCAGAACCGCCGGCCGGTCGTCCAGATAGCCCAGCAGCAGCGCGAAGGGCACCGGCGTGCCGGGGTCGATCCCCAGCATCCGCGCCACCGATCCCTGCGCCTTGCGCATCCCCCGGTCCAGCATGTCGACCTTGCCGGTCCGCCCCTCGCCGGTGACATTGGTGCTGAACCGGGTCCTGGACGAAATCCGGTAGTGGATGGGCCGTTCGGCGACATAGGTGCCGCGCCCATGCCAGCTTTGCACCAGCCCTTCGGCCTTCATCGCGTCGATCAGCTGGCGCGCGCCGAACCGCGTCAGGTCGAACCGTGTTTCCAGCTGGGCCAGCGATGGCAGCCGCGTGCCCGGGGCGATGCGGCCTTCGCGAATCTCGCGCCGGAAATGGGCCAGGCAATCGCGCCAGACCGGGCGGTCCGCCCGGCCCGGCTGCGGGGGATCGGTGCGCAACATGGTCTCCGCCTCATCACAGCACCGCACAGTTACAGGCTGTGCGTAAAGGTTTCATAAAGCTTCGCCCGCCGCCCCGCGGTCTTCACCGAACTGTCACGTCGGACGCGGATGCAGAAACGCAGCAGCAGGCGGCGCACCGCACCATCCCGTCCCGCCACAGCTCTTGTCACAGCTCTTGTCATAACGGAGACCCCGATGACCCGCCTCTTGCTTCCCACCCGCCGCAACGTTCTGGCCGGCGGCGGCGCCATGGCTGCCGGCGCCGCCCTTGGCCTGCCCGCGCTGGCCCAGTCCGACCGTCCCGACGTCACCATCGCGGTGCAGGCGCTGGTCGACAATTTCGAACCGATCCAGGCGATTTCCAACGTCGGCATGCGCGTGGTGAACGCCATGTTCGACACGCTGTTCTATCGCAACTACCTGGGCAACCCGGACGGCAGCGGCAACCAGATCCAGCCCGCCATCGCCACCGGCATCGAACGGCTGGACCCGCAACGTGTGCGCGTGACAATCCGCGACGACGTCCGCTTTCATGATGGCGCGCCGGTGACATCGCAGGACGTGGCGTTTTCCTTCGGCGAAGACCGAATGTTCGGGCCCGAACCGCTGACGCCCCGCGCCGGCTATTTCCGCCCCGACCTGGTGGAGGTGACCGCGCTGGACGACCGCACCGTCGAATTCGTCACCGCCGCCCCCGATTACGCCATGGAAAAACGGCTGGCATCCTGGATCGGCTGGGTGGTGCCCGAAGGTCCGTTCCGCGACATGGGCCTGGACGGGTTCGGCCAGGCGCCCATCGGCACCGGCCCCTACAAGATGAAGGAGTTCATCCGCGGCGACCGGATCGTTCTGGAAGCCAATGACGATTACTACCGCGGCCGCCCGACGGCGCGCACCATCACCTTCATCGTCGTCCCCGAAACCGCCACCCGGGTGGCCGGCCTGATCTCGGGCGAATACGATTTCGCCTGCGCCCTGTCGCCGGACGACCTGGACCTGCTGGCGCGCTACGACGACGTCGATGCACGCGGGGCCCAGATCGAGAACACCCACCTGATCGTGCACAACCAGGTCGACAACATCCTGTCGGACAAGCGCATCCGCAAGGCGATGGCGCTGTGCGTCGACCGCGACACGCTGAACACGGCGCTGTGGAAAGGCAAGGCCGGCGTGACCAACGGGTTCCAGATGCCGTCGCAAGGGGTCGCCTTTGACCCGAACCGCCCCGCCTACAGCCAGCAGATCGGCACCGCGAAACAGCTGCTGTCCGAGGCCGGGTACGCGGGCGAAACGATCACCTTCCGCACGCTGAACGATTACTACGTGAACTCTGTCGCCGCGGCGCAGGTCATGCAGCAATGGTGGCAGGAGGCGGGCTTGAACGTCGAGCTGGTGATCATGGAGAACTGGGGCCAGGTGACCGGCGACGGCCTGATGACGCGCAACTGGTCCAACGGCTTTCCCCTGCCCGATCCCGTTGCGCCGCTGACCACCGACTGGGGGCCGACGTCGAACGTGCAGGCCAATTACGGCTGGAAGGCGCCCGAAGAGTTCAACAGCCTGCTGGACACCATCAAGACCTCGCCCGACGGCCCCGACCGCACGGCGGCCTTCCAGCGCGCGCTGGACATCTTCGACGACGAGGCGCCAGGCTTTCCGCTGTATCGCCCCTATGAATTGTACGGCGTGCGGGCGAACATCAACTGGCGTCCGGTGACATTCGAATGGATGGATCTGCGTCCGAACAACCTGACCTTCGGATGACCCTCGCAATGACCACGGGAGAGGCGGGCGCCGCCTCTTCCCTACTTGAGGTCTCGGGGCTGACCATCGCGCCCCATGGGGCGGATCCGCTGGTGGCGGATCTGTGCCTGCGGCTGGACCGGGGTCAGACCCTGGGCATCGTCGGGGAAAGCGGGTCGGGCAAGAGCCTGACGTGCCTTGCCATCCTCGACCTGCTGCCGCCGGGACTGGCGCGCATCGGCGGGACCGTGCGGTTCGACGGGCACGAAGGCGCGATCGCCACGGCGCGCGGCAAGCGGGCCGCGATGGTGTTTCAGGATCCCTTCGCCTCGCTCAACCCGATGCGCCGGATCGGGCGGTTCCTGACCGGGCTGCTGCGCCTGCACCGGGGGCTGACCGGGCGGGCGGCCGAGGCCGAGGCGATCCGCCTGCTGGAAGCCGTGGGCATCCCCGGCGCGGTGCGGCGGATGCGCAGCTATCCGCATGAGCTGTCGGGCGGGCAGAACCAGCGCGTGCTGATCGCGGGCGCATTGGCGGGCAATCCGGCCCTGCTGATCGCCGATGAACCGACCACCGCGCTGGACGTGACGACCCAGCTGGAAATCCTGGACCTGCTGAAGGACCTCTGCCGCGACACCGGCATGGCCCTGCTGATCGTCAGCCACGATTTCGGCGTGATCGCCCGGATGGCCAGCGAGGTCGCCGTCATGTACGCTGGCCGCATCGTCGAACGCGCCCCCGTCGCGCGGCTGTTCGCCGCCCCCGCCCATCCCTATACCCGCGCGCTGCTGGGCTCGATCCCGCCCGAACATGGCCGCGCGCCGCTGACCCCGCTGCCGGGCCAGCCCCCGGCCTTTGGCGCCACCGGACAATCGGCCTGCGCCCTGGCCCCGCGCTGTCACCTGGCGGCGGACGTCTGCCGGACCACGCGGCCCCCGATGCACAGCCGGGGCGCGCACGAAACCCTGTGCCATCTGGGCGTCGCCCCGGAGCCCGCATGACGCCCGACATCACGTCCCTGCGCCCCCTGGTCAACGTCGACGCCTTGTCCTTTTCCGCCCCCTCCGGCAAAGGCCTGTTCCGGCGGCCGGGCCTGCAGATCCTCAACGACCTCTCCTTTCGCGTCGGTCAGGGCGAGATGCTGGGCCTTGTCGGTGAATCCGGCTGCGGCAAGTCCACCCTGGGCCGCCTTCTGGCCGGGCTCTACCGGCCGACCACCGGCACCATAACGGTGGCCGGAGAAGACCCCGCCCCGACGTCCCGCCGCGCCTTTCGCCAGTCGCGGTCGCGCCTGCAATACGTCTTCCAGGACCCGATGTCGGCCCTGAACCCGCGCCTGAAGATCGGCTACCAGATCGCCGAGGGCATCCGCGCGCATGCCATTTCCGACGCCCCGCAGACCAGCGCGCTGGAGTGGCTGGAGGTGGTCGGCCTTTCCGGCGCGCATGCAGCGCGTTATCCGCATCAGCTGTCGGGCGGCCAGCGCCAGCGCGTGGTCATCGCGCGCGCCTTGTCGGTGGACCCGCTCTTTACCGTCTTCGACGAACCGGTCTCGGCGCTGGATGTGTCGATCCAGGCGCAGGTGCTGAACCTGTTGGCCGATCTGCGGCAACGGCTGACCCTGACCGGCGTCTTCATTTCGCACGACCTGCGGGTGGTGCGGTATGTCAGCGACCGGATCGCGGTGATCTACCTGGGGGAAATCGTCGAGATCGGCCCCGCCGACGCGGTCTTTCACACCCCCCTGCACCCCTATTCCCAGGCCCTGATCGGCGCGCTGCTAGGCACCGCGCCGCAGAGCCCCCGCCGCCCCCGCCTGACCGGCGCGCCGCCTGATATCTCGGCCCCGCCGACGGGCTGCCGGTTCCACCCCCGCTGCCCGCTGGCCATGGCCCGGTGTCGCGACACGGCCCCGCCGCCGCGCAGGACACATGACGGACGCCAGGTCTCGTGCCACGTGTTGCCGGCCGGGTCGGTCCAGGTGCCGGCGCCCGCAAGGGAAACGGCCTGATGCCGGACATCCTGCTGTCCCGCCTGCTGCGCGCCGTGATCACCGCCTGGATCGTCATCACCGTCACCTTCTTCGTGCTGCGGGTGACCGGCGACCCGGTGCTGTCGCAATTTTCCCCGGAAACCACCCCGCCCGAAATCATCGAATATTACCGCCGTCTCTGGGGCCTCGATCAGCCGTTGCTGTCGCAATACGCCACCTACCTCTCCGGCCTCTTGCAAGGCCGTCTCGGGACGTCGTTCTCGGACGGACGGCCGGTGGCGGGGATCATCGCCGAACGGCTGCCCGCCACGTTGCTGCTGATGGGGCTGTCCTTTGTGGTGATGCTGGTGATCGGCCTGCCCGCCGGGATCTTTGCCGCCTTCCGGCAGGGCCGCTGGCTGGACCGGCTGGTCATGTCCTGTGCCGTCGCCAGCTACGCGATGCCCTCCTACGTGCTGGGCGTCGCGCTGATCTGGGTCTGTGCCGTCGAATTCCGCCTGCTGCCGTCGTCGGGCCATGGCACGCCCGCCCACCTGGTCCTGCCACTGCTGACGCTGGCCACCGCCAACGCGGCGATCATCGCGCGCTATGCCCGGGCCGCCGCGCTGGAGGTCATGGGCCTGCCCCACGTGCTGGCCGCCCGCGCCCAGGGCTGGCCGATGCGCGCGGTGATCCGGCGCGACATCCTGCCCAACGCGGCGATCCCGCTGGTCACCGTCATGGGCTTCATCGCCGGCGGGCTGGTGGGCGGGTCGATCATCGTCGAATGGATCTTTGCCTGGCCCGGGATCGGCCGGCTGCTGATCGACGCGATCACCGCGCGCGACCTGGCCGTGGTGCAGGCGCTGGTGCTGCTGTTCTCGGGCGCAATGATCATCGCGAATTTCCTTGTGGATATGGCTTATGTCCTTCTCAACCCCCAGCTTCGCCTCTCGCGCCGCTAGGCGCCGCCCCGTCGGGCTGATCCTTGCGGTCGGCTGGCTGGGGGCGATGTGCCTTGTGGCGCTGTTTGCACCGCTGCTTGCGCCCTATGGCTATGCCCAGCAGGACCTGCTGGCGCGCCTGTCGCCCCCGGTCTTCCTGGGCGGGTCGCCCGACCACCTCCTGGGTGCCGATCACCTGGGCCGGGACGTGCTGTCGCGGCTGATCTACGCGATCCGCATTTCGGCCATCGTGGCGCTGGCGGGCACGGTGATCGGTGCGGTTCTGGGCACCGTACTGGGCGTGCTGGCCGCGCAATGGCGAGGCTGGTTCGAGGACGCGGTGATGGCGCTGGTCGACGCGCAATCGGCGCTGCCCTTCATCATATTCGCCCTGCTGGTCATCGCCTTCTTCGGCAATGACCTGACGCTGTTCGTCCTGCTGCTGGGCTTCCAGGGGTGGGAACGCTACGCCCGCCTTGCCCGGGGGCTGGTGCTGGACGCCAACACCCGTGGCTACGCCCGCGCCGCCCGCGCCATGGGGCTGCGCGACTGGCGGGTGAACCTTGTCCACCTGGCGCCCAACATCGCCGGCGCCATCGCCGTGCAGTTCACCATCAACCTGCCCGAAACCATCCTGCTGGAGGCGGGCCTGAGCTTTGTTGGCCTGGGCATCCAGCCGCCGATGACGTCCCTTGGCCTGATGCTGAACGAAAGCCGCGGGCACATGGTGCTGCACTGGTGGCTGGCCGCGTTGCCGGCCGCGATCATCTTCCTGACCGCGCTGGCGATCAGCCTTCTGGGCGACGGCCTGCGCGACCGGCTCGACCATACTCTCTGACCTCAAGGACATGACCAACATGCTGTGCGCCACCTACAACATCCAGTATTGCAAGGGAAAAGACGGGCAATACGACATCGACCGCATCGTCGCCGAATTGCGCGATGCCGACCTGATCGCCTTGCAGGAGGTCGAAACCCACGTCGCCCGCAGCGGCGACGTGAACCAGGCGATGGAGATCGCCGCGCGCCTGCCGCACATGTACTGGTCGTTCGGGCCGGGGATCGATGCGGATGCCTCCAAGGTGGTGGACGGCCGGGTCATCAACAAGCGCCGCCAGTTCGGCAACATGATCCTGTCGCGCTGGCCCTTGCTGTCGGTCACCAACCATCCGCTGCCCAAGACGGCGCTGCAGGGCCTTGTCCATTCCCGCCGCGCAATGATCGAGGCGGTGATCGACACGCCCCTCGGCCCCATCCGCTTCGCGTCGGTCCATTTCGACCATATCGGGCCGTCGACCCGGCTGCCGCAGGTGGCATACGCCAAGGACGTGCTGCTGAACGGGCCGCGTCACGGCGCCAGCTGGGGCGGGCCGTTCGACGATGGCTGGTTCGACCGACCGGAACCGCCGATGCCCGGCCCCGTGATCCTGATGGGCGATTGCAACTTTGCCCCCGACAGCGCGGAATACGACCTGATGCTGGGGGCGATATCGCCCCAATACGGCCGGGTGCACGAAGCCCACGGGCTGGCCGATGCCTGGGTATCCGCCGGCCACGGCGAGGACGAAGGCGTGACCATCGTGCATGCGGGCGGGTCGGCGCGGATCGACCATTGCTTTGCCACCCACGACCTGGCCCGACGGGTCACGAAGGCCTGGGTCGACATGGAGGCGCAGGGGTCGGACCACCAGCCGGTGTTCTTCGAATTCACCTGATCCGGGCGCCCGAAGACCGGACGGTCCCGCCGGTCCGGCCTGCCTGATCCCGGCGGCCGCCTGTTTGACGAACCGCCGGTCTTGCAAAGCCTTGCCCATGCAGAAAGGGTGCGCCGGAACAGGACAGGACTTTGGACATGAACACCACGGAACGTTTCGCTACGGCCCTGATCGAGGCGCATCGCTCGGGGCTGCGCGCCGACGGCACCGCCCTGCCCGCCCCCACCCACGCCGAGGCGCTGGCGATCCAGAGCCTCGTTCAGGCGCAGCTGGGCCCCGTCGGCGGCTTCAAGGGCGCGCGGCGGGCCGACGGGCCGGACGTGATCGCGCCGATCGGCGCGGCGCGGATCCGGGCCAATGGCGCGGATGTGCCGGTGCGCGACCGGATGGGGATCGAGCTGGAGGTGGGATTCGAGGTGCTGGCCGTGCCCGACGCCGACCCGCTGCGCGATCCGGCGTCCTGGGTGCGGCCCTGCGTGCTGCTGGAACTGGTGGACATGCGGCTGGACGGCGTGTCCGAGGATCCGATGAAGAAGCTGGCCGACGGCATCTTCAACGACGGCCTGGTCATCGGGGCGAAGATGGAGGGGTGGACGGGCGCGGATTTCACCACCGTCACGGCCAGCCTGACCTGCGGCGACCGGCAGGTCATCGACGGTGCGCGTCAGATCCCCGGCGGTTCGGCGCTGGCCACGCTGGACATGCTCTGGACCCTTGCCCGCAGCCATTGCGGCGGGTTGCGGGAAGGGCAATTCCTGATCACCGGATCGCTTTCGGGGTTGGAGTATTTCCCAGCCGGCACGCAGGTGGCGGGCCGGATCGAGGGGCTGGGCGACGTCGCCTGTTCGCTGGTCTAGAACGCACGTTCACGCGGTCGCGGCAAGCTTATGGGACAGCTCCGTCGCCGCCGCCGTGATCGGCGCCACCAGCGGCAGGGGCGATTGCCCGACCAGACGCTCCGCCGCCTCGCCCAGCGGGCCGCCACCGATGATCGCGGCCTGCGCCCCATCCGCCTGCGCGCGGTGGATCGCCTGCAGCAGCGCGTCATCCAGGGCACCAGGGTCCTGCATCAGGGCCAGCGCGTCGCCGTCGGCAAAATGACAGCCGATGTAGCGGCCCGCCGCCGCATGCGCCCGCATCAGCCTGTCGATCGCCTGTTCCAGCCCCGGCGTCGTCGTCACCACTGCGAACCGGCGTCCGTCCGCGCCGGCCGCCCGCGCCGAGGCCGCGCCGATGCCCACGACCGGACACCCCAGCCGCGCCGCCAGACCGTCGCGCCCGGGATCCCCGAAGGCGGACACGATCACGCCGTCCAGCGCGGGCAGATCCGCCCCGGCCACCAGCGTCGCGGCGTCTGACAGAGCCGCTTCGGTCACGATCATCGACGGCCCCGACGGCGCGGTCCAGCCGTCGATGCCGGGCAGCACGCGCGCGGCAATGGCGACCATGGCGCGGGTCGTGACCGCGTTCGAATTGGGGTTCATCAACAGGGTCCGGGGCACCGCGTCTCGCCTTTCATTGCCGCGTTGCGCGCCACCGTCGGGTCGGACCGGCGTCACGTCAAGGTGGGGTGCCCATGAAAAAGGCCGCCCCGACGGATCGGAGCGGCCCCAGAATTGGACCCAGGATTGGACCCAGGATCGGACCCTGCATCGCCAGGCGGCGGCCCGGATCAGGACGCCTTGGCCTGCGCGGCGACGGTATAGCGGTTCTCGGGTACCGGGATGCCCAGGTTGTCGCGCAGCGTCGTGCCGGTGTATTCGGTGCGGAACAGGCCCCGGCGCTGCAGTTCCGGCACCAGGTGATCCACGATGCGTTCCAGCGGCACCGGGTAGAAGGGCGACATCAGCATGAAGCCGTCGCAGGCCTCGGCCTCGATCCACTCCTGCATCAGGTCGGCGATGTCGGACGCATCGCCCACGACCGTGTGGTGCCCCTGCGCCACGGCGACGAACTGGGCGGTCTGACGGATCGACCAGTCCATTTCCCTGGCCTTGGCCACCACCTGCGCCTGCCGCGCCTTGGCGGTGTTGGCCACGGGCAGCTCGGGCAGCTTCATGTCCGGGTCCAGCTTGGTCAGGTCGATGCCGCCGGAATAATGGTTCAGCGACCGGATCGACACCTCGTCCGAGGTCATCGAGATCAGCTTGTCATAGGTCTCCTGCGCCTCTGCGCGGGTGGCGCCGAGGATCGGCATCAGGCCCGGCATGATCTTGACGTGATCGGGGTTGCGCCCGAAGGACGCCACCTTGCCCTTGACCTGGCGGTAGAACGCCTGCGCGTCGGGGATGTTGCTTTGCGCGGTAAAGATCATGTCGGCGCAGCGGGCGGCGAAGTTGATACCGACCTCCGACGATCCGGCCTGCGCGATCACCGGCCGCCCCTGCGGCGTGCGCGGCAGGTTCAGCGGGCCCTTGACCTTGAAGTACTTGCCTTCGTGGTTCAGCTCGTGCGCCAGCGAGGGGTCGTAGAAGACGCCGCTTTCCTTGTCGCGCAGGAAGGCGCCGTCCTCGAAGCTGTCCCAGAGGCCGAAGCAGATGTCGACGAATTCCTCGGCCTTCTCGTAGCGGGCGCCGTGTTCCATGTGGCTGTCCTGGCCGAAGTTCATCGCCTCCAGTTCCACCTGCGAGGTCACCACGTTCCAGCCCGCGCGCCCGCCCGAAATGCAATCGATCGACCCGAAGCGGCGGGCGATGGTGTAGGGTTCGGAATAGGTGGTGGTGGCGGTGGACACGAGTCCGATGTTCTTGGTCACGGCCGCCAGCGAGGCGATCAGCGTGGCCGGTTCCGGCCAGACGATGCGGCACTTGGTGGGGGTGGCGTTTTCCTTGATGCCGCCCACGACGCCCACGGTGTCCTGGAAGAAGATGCAGTCCAGCTTGCCGCGTTCGGCGGTCTGGGCCATGTGCACGTAATTGGGGAAGGACATGTCGGTTTCGGGGAAGGCTTCGGGCAGGCGCCAGCCGGCGGGGTGGCCGGAGGAGAAGAAGGCCCCGAGTTTAAGCTGTTTCGTCATGGGTTCATGCCTTTCGGTATCTTGATCTGTTTCAGACGCCGCTGTCTGCGGCTGCATTGGCAACGGCCGCGCGCCGGGCGGCCAGACGGTTGTCGGGGCGTTTCAGCCCAAGGTTCTCGCGCAGGGTCCCGCCCCGGTATTCGGTTCGATAGAGCCCCCGGCGCTGAAGTTCGGGGACGACCTGGTCGACCACGTCCCCAAGGCCTGCGGGCAGATGCGTGGGCAGGATGTTGAAGCCATCGGCGGCGCCCGCCTCGACCCAGGCCTGCATTTCGTCGACGATGTCCTTGGGCGTGCCGATCAGACGGTAATGGCCGTTGCCGCCGGCGATCGACAGGTACAGCTCGCGGATCGTCAGCCCCCTGGACCGGGCGATATCGACAAAGATCTTTCCCCGGCTGGACATGCGCGTGTTGGGCATCTCGTCGGGCAGCGGCCCGTCCAGCGGGTGGCCCGACAGATCGCCCACGAAGCTGGACAATGCGCCCAGTCCCACCAAAGGGTGGACCAGCTCCTGTAGCTGCTCGTAGTGTTCCTCGGCCTCGGCCCGGCTGGCCCCCGGCACGGCCATGAAGCCCGGCATGATCTTCAGCTCGTCCGGGTGTCGGCCATAGCGCGCCATCCGGCCCTTTACATCGGCGTAATAGGCCTGGGCGTGTTCCATCACGGGCGAGGCCGCATAGACCACGTCGGCGGTTGCGGCGGCCAGTTCCCTGCCCTGGTCGCTCGCGCCGGCCTGGACGATCACCGGATGGCCCTGCGGGGACCGTGTGGCGTTCAGCGGTCCCTTGACCTGGAAATGCGGCCCCTTGTGATCGAGGATATACGCCTTGGCCGGATCGAAATAGACGCCGCTGTCCTTGTCGCGGACAAAGGCGTCGTCCTCCCAGCTGTCCCAGAGCCCGCGCACCACCTCGACGAATTCCGCCGCCCGGTCATAGCGTTTCGCGGACTCCAGCGCGCTGTCGCGACCGAAGTTGCGCGCCTCGAGGTCGGTGGCGGAGGTCACCACGTTCCACCCCGCGCGCCCCCCCGAAAGATGATCGAGCGAGGCGAACTTGCGGGCGACGTGGTAGGGTTCGTTGTAGGTGGTCGAGGCGGTGGCGACGAGCCCGATGTTCCGCGTGACCATCGACAGCGCCGAGAGCAGCGTGAGCGGTTCGAAATGGGTATGGCCGCCGGACCGTGACAGCGCGCCCGACGGTTCGTCCGAAAAGCGGATGCCCACACCGTCGGCCAGGAACCCCATGTCGAAAAGCCCGCGTTCGGCCGTCTGCAGGACGCGCACGTAATGGTCCAGGCTCATGCTCGTGGTCTCGACGTCAGGGTGCCGCCACCCCGCCAGGTGATAGCCGTACCCGATCATCGACACGCCAAGATGGATCTGCCGGGGTGCCGTCATCGACGTCAATCCACGAAGTGGCAGGCGACCTTGTGGGCCGACCGCACCTCGCGCAGCGCGGGGCGTTCCCGGGCGCAGCGGTCCTGCGCCAGCGGGCAGCGGTCGCGGAACCGGCAGCCGGACGGCGGGTTGCGCGCGTCGGGGATGCCGCCCTTGATCGGCAGCGGATCGTGGGATTGGTCCACGTTGGGCACCGGAACGGCGGCGACCAGCGCGCGGGTATAGGGGTGCAGGGGGTGGGCGATCACGTCCATGGTCGGGCCGTCTTCGACGACGGTGCCCAGGTACATCGTGATCGTGCGTTCGCAGACATAGCGCACCAGCGCCAGGTCGTGGCTGATGAACACCGCCGCCAGGCCCATGTCGCGCTGGATCTGGCGGAAGACGTTCAGGATGCCGGCCCGCACCGACACGTCCAGCATGGACACCGGTTCGTCCGCCACGATGAATTCGGGCCGCAGCACCAGCGCGCGGGCCAGCACGATCCGCTGCAGCTGGCCGCCCGACAATTGGTGCGGATAGCTGTCAAGGATGTGGTCGGCGGACGGCAGATGCACCATGCGGATCGCTTCGGCCACGCGCTCGTCATGTTCGCCGACCGGGATCTTGGCGTTGTGCAGCGGTTCATACAGGCTGCGGCGGATGGTGAAATGGGCGTTCAGCGCATCGAACGGGTTCTGGAACACCAGCTGCGCGCGGCGGCGGAAGGCCAGTTCGCGCTTGCGGTCCATGCCTTCGATCGGTTCGCCGTCGAACACCACCTGCCCGCCCGACGGCGGGATCAGTTTCACCAGGATCCGCCCCAGCGTGGATTTCCCGCAGCCGGATTCCCCCACGATGCCAACGGCTTCGCCCCGGTGCAGCGTCAGGCTGACGTCGGACACCGCGTCGACCGTGGGATAGCGGCCCCGGATGATATCGCCCATCGACCGGTTCAATTCGAACCGGCGCGACACGCCCTGCACGTCGATCAGCGGCGTGGCGGAAGAATTGAGGGCGGGATTGATGTCTGTTGCGCTCATTCGGCGGCCACTCCGGTCCAGGTCGAGGTATGGCGGGCCGCCTCGCGCAGGGCTTCCGCCTCGGGCGCGCGGTGACACAACGCCTGGTGCGTATCGCCCACGGCGATCACCGGCTGGGCCTGTTCGCAGCCCGTGGTCGCAAAGGGACAGCGCGCGCGGAACCGGCAGCCATCGGGCGGGTTCAGCAGGTCGGGCGGCGTGCCTTCGATGGGGGAAAGTTCATGATCGTCGCCCGACAGTTCTGGGAAGGCGTTGTAAAGGCCGATCGTGTAGGGATGGCTGGGGCGGTTCAGGACCTCCTGCACGGGGCCCTGTTCGACGATCTGGCCGGCGTACATGACGACGACGTAATCGCAGACATAGGCCACAACGGATATGTCGTGCGTGACCAGCAGCACCGACAGGTGCAGTTCCGATTGCAGCCGGTTCAGCGTGTCCAGCACCTGGCGCTGGATGACCACGTCCAGCGCGGTCACCGGTTCATCCGCGATCACCAGGTCCGGATCCAGCGCCAGCGCCAGCGCTATCGACGCCCGCTGGCGCATCCCCCCCGAGAACTGGTGCGGGTAATCCCTCAGCCGCTTGGCCTCGAGCCCGACCATGTCGAACAGTTCGGCGGCGCGCCTGCGGGCATCGCGCCAGGTGTAGCCGCCGCGCTTGATCAGCACTTCCTCGATCTGCTTGCCGACCTTCCAGACCGGGTCCAGCGCATTCATCGCCGATTGCGGCACGTACGAGATCTGGCGCCACTGCAATTCGCGCAGGCGCTGCTTGGACACGGACACGATGTCTTCGCCCTTGAAGCGGATGGCGCCGCCGCCGACGCGGGCGACCGAAGGCATGACCCCGGTGATCGCGCGCACGGCGGTGGTCTTGCCGCAGCCGGATTCACCGACCACGCCGATGACCTGGCCGCGCGGCACCTTGAAGCTGATCCCGTCGACGGCACGCACGGTGCCGCGCGGGGTGACGTATTCGATCGACAGGTTCTCGACAGACAAGAGGGTCATGGATCAGGCCTTCAGCTTCGGGAACAGGACTTCTTCGTAGCCACGGCTGATGAAGAAGCCGGCGACGACGATGGCGATGATGCACAGCCCCGGGGGCACGAACCAATAGAACTGGCCCCGGCCCAGGGCCTGGCTGGCATAGGCGTCCTGCAGCATGTAGCCCCAGGACACGGTGTCCGACGGCCCGAACCCCAGGAAGCTGATCGACGCTTCGGTCAGGATCGCCCAGCCCACCGCGACGGACGCATAAAGGAACGACAGCGCCAGCACGTTCGGCGCGATATGCACGAACAGGATCCGCCAGGGGCCGGCGCCGGTGACGCGGGCCGCTTCGACAAAGGCGCGTTCGCGCAGCGACATGACCTGGGCACGGATGACGCGCGCCGAATTGGGCCACAGCAGCAGCGCGATGCCGATCACCACGTTCCACTGGCTGGGATCCAGGAAGGCCGCCAGGACGATGACGAACGGCAGGAACGGCACGCCAAGCGCGACGTCGGCCAGCCGCATCAGCGCGGTGTCGACCCAACCGCGGAAATAGCCCGCGATCAGCCCCACGACAGTGCCGATGGCCACCACGCAGACCGCCGCCGTCAGGCCCACGATCAGCGCGGATCGGGTGCCCATGATCAGCTGGGAATAGATGTCGCGCCCCGAATAGGTGGTGCCCAGCCAGAATTCCGAATTGGGCGGCAGGTTGCGGGCCAGGTCGTAATCCTTGGTGAACAGGATCTCGAGAGGGTCATGGGTGACCAGGTGATCGGCAAAGATCGCGATCAGGGCAAAGGCCACGTAGATCGCAAGTCCGATCGCCGCGTAAGGATCGCGCCTGGCGACCGTCAGAGCCGACCCAAGGCTGCGGCCCACTCCGCGCAGGACGGAATTGCGCGGCCGGGACATGGCGAGGGTGGTATCGGTGGCTTCAGGCAAAACGGACCCTCGGATCAAGCAGGTGATAGGTGATGTCGGCAATGAAGTTCATGATGATCAGCACGAAGGTGATGATCAGGAAGGCGCCCTGGGCCAGCGGGTAATCGCTGGCCGCGACGGCATTGACGAGCAGCCGGCCGATGCCGGGCCAGGAGAACACGGTTTCCACCACCACGTTGCCGCCGATGGCGCTGCCGATGCCAAGCGCAAAGGCGGTGGCCACGGGCAGCAGCGCGTTGCGCGCGGCGTGGTTCAGCAGGATCGTCCGGTTCGACAGGCCCTTCATGCGGCCCATGGTGATGAATTCCTCCTGCAGGACTTCCAGCATGTTCGATCGCATCAGCAGCAGCGGCAGGCCCTGCAGGTAGATCGCCAGCGTCAGCGCCGGCAGCGTCAGGTGACTGAGGTAATCCCAGGAAAACACCCTCGCCCATTCGTTCTGGAACACCGCGCCCGACGTGTTCGCCCCGCCCGCCGGGAACCAGCCCAGGCCGAAGGCGAAGACGGCCAGCATCACCATGCCCAGCCAGAATTCCGGCGCCGCGCGGGTGGTCAGCGCGATCGGGATGCCGACGCCTTCGATCCAGCTGCCCCTGTGCCAGGCCAGGTAGGCCCCGGCCAGCGCGCCGAAGATATAGGCGATGATCAGCGAACTCATCGTCAGGATGATCGTGTTGGGCAGCACCTGCATGACGACTTCGGTCACCGAGCGCTTGAAGAAGAACGACTGCCCCAGGTCGCCTTGCAGGGCGTTGGTGAGGAACAGCCAGTATTGTTCGCCCAGCGACTTGTCCAAGCCGAACTGGCGGATCAGCGCCTGTTGCTGTTCGGCCGTCGTGGTGTTGTCGATGAAGGCGGCAAGGGGGGTGCCCGGCATCAGCCTGAACATGAAGAACAGGATGGTCCCCACGGCCCAGAGCACGAGGAACATGTGCGCGAGGCGGCTGAGGATATATTTCATGCCGGACACTCCATTGGTTAAGTCAGGTCTTCAGGTCAGTCGGCGAAGGCGTCGGTCACGCCATCGGGATAGTGCAGCTTGCCATCGACGATGGTGTAGCCGGCGTCGGTCAGCATCTTCTTGGCCAGGTCCATGCCGGTTTCCATGTTGTCGGTCCCCTTGTCGTGCCAATAGGGCAGCGCGACGGACACATGGCTGTTCGCGGTCTGGGCAAAGCCGTTCCAGGCCGCCTTGCGGATCAGTTCGCGGTTGATCGCGGTCGACAACGCCCTGCGGAAGGCCGGGTCGTCGAAGGGGGGGCGGCGTTCGTTGAACGCTGCGTACTGGAACCCGATGTCGGCGCCTTCCATGACCGCCAGGTCGCCGTCGGCCTCGGCCGCGTCGATCAGCAGCTGGGGATCGCCGGTGTAGTCGGACATGAAGTTCATCTCGCCCGACCGCAGCATGCCAAGGCCGGCTTCGACGTTCAGCACGACGCGCATGATCAGGCGGTCGATCTTGGGCGCGGCCCAGTGATCGGGATTGGCGCTCAGCACGACTTCCTGCTGGGTGACCCAGCGGTCGTACTTGAACGGACCGGACCCGATGCGGGTCTCTTCCAGAACGGATTCCGCCGATTCACCTTCGGCCAGGTTGTCCAGGATCGGGCCCCAGATATGCTTGGGCGCCAGGTTCAGCTTGGCCAGGGTCGATGTCTCGAAGGCCGAATTCGGCTTGGCCAGGGTCATGACGACGGTCTTGTCGTCGGTCGCCTCGATGCTGGTGATGTCCTGCACGAAGGGCTGGTACATGGGCGCAACCATGTCCTTCTGCGGCGCGATGAAGGAAAACACCACGTCGTCGACCGTCACCGGTTCGCCGTCATGCCATGTCATGCCGTCGCGCAGGGTCAGGGTGACCTGGGTGCCGTCGTCGTTCCATTCGACCTTTTCCGCGGCCCAGGGCTTGGGCAGGCCGTCGGGGCCGATACGCATCATCCGGTCCCAGATCAGTTCGGTCATCCAGCTGTCGGGGCCGCCCGAGATGTAGAAAGGGTTCAGCGCGTTCAGCTCGTTCGAGCTGTTCATGATCAGGTCCTTCTGCTCCCCCAGCGGCGTGATCTCCGTGAAGGTGTGGAAGTTCTTGATCCCCAGGCCCGGCTGTTCGGTCACTGTGCTTTCGTCAAAGACGGTCTTGTCGAAGGCGAAGACCTTGGTCGGGTAGACCAGGAAGGCATAGGGCTGCTGTTCGTCGATGATCTCCTGCGCGCGGGTGACCAGCGCCAGGCGTTTGTCCGGATCGATCTCCAGGCGCTGCGCTTCGGCGACCTGGTCGTATTCCTCGTTGATGAAGCCGACAAAGTTGTAACCGGTGGGGGCGGTCGAGGAATGGAAGAGGTTGTAGACGAATTCGTCCGGGTCGGACCGTTCGGGGCGGCCGACCATCTGCCACATGGTCACGTCCCAGGTGTCGCGGTTGTACCAGACCGAATCCGACAGCTGGGTGTTCGGCAGGGCCTTTACCGTCACGTCCAGGCCCAGGTCGCCCCAGATCTGGGCGATCAGTTCGGCGGCCTGGTATTGCTGCGGGTTGGCCGCCTGGGTGCGCGACAGAAGTTCCAGCGGGCGCACCTCGCCGCCTTCGGCAAAGGCCGCGGAGGCCAGGCTGCCGAAGCCGAAGGCCATCCCAAGCGCACCCGATCGGCGCAACAACCCGCGCCTGTTCATCTTGTCCACCATGTCACTCTCCTTGTTGGTATCGCGACCGCTTTTTCGGTCCGGGGCAGAATTTTTTTCACTGAACGAAACAGCGTTTTAATTTAGAATGCGGGAGAGGCGCGCGTCGGTAAACGTTTTTTGCCGTCGGGGGGGCGTCGAATGTGCCTGGCGTGACAGAATGCGCCATTCTTGGGCACGCTGGCCCGGCGCCGGTCGGCTGCAGGGCGGGATCGCGAAGACCCCCGCGCCCCTCACTGCGATGGCGCGGGAATCGGGGATTTTTCAGCTAATTTCCGGACATGGGTTTCAGGCCCGGCCAAGCCGGTCCAAAAGCGCCGCGCCGGTGCGGATGCCCTTCAGGAACAGGTCGATTTCCATGTTCTCGTTGGGCGCATGATTGGCTTCGTCCGCATTGGCATAGGGCATCACGTAGGCCGGCACGCCGAGGATCTTGGTAAAGACGTAATCCGGCAGGCTGCCGCCCACGCAAGGATAGACCAGCGGCGGTTCGCCCCGCGCGGTCTCGATCGCCTCCTGCAGCAGCGGCCCCCAGCGGTTTTCCATCGGCGTCTTGGACGGCAGCATGCCGCCCATCGCGATCACCTCGACCTCGGGGGCGTGTTTGGCCACGTGGGCGCGGACGCAATCCATCACCTGATCCGGCGTCATCGCCTCGACCAGGCGGATGTCGCATTTCGCCACCGCCTCGCACGGCAGGACCGACTTGCTGCCCGCGCCGCCATAGCCGCCGTGCAGCCCGTTGATCGTCAGCGTCGGGTGGAACATCAGCCGGTCCCAGAACGGGCGGTCGGCGGGTGCGTCCAGCCGGTCGATGCCGATGTTGTCCATGTATTCGGCCAGGTCCAGCGGCAGCGCGGCGACGGCGGCCAGGTCGGCGTCGGTGGGCGGGATGATCGGGTCGTGCAGACCGTCGATGGTGATCGTCCCGTCCGCCGATTTCATCGTCCCCAGCAGATGCACCAGCGTCCAGATCGCGTTGGGCATCACGCCGCCGTAGTTCCCCGAATGCGCATCCCGCTTCGCCGTCCTGACCCGCAATTCGAAGGATGTCATCCCCCGCACCCCATAGGTCAGCGTCGCCCGCCCGCTTTCATGCAGCGGCCCGTCGGCGGTGACCACCAGGTCGGTCTGCAATTCATCGGCATGGGTCTTCACGAATTCCGCGATCTGGGGCGATCCGATCTCCTCCTCGCCTTCCAGCAGGAAGATCACGTTGCAGGGCAGCGTGCCGTGAACCGCCAGGTGCGCCTCGATCGCCATCAGCTGCGCAAAGTGCTGTCCCTTGTTGTCGCCCACGCCGCGCGCCCAGATCCGGCCATCGCGGATGGTGGGTTCGAACGGCGGGCTCAGCCATTCTTCCAGCGGTTCGGGCGGCTGCACGTCGTAATGGCCGTACAGCAGGACGGTGGGCTTTGCCGGGTCGACCTCGTAGCGGCCCAGCACGAAGGGATGGCCCTTGGTGGGGATGGATTGCACCTGCATCCCCATCTTGCCCAGCATGCCCACCAACAGCTCGGACACCTCGCGGATGCCGATGTTCTGGGCGCTGATCGAGGGGGTCTTCACGTAGTCGATCAGCCGCGCGACGTAGTCGTCGTGGCGGGCGTCGATATGGTCGAAGACCGGGGTCAGGGCGTTCATTCTTTGGTCTCCCGCGTCAGGATCATCGCGCCCGAGGGATGCGCCCTGGCGCTCCAGCCCGGGGCGAGGAAGGTGGTGGTGTCAAGCTGGGTCAGGATGGCGGGGCCCGCGATCCTGGCCCCCGCGCCGAACCCGGCACGGTCGCAGACCGGCACGTCCACGGTTTCGCCATCGATCATCACGGCGACATGTTCGGTCGGCTCGGGTGCCGCGCCGGGGGCCAGTTCGGACACCGCCGGTTCATCGGCCAGCCCCGTCGCCTCGACCCTGAGGGTGACCAGTTCGACGGGCGCATCGAGGACAAAGCCGTAAAGAGTGCGGTGGGCGGTGCGAAAGTTCTCTTCCAGCGCCGCGCGGGTGTCGGCGAAGGGCACGGCCAGTTCGCCCCCCTGCCCCGCGAAGCGCATCAGCGCCACGGGCGTCAGGACGCGCCGGTCCGCGGGCACGCCTTCTTCCGCGAACCACGCGTCGGCCAGGCCCGAAAGCTCTGCCACCAGCGGCAGCGCCTCGGCCGGATCCATCCGGCCGGGCCGGTTCAGCGCGCGCGAGAATTCGGCCTTGAGGTCGGCGGCCAGCAGCCCGTCGGCACACAGCACCCCCGGCGCGGGTGCCAGCAGCACCCGCCCGATGCCCAGCAGATCGGCCAGCGCGCAGCCATGCAGCGGCCCGGCCCCGCCGAAGGGCACCAGCGTGAAGTCCCGCGGATCGTGCCCGCGTTCGACGGACACCACCCGAACCGCGCCCACCATGTGGCTGTCGGCGATGGCCAGGATGCCCCGCGCCGCGGTCTCCAGGTCCAGCCCAAAGGGCTGGGCCACGCTGGCCACCGCCTTGCGCGCCGCATCCACATCCAACGCCATCTTGCCCCCCAGCAGGCGCGAGGGCAGCTGGCCCAGCACCACGTGGGCATCGGTCACGGTGGGTTCCGTCCCGCCATGGCCATAGGCGGCCGGTCCCGGCCGCGCACCGGCGCTTTCGGGGCCGACGGCCAGCGCGCCGTCCTTGACCCGGGCCAGCGATCCGCCCCCCGCGCCGATGGTGATCATGTCGACCATCGGCAGGGCCAGGGGCCAGTTGCCCACACTGCCCGATTGGGTCAGGCCGATCTCGCCGCTTCGGATCAGGCAGATGTCGGCAGAGGTGCCGCCGATATCCACGGTGATGATGTCGTCGATCCCGCAGGCCCGTGCCACGGCCCGCGCCCCCACGACCCCCGCCGCCGGCCCCGACAGCGCGGTCAACGCGGGCGCCACGCGGATCTTGGGCGCGCCGGCGACACCGCCGTTCGACTGCATCAGCATCAGCGGCACCTCGGTGCCTTCCGCCGCCAGCCGGTCTTCCAGCTTGGCCACATAGGCCGTGACACCCGGCATCACGGTGGCGTTCAGCACGGTCGCCAGGGTGCGTTCGTATTCGCGCGACACCGGAAGGACATCGGTGGACGTCGTGATGGACAGGCCCGGCAGTTCCTCGGCCAGGATCGCGGCCACCCGTTTTTCGTGATCGGTGTTGGCGAAGGCGTGCAGCAGGCTGACCGCCACGGCCTCCACATCCATCCTGGCGATTTTCTGCGCCGCCGCCCGGACGGTGTCTTCGTCCAGCGGCGTGATCACAACCCCACCCACGCCCATGCGCTCGTCGATCTCGACGATGCGCTCGGCGGGCACGGGCGGTTCGGGTTTCACCCAGGTGTACAGGTTGGCCTTGCGGGGAATGTCCTGCCGCCCGATGGACAGCACGTGGCGGAACCCCTTGGTGGTGACCAGCGCGGTCTTGGCCCCCTTGCCTTCCAGGATCATGTTGGTGGCCACCGTCGTGCCGTGCAGCACCTGCGCCAGGTCGGCGGCGGACCGGCCGGCGTCCTCAAGCGTCTGCAGGATACCGGTCAGGAACCCTTCGGACGGGTCCGACGGCGTCGACGGCGTCTTGCCCCGCCAGGTCTGGCCGGTCGCGTGATCGACCAGGGCGATGTCGGTGAAGGTGCCGCCGATGTCCACGGCAATGGCGAGGGCGGAGGGGATATCCTTGGGCATCAGAGCAGCTCGTCGCGATAGGTGATACGGTGAAAGGCCTTGGCCTCGTAACGGTCGGCGCGGCGCGCATCCGTCGCCGCCGGATCGATGGCGTCATCGGTGATGACCACGCCGTACAGCTCTTTCGCCGCCTCCACGGTGACGAAGCCGCCCAGCACATCCTTCAGCACGGCCCCGGCCGGGCGGTCGTAGGGATGGCCATAACCGCCGCCCCCGCCCGTCTCGATCCGCAGGATGTCGCCCTTGCGCATGACGGTGCCGTCGGACAGCGGGTTGACCGCCACCTCGCGGTCGGTGCCGGGGTTCAGGAACACGCTGCCGACACCGCCGCACATGCCCTGCGCATAACCCCAGGGCGGGTTCTTGACCCCGTCGATGCGCACGGCCATCACGACCTCGTCCGCCAGGATCTCGTATTCGCGGATGATGCCGGTGCCGCCGCGATACCGACCCGCGCCACCGGAATCCGGGACCACGCCGTATTGCAGCAACCGGTAGGGATAGCCCGCTTCCAGGAACTCGACCGGGTAATTCTCCTGCGCGACGAAATAGACCGTGTCGATCCCGTCGGCGAAGTCGCGGGCGCCGTAGCCGACGCCGATTCCGTCGGCCAGAAGGAAGGACTTTTTGCCCGCGTTCCCATCGGTGTAGGTGCCGCGCATGATCGTGATCACATAGGCCGAATGCGCCGCTGGCGCGCCGCCGCCCGCCGCGTTCACCAGACCGTTCAGAACCGCCAGCATCCGCATCATCGTCAGCCCCCGCATGCCCAGGGGCGCCGGGAATTCCGGCTGCACGATGGATCCGGGGCGCAGCCGCACCTCGTCGAAGGACAGCGGCCCGCCCGCGTTGCAGACCTGTGCCGGATCGCCGCCCAGGTAATACAGCCCCAGCGCCATCCCCGGCACGGCCTCGTTCATGATCAGGTTCACGGGACCGGGCGCCTGATCGTCGCTTTCGGTGGCGTCAAAGATGAACCGGTCCTCGCCATCCGCGTCCTTTTCGCGCGTGATCGCGAAGCGCAGGGCGAAGGGGCCGTTGCCGTGCCCGTCGCTGTCGATCGTGTCGGCGAAGCGGTAGGTGCCATAATCGAACGTCTCGGCCAGGCGGCGGCGGACCAGCCGGCGGGTGCGGTCCAGCAACTGGGCCAGCGCATCGGCGAAGACACCCGTGCCGTGGCGCGACACGACCTCGGCCATGCGGTCCACCCCAAGGTTGACCGAGGCCATCAGCGCCGACATGTCGCCGATGCTCTGCTCAGGGTAGCGCGAGTTGCGGTGGAAGATCGCCAGCGTGGCTTCGTTGGTGACGCCCGCGTCGATCAGCTTGGTCGGGGGCACGATGATGCCCTCCTGGTAGATCGAGGTGGCGGCGGGGCTGATCGATCCCGGCATCAGCCCGCCGATATCGGCGAAATGCGCCCAGGACATCACGAAAGCCGACAGCACGCCGTCACAGAACACCGGGGCCAGCAGCACCTGGTCGTTGGAATGGGTCACGGCGCCCCTGGATCCGTAGCAATCGTTGTACCAGTACAGGTCCCCCGGCTTCATCGTCTCGCGCGGGAAATGGTCGAACACCGGGCCGGTCAGGTCGCCGAAGATCGGCACCATCGACCCCACCGCCATGGTCCCGTCGCCGTCGAACAGCGCGGTGTAGAAATCCTTCTTCTCGCGGATGAAGGCCGAGATGGCGGTGCGTTCGATCAGCGCCTCCATCTCGCGCTGGGTCGCCATGATGGCGCCGCGGATGATCTCCAGCGTGACGGGGTCGCAAAGCGCGGCGGAGGGTTTGTCCAGTGGCATGGGGTCCTCGGGATCTCAGTCGATGGTGACGACGATGTTGGCAGGGGCACCGGCCTCGACCGCCTCGTGGGCGGCGGCGGCGTCGGCGAGCGGATAGGTGGCGGCGATGTCGGGCCGCAGGTGGCCGGCGGCAAAATGGCGGCCCAGGGTCTGCGCGGCGGCCTGGCGGTCCGCGTCGGTCAGGGCCAGGCCCTGCACGAAGGTCAGCCGCGCGGCCTTGCGCGCGAAGGCGTAGTAATCCAGCGGCGGGGTGCGATCCGACGAACAGGAATAGGACGCGATGGCGCCATGCAGGGCGATGGCGTCCGCGTCGATGATCTGGTTGGCGGCAAAGTCGACCTCGACGATGCGCGACGCGCCCTTGCCGCCGGACAGGTCCATCACCGCCTCGATCACCCGGTCGGCGTCGACCGGCAGCACGACCTGCGCGCCCCTGGCGGCGGCCACCGCGCGGCTGCGTTCCGTCCGGCCCGTGGCGATGACCCTGGCGCCGGACAGCGCCGCCAGTTCCACCGCGACCCGCCCGACAGATCCGCCACCGCCCTGGATCAGCACCACCTGCGCCTCGACCGGGCCATCGCCCAGAACGGCCAGCCAGGCGGTGAAGGCCGGCACGCCCAGGCAGGCGCCTTCGGCAAAGCTGAACGGGTCGGGCAGGTCGAAGACATGGGTTTCGGGCAGCACGATGGCCTCGGCCGCGGTGCCCTTGTCGTGCGGCGCGTTGATGGTAAAGACCCGCTTGCCGCGCCGGGCCGGATCCACGCCTGGGCCCGTCGCCTCGATCACCCCTGCCCCGTCGCTGTGCGGGATCACCCCGCCGGGCGCCACCGCGCGCCCCGTCCAGCCGGACCGCGCCTTGGTGTCATGCGGGTTCACGCCCGAGGCATGCAGCCGGACGGACACCTCGCCGGGACCCGGCGCCGCCCTGGGCCGGTCCTCGATCGCCAGGACGGTGCGGGCGGGGCCGGTGCGGTGATAGACAAGCGCCCTCATCCGGTCACACCGTCGCCACGAGCGCCCGCGCATCGCGCAGGGCGGCGATCACGCGGTTGCGGCCGCGCAGCAGCTGGGCCAGGGCAAAGCCCCGCATGTGGTCGTCCATATCCGCCAGCGCCGCGGCCTTCGACAGCGCCGGCAGGGGCGGCACGTTCAGCGCCGGATCATGGGTAAAGCGCGGGCCACGGGTGTAGTTGAGGGGCACCAGGTGGCGGGCGAGGCCCCGGATCACCGGGTTGGCGTTTTCGGGGGCCAGCGTGCCGGCGTCGATCCTTGCATGGAACGCGTCCAGCGCCGCGGCGAGTTCGGCGATCTCGGCCTGCACCGGGGCCAGGTCGATCCACGCTGCAGCCGCCTTTGCATACTGCGCCGCCGTGTCGGCATATTCCGCCGCCGCCGCGCGCCAGTCGATGGGCAGCACGTCGTCCGTGGCCAGCCGCAGCACGGCGGTCAGGTACAGGCGGATGTCGGTTTCCAGCACGGCGCGGTCGGCGATCTCGATCGTGTCGTCTTCGGTGTGCCAGGCGATGTTGCCGCCGCAGCCGCCGACGACATAATATCCCTTTTCCTTGCGTACCGCCTCCGGCAGGTTGGACGACGCGTTGAACAGCCCCGTCACCCCGATGTTGTTGAAGGTGTAATCCGAATTGCGCTGCGGTCGGGTCCGCACGGCGACCTGCCCCGTGACCTCGGCCACGACCTGCTTCACCAGCCCTTCGGCCTCGGCGGTGCAGGCGACCTTTTCATAACTCGTCGCCCAGCGGCAGCCGGGGCTGTCGCAGTTCAGGTGGGCCACGCAATGGTCATGAATGTCCAGCCCGAAGGTATCGGCGAACCAGGCCGACCCGCCATAGCGCCCGGTGGAATGGCCCGGCCACCAGGCCAGCCGCACGCCTCGCTTCAGCCTGTCGCGGTTCTTCCACAATGCCTCGGCCACGCCCAGCATGCAGGCGTTGCCGGTGCCATTGTCGCCCACGCCTTCCAGCCAGCTGTCGTAGTGGCCATGCACCAGGACGAACTCGTCCGTCCCACCGGTGCCGGGAATTTCGGCCACCGGCAGTTTCTGCATGTGCCAGCCGGTCTCCAGTTGCGTGCGTATGGTCGCCGACCCGCCCTGTGCCGCGAGGGCGATCAGCGCATCGCCATCCACCCGGTTCACCGCCGCCGACGGGATCCGGGGCAGGCGCGCCAGGTCCTCGGGTTCGGGCGTGCCCCAGATCGTGGACACGGTGCCCCAGTGGATCCGCTCGCCCGGGTTCACCGCGATCACGCCCACAGCGCCGGCCGCTTCCAGCCCGGCGGTGAAATTCGGCAGGGCGAACCCTTCGATGATGGCGATCTTGCCCTGCGCCTTCGCCAACGCGCTTTCGACAGATGGGCCGCGATCCAGCGGCGTGCCGCCGCTGGCCTCGGGCATGAAGATCAGCTGCCCCGTCACCCCGTCGGGGCAGGATGCGCAAAAGGCCGGGGGCTTGGCGGCGAAGGTCTTGCCCCCGGCCGTCACGCTGGCCGAAATCGGCAGCGACAGGAAGATGCGCGGTTCGTATACAGTGACCGGAATGCCCAAAGCGGAAAGCGCCCCGGCAATCATGTCCGCGCCCCGGTTCACATCCTCGGGCTTCTCACGCGGCTGCCCGGCAAAGCTTTCGACCAGCGCCCAGGGCGCATCAAGCGACACATCATCCCGAATGACGTCACGGTCGAGCATGTCAGTCTCCACTTTTTTCATTGAGTGAAACAGTGTTTCGTTTAAGCTAGGCACAAGAACGAGAAACGGAAAGGGAAAAGGTGAAGAGACATGGCGATGGACTACACGATCTCGTCGATTGACCGCGCATTGCGCATGCTTGAGGCATTGTCCGACCTTCCCGGCAGCGGCGTGACCGAGTTGGCAGAGCGGACCGGCTGCACCAAAAGCCAGACCTTCCGCATTCTCTACACGCTCGAGGCGCGCGGCTTTGTCACGAAGGATGCCGACCGCAGCTATCGGCTGGGGTTCAAGACCATGCTGCTGGGCGACCAGGGCCGCCGCCAGTCGCCGTTGATCGCCGCCGCCGGACCTTACGTGAACGAATTGTACCAGCGGTTCGAGGAAAACGTATTGGTCGTGGTGCGCCATGACCTGCAAAGCGCCTGCATCCTGCAACGGTCGTCGCGCGACCAGGACAAGATCTTTGCCGATCACGGGCGCACGGGCCCGCTGCACGCCGGCGGAGGCTCCAAGATCCTGCTGGCCTTCGCACCGGCCGCCGTTCAGGAGGACGTGCTGGGCGGCGAATTGCCGGGCTACACCGACAACACCACGCGCGAACCGGCAAAGCTGCGCAGCCTGCTGGACAAGATCCGCCAGGACGGCTGGACCATCTCGGATGGGGAACTCGACCATGACAAACGCTCGGTCGCGGCGCCGGTGCGGGATGCCAGCGGCGTGGTCGTCGCCGCGCTGTCCGTGACCGGATCGGCCGACCGCATGAAGGGCGAGATCCTGGGCGAGATCCGCGAAGCCGTGGTGAACACCGCCGGACGGCTTTCGGTCGCCCTGGGCTACCGGGGCGTGCCGGTGATGGCCAGTTAAGCCGCCAAACACCGCGCATATCGGGACAATTCGGCACGGGGGCAGATCGCCGAGCGATCCGGTCTTGTCGCAAACCGAGTCTTGCGTCTATCCTTTGAACGAAACATCGTTTCACTGGATGAAAAATGCAACGCAACTCTCCCGGCGTTTTCCGCCCGTTCCATCCTGACCTTGATCCGTCGAGGCCCGCATGAGCGGCCGCGCCGACGCCATTGCCGCCGCCGAGGCGCTTGTCGACAGCGGTCGGTTCCTCGACATCCTGCGCGCCCGCGTCGCGATTGCGACCGAAAGCCAGGAACCGTCGCGCCTGCCCGACCTGCACCGCTACCTGAAAGATCAGATCGCCCCGGCTTTGGCGGCGATGGGCGTCGACAGTCGCATCGTGGACAACCCGGTGCCGGGCGGCGGCCCCTTCCTGATCGCCACCCGGATCGAGGACCCCGCCCTGCCCACCGTGCTGACCTATGGCCACGGCGACGTGGTGCGCGGCATCCCCGAGCAATGGCGCGACGGGCTGGACCCCTGGACGATCACCGTCGAGGGCGACCGATGGTACGGACGCGGCACCGCCGACAACAAGGGGCAGCATGCCATCGTCCTGGCCGCCTTGGCCGAGGTACTGAAGGCGCGCGGACGCCTGGGCTTCAACCTGAAGGTATTGATCGAAACGAGCGAAGAGATCGGGTCGGTCGGGCTGGACAAGGTGCTGGAGACCGAGGCCGACGCGCTGGCCGCCGACGTGCTGATCGCCTCGGACGGTCCCCGCCTGGTGGTGGAACGGCCCGACGTGAAACTGGGCAACCGGGGGTCCGTCAGTTTCGACATGTCCGTCACCCTGCGCGAAGGCAGCCGCCATTCCGGCCATTGGGGCGGCGTGCTGGAAGACCCGGCGATCCTTCTGGCGCAGGCGATTTCCTGCATCACCACACCGCGCGGCCGGATCCTGGTCGACGACTGGCTGCCAAGGGAAATCCCGCCAAAGATCCGCGCCGCCATCCGCGACATTCGCGTCGATCCGTCCGACCCGTCGCTGATCATGCCCCCCGATTGGGGCGAACCGGGGCTTTCGACGCCCGAGAAGATGTACGGCTGGACCAGCTTCATCGTCCTGGCGATGCTGTCCGGCCGCCCCGAGAACCCGGTGAACGGGGTGCAGCCTTCGGCCCGCGCCCGCTGCCAGATCCGCCATACGGTGGACGTGGACCCCGACCTGTTCGTCCCCGCCCTGCGCCGGCATCTGGACGCCCATGGCTTCGGGATGATCGAGGTCGAGGAAAAGCGCGAAAATCGTTTCCCGCCCTGGCGCACCGACCCGGACAACCCGTGGGTGGAAACCGTGCTGGCCTCGCTGACGAAGACCCGTGGCGAACGGCCGATCCTGATGCCCAATTCCTCCGGCGGCCTGCCCAGCGAGATCTTTGCCCGCCATCTGGGCTGCCCGGTGATCTGGATCCCCCATTCCTATGGCGGCTGCCGCCAGCACGGACCCGACGAACATCTTCTGCGCCCCATCGTGCGCGAGGGGCTGGCGCTGATGACCGGCCTCTTCTGGGACATTTCCGAAAGCGAGGCCCCATGACCGCAACCGCAGCCGACATGCTGGAAGGCATCCGTGCCTGGGTGGAAATCGAAAGCCCCACCGGCGACATCGAGGGCATCGGCGCCATGGCCGACCTGGTCAGCCACGATTACGCCGCCTGCGGCGCGACGGTGGATCGCATCCCCGGCCACGACGGCCAGGGCGACCACCTGATCGCCCGTGCCCCTTGGGAAAGCGGATCAAACGCCGGCGGCATCCTGATCCTCAGCCATCTCGACACGGTGCACCCGCGCGGCACGCTGGCCCGCTTCCCGTTTTCGGTGGACGGCGACATCGCCTATGGCCCCGGCATCTACGACATGAAGGGCGGTGCCTATATCGCCATGCAGGCGGTGCGCGAATTGTCCCTGACCGGGGGCGCCCCCCTGCCCGTCACGCATCTGTTCGTGTCGGACGAGGAAATCGGGTCGCCCACCTCGCGCGCGCTGATCGAGGAGCTGGCGCAGGCGGCGAAATACGTGCTGGTCACCGAACCCGCGCGCGAGGGCGGCCAGATCGTGATCGCCCGCAAGGGGGTCATGCGGTATTACATCCAGACCCGTGGACAGGCCGCCCATGCCGGCGCCCGCCACCAGGACGGCGCATCCGCCATCGCCGAGATCGCGCGGCTGACGCTGAAATTTCACGGGCTGACCGATTACGACCGGGGCATCACCTGCAACGTGGGCGAGATCGGCGGCGGCACCGGGGTCAACGTGGTGGCCGATCACGCCTGGATCCGGGTCGACGTGCGCGTGCCCGACGCCGACGCCACCGCCGAGGTCGAAGCCTTTGTCGCCGCCCTGCAGCCGGAGGAACCGGGTGTCACGATCGAGATTTCGGGCGGTCTGAACCGGACCGCCTACGAGACGTCCACCGCGGTTGCAGCCCTTTTCGACCATGCCAGGGAGCTGGCCGCCGAGATCGGCTTCGATCTGAAGGGCCTGAAGACCGGCGGCGGATCGGACGGCAATTTCACCGCGCCGATAGCCCCCACGCTCGACGGGCTTGGGGTCGACGGAAAGGACGCGCATTCGCTCAACGAACAGCTTTACATCAGCTCGCTCGAACCCCGGCGCGACCTGCTGAAACGGCTGCTGGAAACGCTCAGATGACGGGATATCGCCTGGGCTGCGACGTGGGCGGCAGTTTCACCGATTTCCTGCTTTATGATCCCGCCACAGGGGCGATGGAAACGCACAAGGTTCCGACCACGCCGGACGCGCCCGAAAAGGGCGTGCTGCAGGGGCTGGCCGAACTGGCGGACAGGCATCCCGGCCTGATGGCCCGGATCGACACGCTGATCCACGGCACCACGCTGGTCATCAACGCGATCATCGAACGCAAGGGCGCGGTCACCGCGCTGATCACCAACGAGGGGTTCCGCGACGTGCTCGAGACCCGTCGCGAGATCCGCTATGACATCTACGACATCCGCCAGGCCTTTCCCGTCCCCTTCGTCCCCCGCCGCCTGCGCCGCGAGGTTGCCGGGCGGATCGGGCCGGACGGGGCCCGGATCGCGCCCCTGGACGTGGATGGCCTGCGTGTCGAACTGCAGGCCCTGGCCGACAGCGGGGTCGAGGCGGTGGCCGTCTGCCTGCTGCATTCCTACGCCAACCCCGAACACGAACGGCTGGTCGCGCAGGAGGCCGCGACGCTGGGTCTGACGCTGGACCTGTCGCTGTCGTGCGACGTGCTGCCCGAGGTGCAGGAATTCGAACGGTTCGCCACCACGGCGCTCAACGCCTATGTCCGGCCCAAGGTCGACCAGTACCTGGGCCGGCTGGAAAACGGTCTGGCCGAAACAGGCCACGACAGGCCGCTGTTCCTGATGCAATCGGGCGGCGGCGTCATCGGTGCCGGAGCCGCCCGCAAGGCGCCGGTTCGGTTGGCGGAATCCGGTCCCGTTGGCGGCGTTCTGGCCGCCGGGCGGCTGGGTCAGGCGGCAGGCGCCAGGGACGTGCTGGCCTTCGACATGGGCGGCACCACTGCCAAGTCCTGCCTGATCGCCAATGGACAGCTGCCCATCACCCGCGCCTACGAGGTCGACCGCGTCCACCGTTTCAAGCGCGGCAGCGGCACGCCCCTGGCCGTGCCCACCGTGGACCTGATCGAGATCGGCGCGGGCGGCGGATCGATCGCGCGGGTGGATGACCTGGGCCTCATCCGGATCGGCCCGGATAGCGCGGCCTCCGATCCCGGCCCGGCCTGCTACGGACGCGGCGGCACACGTGCGACGGTCACGGATGCCAACCTGCTGCTGGGCTACCTGGACCCGGCCGATTTCCGCGCCGGGGGCATCGTTCTGGACATGGACGCCGCCCGTACCGCCATCACCCGCGACGTGGCCGAACCTTTGGGGCTGGACCCGCTGGCCGCCGCCTCCGCCATCGTCGCGATGGTCGACGAAAGCATGTCCCAGGCCGCGCGGATGTATGCCGCCGAACAGGGCAAGGACCCCGCCCTGGCCACCATGGTCGCTTTCGGCGGCGGCGGCCCCCTGCATGCCGCCGCCGTCGCCCGCAAGCTGGGCGCGACCCGCATCGTCATCCCGCAGGCGGCCGGCGTGTTCTCGGCACTGGGGTTCCTGATGGCCACCCCCAGCTACGAGGTCGCCCGCAGCCGCCCGGGCCGCGTCGACGCCTTCGCCCCGGCGGACCTGGCCGGCGAATTCGACGCGCTGGCCGCCGACGCCACCGCCGTCGTCGCCGCCGCCGCGCCGGGCGCGGACCTGACCCGCCACCGTTTCGCCGAAATGCGCTATGTCGGACAGGGCCACCAGCTGCGCGTCGCCCTGGGCGATGACCTGACGCCTGACACGATGGCCCGCGCCTTCGCCGACGCCTACCTGGCCGCCTATGGCTACACCTGCGACGACCTCACGCCGGAAATCGTCACCCTGCGCGTGCTGGTCGAGGCCCGCCAGGACAGCCCCGGGTTCACTCCGGGCCTGGTTTGCCAAACGGAAACCGCCCCCCGCGCCGCCTGGTGCGCCCGGTCGAACGCAATGGTCCCGCACCGGGTCCTGCCCTTCGACGCGGTGACCGAACTCACCGGTCCCGCCCTGATCGGCCAGCCCGGCACGACGATCCTTGTCCCCGCGGGCGCAACCGCCCGCAAGGCGCCGCAGGGCTGGCTGGAGATCACCCTGCAGGAGGACCACCCATGAGCCTTGATGCCATCCGCCACCAGGTCCTGTGGTCGCGCCTGACCGCCATCGCGGACGAGATCGCCACGACGCTGGTGCGCACCGCCTTCTCGCTGGTGGTGCGCGACAACCAGGACTACGCCTGCGCGCTTTACGATGCGCGCGGCGAGATGCTGGCCCAGTCGACGCAATGCACCCCGGGCCAGGCCGGATCGACGCCGTCCGTCCTGCGCGACCTGCTGGCCACCTACCCGCCCGAAACGCTGGTCGAAGGCGATGTCCTGATCTCGAACGATCCCTGGATCGGGGCGGGGCATTCGCCGGATGTCTTCATCGCCACGCCGGTGTTTCGGCACGACAGGCTGGTCGGGTTCACCTGCACCTGCGCGCACCATGCCGACATGGGCGGCCGGCTGGGCGCCACGGATGCGCGCGAGGTCTACGAGGAAGGGCTGATCATCCCGGTGACCAAGCTGTACGCCGCCGGGGTGGAAAACGAACCGCTGGTCCGCCTGATCCGGCGCAACGTGCGCATGGCCGACAAGGTGATGGGCGATATCCGCGCCCAGATGGCGGCCAACCGGGTGGGGGCCATGGGCTTGCTGCGGATGATGGAGGAATTCGGGCTGGACAGTCTGGAAGCGGTCTCCGACCGCGTTTCCGCCCATTCCGAAACCGCCTTTCGCGCCGCCATCGCCCGGCTGCCGCGGGGCGAGACGTATAACGAGGCGCTGCACGAGCTGACCGACGACACCGGCGCGCGCATCCGCATCTGCCTGACGCTGACCGTGGAAGAAGACCGCGTCGTGCTGGATTTCACCGGCACCACGCCGCAGGTCCTGAAGCCGATCAACGCGGTGCTGAACATCACGCGGGCCTATTGCGTCTTTCCCTTCATCGCGACGCTGTGCCCCGACCTGCCGATGAACGCGGGCGCCTTCCGCCCCGTCGAACTGAAGGTGCCCGAGGCCAGCGTTCTGAACCCCACCTTCCCCGCCCCCGGCATGTACCGCAGCCTGCTGTCCTATTTCGTGGTCGAGGCGATCATGGGAGCGCTGCACCAGATCGCGCCCGATATGGCCATGGCGCCTTCGGGGACCTATCCGCTGTGGATCCAGAAGTTCGCGGGCAAGACCTGTGACGGACGGCCCTTTGTCACCCATTACAACGCCCAGGGCGGCCAGGGCGCGTTCCGCGACCGCGACGGCAACACGGCGGTGGTTTTTCCCGGCAATATCGCCAGCACCTCGACAGAGCTGTTCGAACACGACGGGCCGTTCCTGATCGAACGGCGCATGCTGGTGCCCGACAGCGGCGGGCCAGGGCAGTTCCGGGGCGGGCTGGGGCAGGAAACCGTGCTGCGATCGCTTTCGGACGCGCCGGTGCATGCGACGCTGTCGGGGGGGCGGCTGGTGGAACCCGCGGCGGGGATGGATGGCGGCGCGGCCGGGGGGCGCGGGCGGATTTCGGTCAATGACGGCGCGGCGTTCCGCGTGGCCGGTCGGGTCGATCTGAAACAGGGCGACCGGGTGCGGCTGGTGCAGCCGGGCGGCGGCGGGTTCGGCAGGCCCCAGGACCGGGATCCGGAGGCGCTGCGGCGTGACCTGCGCGAAGGCTATGTCACGCCCGAAGGCGCGTTGCGCGACTACGGGACAGACCTGCGGGATATCACCGAATAGTCAGCCGGTTGTCTTTGCCTGACGCACCGGCGGGATCTCGGGCATGGCCAGGCCCAGGTGGTCGCGCAGGTGCGGCCCTTTGTAGGCCGTCCGGTAGCGGCCCCGCGCCTGCAGCTCGGGCACGACGGTATCGACGAAATCCGTCAGGGCCCCCATGAACCACGCCGGGTTGACGATGAAGCCGTCGGCGGCTTCGGCATCCACCCATTCGACAAGCGTATCGGCAATGCTTTCCGGTGTTCCGGGCAATACCCAGTGCCCCCGCGCGGCGGCGACAAGGTTGAAGAGATCGCGCAGGCTCAGGTCATCCTTGCGCGCCTTCTTCATGATCGCATCGGCAAACCCGCGCGAATTGTCCGTCACCGGCACGTCCGGCACCGGGCCGTCCAGGTCATGCCCGCTCATGTCCATGCCCAGCCGCATCGACAGCATGTCCAGCGCCCCGTCATCGGCGATGAACCCCTGCACCTGCGCCAGCTTTTCCAGCGCTTCGGCCTGCGTCGCACCGACAACCGGCATCATCCCGGGCAGGATGACCAGATCCTCGGGCGTCCTTCCGTATTTCGCCAACCGCCCCTTCAGGCTGGCATAAAACGCCCGCGCATCGTCGATGTCATGGGTCACGGTAAAGACCACGTCGGCATGCTGCGCCGCCAGCTCCTGCCCCGCCTCCGACGATCCGGCCTGCAGGATCACCGGCCGCCCCTGCGGCGGGCGCGAGATGTTCAGCGGCCCCTTCACGTCGTAGAAGCGGCCCTTGTGGTTGATCTCGTGCACCTTGGTTTCGTCGAAATAGACCCCGCTGTCCGCATCCTTCACCAGAGCCCCCGGCGCCCAGGCATCCCAGAGCTGTTTCACCACGTCGACGAATTCGCCCGACATCTCGTAGCGGCTGGCGTGATCGGGATGGTCGCGCCCGAAATTCGCCGCCGCGCCGCTGCCGGAACTGGTCACCACGTTCCACGCCGCCCGCCCGGCCGAGATGTGATCAAGCGTGGAAAATGCCCGCGCCACGGTCCAGGGGTCGCCGTAGGTGGTCGAGGACGTCGCGCCGAGGCCGATGTGTTTCGTTGCCATCGCAATGGCCGACAGCATGGAAACGGGTTCCAGCCGGGATGCGAACCCCGGGTGCCCCTTCAGGTTCGCGCCCAGCCCGTCGCCCACGAAGATCATGTCGAACAGCCCGCGCTCGGCCTCCTGCGAGATGGCGACCATGTCGGTGATGCTTTCGAAATTGTCCAGGGCGCCGGGCATCCGCCAGCCGGCCATGTGGCAGCCCGCGCCCAGAAGGAACAGCCCGAAATGGATTTGCTTTGGCATGTTTGGCATCTTTGGCATGGGGATCTCTCTTGTTCGGGCCTGCTCGGGCCTGCCCGGGTCTCCTCGGGCTTGTTCAGGCTTGTTCAGGCCGCCACGTAATGGCCGCCATGTAATAGCCGGCCGAGACCTCTTTCATTCGTCCCGTCGGCCGGTCCGGATCATTGCTCGTGCGTCCGTCGTTGCCCGACCCGGCGGCCAACCTGCGGTGGCACCGGGCTTTGACCTTGGGGTCCGAAACCGGCGCGGCGTCGATCAGCATCCGGGGACAGGGGGGGCTGGTGTAGGCGCAAAGCTGGCCGACATCCAGGATCCCCGCCTGCGTCAGCAGCACATGCGCCTTTTCACGCGCCACCTGCGGGGCGATATCCGCGTGCAGGCGCACCATCTTGGCGATCCGGGTGGCGATCCGCCAGGCCTGGGCCAGAAAGTCCCGCCCCGCCGCCAGCGCGCCGAGACAGCGCATGAGCGTGTAACGCGGCATCAGCCGTCGCTCGCCAGGGACATCTCTTCGACGAGGATGAAATCATCGACCCGGGGCGTCCACTTCAGCCGGTTCGATACAGCGTAAAGGCTGTAGGGGTCATAGAGGTAGCCCCAGGCGAAGGTCCTGGCATGGGTCTTGCCGATCGCGCGCAGGGACGCGTTGTGGGACGCCAGGTCGAAATCCTTGCCCACCCTGGCCCAGAGCGCGTCGATGTCGGCGTCGAAGTGGCGGTTCCAGTTCCAGCGCCCGTCGCTGATCGTCAGGTTGCGCAGGGCGTGTTCGGCGGTGGGACCGGCTTTGTAGTACATGATCCATATGTCGGGCAGATCCTTGCCGCCTTCGCTGTAAAGCCGGTCGGACATGACCGACCGTTCCTCGACCATCGGTTCGGCCTTGATGCCGACCAGCGCCAGGTAGGCGGACATGATCTGCGCCAGCTCCGCCGCCTGGGGCCCGATGTAGCCTGCCGAGGCGCCCAGCGTGGTTTCGATATCCGTGGCTCCGGCGGCCTCGAGCAGCGCCTTGGCGCGGACCGGGTCGTAGGGGATCGCGGGCACATCGGGATCATGGCACGGCGCGGACCGGCCGCAGGGCTGGTTCATCGCCTCGCCATAGCCCAGCAGCAGCCGGTCGATGATGGCCTGCCGGTCGATCGCCAGGTTGATCGCCTCGCGCACGCGGGGGTCGTCGAACGGCGGGCGGTCGGCCTGGATGCCCATCCAGATCGGTTGCGATCCGGCTTCGGCGGACGACACGTGCACGGGGTCCGCATTCTTGATCTGCGGGGTCTGCAGCGGCAGCAGCTGCGTCGCGACATCGGCTTCGCCGGTCATGGCCGTCGACAGCCGGGTAGAGCTTTCCGGCACGATCCGGAAGACCACTTCGCTGGCCTTGGGCGCGCCCCTGTACCAGCTGTCGTTGGCGTCGAGGATCAGCTTGTTGCCCGGCGTCCAGTCGACCACCTTGTAGGGGCCGGTGCCGACGGGCCTGGCGCCGAATTCAGCTGCGCCCACCTGTTCGTAATACGTCGGCGGCACCGGAAACAGCGCATCGGCGAAACGGGTCAGGATCGCGGGTTCCGGCGTCTCGGAGGTGATTTCGATCGTGTAATCGTCGATCACCCTGCCCTTGAACAGGCCCAGCGTCGGCCGCGTCATCGCGTCGGGTTTGGCGGCCTGTTCCAGCGTGAATTTCACCGCCTCGGCCGTGAAGGGTTCGCCGTTCTGGAAGGTCACGTCCCTGCGCAGGTGGAAGCGCCAGGTCAGAGGGTCGATGTTTTCCCAGCTTTCGGCCAGCGCCGGCAGAACTTCCTGTCCGTCGGGGCTGAGCGTGACGAGGGGATCGAAGATGTTGCGCAGCACCGCCCGGTGATAGGTCTGCGGCGTCTGGCTGGCGTCCAGCGTGTCGAGATCATAGGCATAAGAGATGGTGACCGTTCCCAGTTCGCCCCCCGCCCATGCGGTCGTGGCAAGCGCGGTGCCCGCCAAAATTCCGGCAATCCACCTCCGCGCCCTCTGGTTGACCTTCGTCTGCATTGCCGGAGATCCCTCGCAAATCCTGTAAACAACTGTCCCGCGGCGAACGGGACGGTGCATGGCGGCGACCGCTCACTTGATCGCGAGGGTATCGTGAGCCTGGTACCACGCAAGCGAGCCGGGACTGAGAATAATTGCGGTGCCGGCTGAGGATCCACCCGGAAAAAGTCCTGTCACGGTAAGACGTTGCCCATCCCGTGGCGCGCGCACGAAACGGCTTGGGGAAAGCGACATACCGGCGTCGCTTCCCGTCCGGGTCCCGCGCGCGGGGCGATCCGGCGCGCGCGCATGTCAAGAAATCCTCATGGGGTCATGCGGAAAATCTCAGCTTCCTCATGAGCACGCAGCAGCGGCAACAGCACAGAATTCAGTCACATCGGATGGCCCGGTCAAAGACCTTGGGCACCCATCGGACGGCGGGCTGAACGACCGATCGCGCAGACGCCCCGTGGCCCGTCCCCGATCACCCGGACGGGTCTTTGCTTGCGCATGGGGACCAGCATTTGGAGCCGCATTCTTCCGCCTTCTCCTCCTCCTGGCAGGGGCGGCCCGCGTCCAGCGAGAAGGCGGCGCGCAGGCCGCCGGCGGGGCTGCTGCCCAGTTCCAGCTGGCCGCCATGGCGCGAGATGATCCGCCCGGCCAGCGCCAGGCCCAGCCCGTTGCCGGAAATCGTGTCCGTGCGCGCGACCTCGCCGCGCTGGAAGGGTTGCAGCACCCGGTCACGGTCGGCGACCGGAATGCCGGGGCCGTCGTCCTCGACCGCGACGGTCAGGCTTTCGGTTCCGGGGATCAGGATCACCCGGGCGCGGCTGCCGTATTTCAGCGCGTTGTCGATCAGGTTGGCCACGGCGCGTTCCAGAAGCTGGCGGTTGCCGTATCCCAGCGCGGGCAGATCCGGCCCCTTGTCGACGAAGACCAGGTCCGCTTCGGCCGCCAGGGCCTGCAGCATCTCGCGCAGGTCGAAGACGTCGATCAGGCCGGGCAGTTCGGACTGGGTCAGCTGAAAGGCCGCGTCGGCGACCCGTTCGATCTGGCCGATGTCGCGGGCCGCGGCGGCCTGCAGATCCGGTTCCAGCTTGCGCAGGCGCAGGGTCAGCCGCGTCAGCGGCGTGCGCACGTCGTGCGACAGGGCGGCCAGCATGTCGTTGCGGTTGCGGTCGGCGCAGGCGATGCGGTTCTGCATGTCGTTGAAGGCCACCACGAGCGACTTGAGGTCCGGCGCGCGCGGCATCGGCACCTCGTGCGGGACAAGGTCCCGGCCAAAGGTCTTGACGGCCTGGGCCATCCGGCGCAGCGGCCGGGTTTCCCACCAGACCACGATCATCGCGACCGCCGCCAGCAGGGTCGCCAGCAGCGCCGAGATCATGCCCAACGGCATCCCCCCCAGCGTCAGCCCCGGCGACTGGCGCCGTTGCATGGCCAGCCACGACCCGTCCGACAGATCGACCGACACCCGGATCCGGGCGGGCGACACCACGGCCTGCAGGCCCGGCAACCACTGGACCGGACTGTAGCCCGGCGCCGACAATTGCACGTTGCGATCGGCCAGCACCCGGGAATACCCGGCCAGTTTCTCGGTCAGGCGGGGCATCGGGATCTCGGTGTGCGGGGGGATCTCGGGCGGTTCGGTTTCGTAACGCAACCGCAGGTCGCTGCCCGACAGGGCGCGCAGCAGCAATTGCCGTTCGGCCGGGGTGGCACCGTCGAACAGCGCCACGGTCGCCTCGATCTGGTCGGCGCCCGGGGTAAGGTGGCTGCCGGGGAAATTCCGGTGCCGGTCCACCAGGTAGGCCACCAGCGCCATGGACTGCACCAGCAGCATGACCAGCGCGATGAAAAGGATCAGCCGGCCGGCAAGGCCGAGGCGGCTCATGCCCGCGATCTCCGCACCTTCGGAGCGAAAAGGTAGCCGCCGCCGCGCACGGTCTTGATGATGCCGGCGGCACCCGGCCGGTCGCCGATCTTGCGCCTGAGCTTGGACACCTGCACGTCGATGGCCCGGTCAAACGGGCCGCCCATGCGGCCCCGGGTGACATCCAGCAGGTGGTTGCGGCTGAGAACCCGGCCCGGCGCATTGACGAAATGCACCAGCAGGGTGAATTCGCCCGACGACAGGTTGGCGTCCTGCCCGGTCTCGCGGTCGGTCAGGGTGCGCGCCGCGAAATCCAGCCGCCAGCGCAGGAAATCGGCCACTTCGCGCTGGGTCGGCGCGTCGGGAGAAATCCGGCGCAGCACGGCGCGGATCCGGGCAACCAGTTCGCGCGGGTTGAACGGCTTGGGCAGGTAATCGTCGGCGCCCAGTTCCAGCCCCACGATCCGGTCGATGTCGCTGCCCCGCGCGGTCAGCATCAGGATGGCGAACCGCCCCTGCGGCGCCAGCCGGCGGCAGATCGACAGCCCGTCCTCGCCGGGCAGCATCACGTCCAGCAGCAGCACATCGGGCGTGTGCTGCAGCAGGTGGTCATCCAGGGCCGGGCCGTCGGCCAGCGGCGTCACGTCGAATCCTTCCTCCTCCAGCATCGTGGCCGTGAGCGAGCGAAGTTCCGCATCGTCCTCGACAAGGGCGATGCGCCGTCTGGTGTTGGGCGCGTTCATGACATTCATGATACGCCAGCGGCGCGGCGGGCAGAAGCCACCCCGTCAGGTCTTTACAAATTCTCACAAAAATTTTCCTCGCGTACATTGTGCGCTTACGCCGGTGCCCCAGATGGGACCTGCTGAGCAGTTTGAGGCAGACGCAGAATGAAACCCATCGTGCAGAGTGTCCGCGACTGGCACGACCTGGCGGGGACGACCCCCATCCCGTTCCCGCCGCCTTTTCCTGTCCGATCTGTCCGGCACGCCGCAGCGCAACGCAGTACCCCGGCCGGGACAAAGTCCCGCCGCTAAGTCCACGATCCGGCCCCGGCAGCCTCCCGCCGCCGACGCCGGTGTCCGCCATGTCCAGTTCACCAGTACCCGCCGGCGCCGCGCCGCGCGGGCCATCGGAGTCAGTGCAATGCAGGCCCAACCCACCGACGCCGAGACGTCTTCAGACCTTGCCGAACGTTGCGATCTTTGCGTCATCGGCGCGGGCATCGCCGGGCTGAACGCCCTTTTCGTGGCCGCCGAACACCTGCCCCGGGACACGCAGGTGGTGGTGATCGACGCCAATCCCGAAGCCGGCGGCATGTGGAGCAGCACCGAAAGCGACGTCCGCCTCTACCAGCCGCACCGCCTGTTCACCGTGGGCAACATGCGCTGGCACCTGGCGCGACCGGCCGATTACCGCGCCACCGGGGCAGAGGTGCGCCGTCACCTGCAGAATTGTTTCCGCGACCTGGGCCGCCGCCTGCGGATCGTCGGCCGGTTCGGCCACCGGGCGGAACACGTCTCCGAACCCCGGGACGGCGGCCCGGCCGAGGTCCTTTATCGCGACCTGGCGACCGGGCGGGTGCGGCGGCTGCTGGCGGACCGCGTCATCCGGGCGGCCGGTCACGACATCCCCCGCCCCGAACCGTTGCCGCTGTCCAGCCGCGATGTCCGCTCGCTTACCCCGCAGGACCTGGGGAGCCTGCCACCCGGCGTTCCGGTCTACGTGATCGGCGGCGGTCGGGTCGGGCTTGACTGCGTGCTGGCGCTGGCGCGCAACGGGTCGGCGGGCCCGGTCGTCCTGATCAACGGCGCGGGCACCTCCTTTCCCACCCGCGAGCAAAGCTTTCCCGGATGGATCCTGCGCTGGTGGCGCGGCGAGCCGGCGTCGACGCTTTACCGGCGCGCGGCGATGCGCTTTGACGGCGACAACGCGAAATCCGCGCTGGCGGCGCTGGCCAAGTCGCGCACGATCCACCTGCCCGGCCGGCACGCCGGCTACAGCTTCGCCCCGCTGTCGAAAACCGCCCTGCGGTCGGTCCAGGCAGGGCTGAGCGATCTTCTGAACGAACACCTGATCGACGTCGAGGACACCGACCGTGGCCCCGAGATGGTCTTTCGCAGCGGCACCCGCCGCTGGGTCGAACGCGGTGCGGTCGTGGTCAATTGCACCGGAGAGGCCAGGGACCGGACTGCGTCCCGCGATCCGGTCCTGTCGCCGGGCGGACAGGTCCTGACGCTGAACACCCGGTCCATGGTGCACGTGCTGTCCGGGGTCTCGGCCTGGGTGCTGACGCATCTGTTCCTGTCGGGGCGGCTTGCCGGGACGCCGCTGTGGTCCGTCGACGCGGACGCGTTGCGGCGCGTCGGCGCGGCCTGGTTCACGATGACGGCGATCACGGTGAGCCTGCACAACATGATCGTCGCGCGCCAGGCGCTGAGCCCGTCGGCAATGCGCACCCTCGGCATGGATGCCGACCGCTACTACCCGGTCCCGCGTCGGATCCTGCACCGGCTGCGCGGGCGCCGGCTGGCGCCCGCGATCATCGACCATTGCCGCCATACGATGGAACGGGTGCAATGCCGGACCGGCGCCCGTTGCGGCCCGATCGACTGCCCAAACGACGGACCGGTAGACGGGCCAATCGACGGGCCGTCCAAAGGGTCATCGACCGAACGGGACCGGGACCGGTTCGATACACCGCTGCCCGGCCACCTGGCCGGGCAGCGATCGGGCGTGGTGCCGTGTTCGGCCCAGGACGGGATCTGACACTGCATCCCCATCTGCCGCGGCCATCCGGGCCGGCGGCGGACACCATAAGAAAACCAAACGGAGCCCAAACGGAGCAGTGACATGAGACATCCCATTTGCGCGGCGGCGCTGGCTGTCATGGCCGGCCCGGCGCTGGCACAGGACGCGGGCCCCGAATGGCAGGGGCTGGCGGCCATGGGCCTTCGGCTGCAACCGGAATTCGAAGGCAGCCGCGATTACGAAACCCAGGTCGTGCCCTTCATCAGCCTGGATTACGGCCGTGTCAGCCTGGGCCGCGACGGGCTGGCGCTGACCGCGTTCCGGGCCAGCGGCGCGACGATGTCCTTCACGCTGAGCTATGACGGCGACCGCGACGGCAGCGACCTGGACGTGCCGGGGTTCGACGACATCGACAAGGCGATCCGGCTGGGGCTGGTGGGCAGCTATGTCACCCCGGTCGGGCGGCTCTATGCCTCTCTCCAGCATTACACGTCCGAGACCAACGGCACCTCGGCCACCCTGGGCCTATCGCGGCGCCTGCCGGTGACCAACCGGCTGAGCCTGACCGCCGACCTGTCGGCCAGCTTTTCCGACGACAAGTACATGCAGGGCTATTTCGGCGTGGACGCGGCGCAATCGGCGGCCAGCGGGCTGGCGCAATACGATGCGGATGCCGGGTTCCGCCGGGTGCAGCTGGGCCTTGGGGCCACGTACAAGCTGTCCGAGAACCTGAGGCTGGGCGGGCTGGTGTCGCTGTCGCAACTGGGCGGCGACGCCAGGAACAGCCCCATCGTACAGGAGGAACGGGGCGTCACCAGCATGATCTACATGGGCTACCAGTTCTGACGCCGTCGCCTAGCGGCGCCACCGTGCCAGCGCGTCCTGCAGGCTGACAAGGCGCGGCGGCGGCAGGTCCGCCCGCGCCTGCGGGTCGGACGGGGGCACCGATGGCGCCGTCCTTGCCCCGGCCGCCTGGAACGCCCGGCGGGCCTGCATGTGCGGATCCGCCGGTGCCTCGGCCAGGTCCAGGACCGGGGTCACGCAGGCGTCCGTCCCGGCAAAGACCCGCGTCCAGTGATCGCGCGGCGCCGTGGCAAAGCGCGCGCCGATGGCCTGAACCGCGCCGTCCCAGGACGACGCATCGTCCTGCGGCCAGTCCGCGGGATCCAGGCCCAGCCCCCGCATCATCGCACCATAGAATTTGGGTTCAATCGCGCCCACGGCCACGAACCGGCCGTCGGCACAAGGGTAGCAGCGATAGAACGGGCGGCCGCCATCCAGCAGGTTGGCCTCGCGCCCCGGGGACCACAGGTCGGTTTGCCGGAAGCCGTGGAACAGGCTGGCCAGGAAATTCGCCCCGTCGACCATGGCGGCGTCGACCACCTGGCCCTTGCCGGTGGTCTTGGCCTGCAACAGCGCGGCCATCAGTCCGAAGGCCAGCATCATCGCCCCGCCGCCGTAATCGGCCACCAGGTTCAGCGGCGCAACCGGGCGGTCGGCGGGCCCGACCATCGACAGCAGGCCGGTCATCGACAGGTAATTGATGTCATGCCCCGCCTCGGCCGCGCGCGGCCCCACCTGTCCCCAACCGGTCATCCGCCCGTAGACCAGCGCCGGGTTGCGCCCCAGCGCCACCTCCGGCCCCAGCCCCAGCCGTTCCATCGTGCCGGGCCGGAACCCTTCGATCAGCGCATCGGCCCCCGCGATCAGGTCCAGCGCGGCCAGGCGGTGGGTGTCGTCCTTGAGGTCCAGCACCACCGTGTCGCGGCCCCGGTGCAGGATGTCGGCGGCGGTCGTGGCCTCGGTCCAGTCGCTGGCCGCGCGACCGATGCGGATCACCTCGGCCCCGTTGCCGGCCAGCAGCAGCCCCAGCAACGGCACCGGCCCGATCGCGTCCATCTCGACGATGCGCAACCCCGCAAGCGGCCCGCGTCCTGTCCCCTGCATCGCGATATCCTCCCCTGATCTCCCCTTGGCGGAGAGTGTCGGAACCCCGGCGCGCCCGCAAGCCGTCCCTGAAACGGCAAAGGGCAGGACGATCCCGCCCTGCCCTGCCACGCGCCAACCCGCAAGGGTCAGGCGGCGTCTTCGACGATGTTGCTCAGCGTGCCCACGCCGGTGATTTCGACATCCACCCGGTCGCCGGCCTTCATGAACAGCTTGGGGTCGCGGAACAGGCCGACACCGCCGGGCGTGCCGGTGGCGATCACGTCGCCGGGCAGCAATTTGGTGACGATCGACAGATAGGCGATCAGCTGCGGGATGTTGAACGCCAGGTCCGAGATCGGCGTCGATTGCATGACCTCGCCGTTCAGCCGGGTTTCCAGCGATTGCGCCTCGGGGTCGGGCAGATCGTCGGCGGTGACCATCCAGGGGCCCATCGACCCGCTGTCGTCGAAATTCTTGCCCGGCCAGAACTGCGAGGTATGGCGCTGGTAGTCGCGGATGGATCCGTCGTTGAAGCAGCTGTAGCCGGCGACATGGGACATCGCCTGGTCTTCGGGGATGTTGCGGCCGCCTGTCCCGATGATCACCGCCAGTTCGCCTTCGAAGTCGAACCAGTCCGACACCGGCGGCCGGATCAGCGGCACGTCATGGCCGATGACCGAAGACGGATAGCGGGTGAAGACCGGCGGGTGCTTGGGCACGTCGCGCCCCGTCTCCTTGATGTGGGTCATGTAGTTGAGCCCGATGCAGATGATCTTGTCCGGGTTGGGCACCGGCGACAGCAGCGTCACGTCCGACATGTCATGGACATCGCCCGCCGCGTCCTTCAGCGCGTCCAGCGCACCGGCGGCGATCACCGCGCGCAGGTCGGGATAGGTGGCGCCCAACGCGCGGCCGGCGTCGTGCAGCTTGCCGTCCTTGACGATGCCGTACGAGGCGCGGCCGTCCGGGGTGATATAGGAACTGATGCGCATGTCTGAACTTTCCGTTGCTTTCGTGTCTGGGGGGATAGGCCGACAGGCCCGGTTCCGGTCCTGCGGCATTTGCTTTGTCCGGCAGGCGAACACCTAGGGCCGCAGCAGGATCTTCCCGATATGGCTGGCACGCTCCATCTCGCGGTGCGCGGCGGCGGCCTGTTCCAACGGGAAGACGGCGGCGATGGCCGGACGTAGGCCATCGGCCACCATCGGCAGGACCTCGGCACGCAGGCGGTCGGCGATCTGCGCCTTGATCTCCAGCGGCAAGGGCCGCAGCAGGGACCCGGTGATCGCGACCCGTTTCTGCATCAGCGCCCGCAGCGGCACGGGCAGCACCTTGCCACCCCCGGGCGACAGGTGCGCGATGCGCCCGCCCGTCGCCATCATCGCCAGGTCGGCGTCCAGATGCGCACCGGCGGACATGTCCAGCAGCGCGGATATGCCCTTGCCCCCGGTCGCCTCCGTCACCTTCCGCGCCAGATCCGCGTCGTGGTAATCAAAGGCGGCGGCGGCCCCGAAGCCGGTCGCCGCGGCGACCTTGTCCTTCGTGCCGCAGGTGGCCATCACCTGGTAGCCCAGCCGCGACAGCGCCTGCAGCGCCAGGTGGCCGACCCCGCTGGTGCCGCCGTGGATCAGGGCGAATTCACCGGGCGTCAGGTCCAGCATCCAGAAAAAGTTCCACCAGGCGGTGAACAGCGCCTCGGGCAGGCCGGCGGCGTCCTCAAGGATCAGCCCCTTGGGCACCGGCATCGCCAGCACCGCATCGGCCAGCGCGAATTCGGCATAGCCCCCGCCCTGCACAAGTGCCATCACCGGCGTGCCCTCGGGCCAGCCATCGACGCCCGGACCGCGGCCCGCCACAATGCCCGAGACTTCCAGCCCCGGAACCGGGTTGCCGTCGTGATGCTGGCCGGCGCGGCGCTGGTTGCAATCGTGGCGGTTCACCCCGGCGGCGGCCACCCGGATCAGCAGCTGGCCGGGTCCGGGCCGCAGCATCGACCGTGTGGCCGGCACCAGAACGTCGGGCCCGCCGGGGCCGGAAATGACCACCTGGGCAAAGGCATCGGGCAAGGGCAAAGGCAAGGGCAAGGGCAAGGGCATCGGCGTCATTCCTGCCGGATGACGGCGTCAAGCCAGGCGCAGCCGCCCACCGGATCCGGCGCGCGCAACCCCCGTTTCGCCGCGTCCATCCGCATCTCGCGCAGGCGTTCGCGGGCGGGCGACCCTTCGGGCATGTGCACCCGTTCGTGGCCCCAGTAGCTGGGCCCGTCGAAGGTCTCGTGCGGCTCCCATGTCTCGGGATCGACCTCGCGCGCGCCCCAGCCGTATTCGACGAAAAAGCCGGATGGCGAGTTGGCGTAGAAGCTCATCATGTGGTCGTTGGAATGGCGGCCCAAGCTGTAGGCCAGCCGGTCCTTTTCCTGCTGGGCGATGTCATAGCCCTGCCCGACATCGTCCAGCGATTGCAGTTCGACCATGAAATGGTGCATCCCCCGCCGCCCGGTGCCGGCCATGGCAAAGGTGTGATGGCGGCCATTGAGATGGAAGAAGTACAACGGGAACGGCGTCAGCCCGTAATCGGTGACGTGAAAGCCCAGCAGGTCGCGGTAGAACGGCACCAGCCTGTCGATGTTTTCCACGTGCAGCACGGCGTGGCCCATGCCCATCGTCCCGGTCTTGAACCCCGAGATCGGGCGCCCCGGCACAAAGGGATCGCTGGTCACCTCGGGGCCGCAGAACACCTCGACCCGGTTGCCGTCGGGGTCGTGGAACGAGATCATCTGTTTCACCAGCCGCTGCCCCGCCAGCGTCGCGGCCTCAAGCTTTACCGGCACGCCCGCGTTTTCCAGCCGCCCGGCAAGCCGGTCCAGGTCCTCGGGGCCGTCGACCTCCCAGCCGGTGAAATCCAGCCCCTCTTCGCCCCCGTCGCTTTCGTCGGTGACCAGCAGGCGCTGCTTGCGGTCGTCCATGCGGAAGGCGCGCGATCCGGCGGCGCCGTCGACCTCCTGCATGCCCAGCAGATCGGTGGCAAAGGCGGACCAGTCCTGCGTCTTGGGGGACCTGATCCCGATGTATCCCAAGGCCTTGAGAGTCATGACGCGCCTCCTTCGCTGTTGGGGGCCAGGGTAGCCCTGGCAGATGTGATCGGCAGGCCGCGTCTGGAGGTTGTCCGCCAGCCGAACAGATATTACCGTGACCCGACGCGTGAGGGGCGCGGAGTATCAAGGGAGGGGGAAGGATGTCGGGGTTCGAATCCGTCCGGTCGCTGCATCGGGGTCTGCAGATCCTGCAGGTGATCAACCAGCGCAACGGGCTGAAGGCGGGCGAGATCGCCAAGCAGACGGGGATCCCAAGGCCGACGGTCTACCGGTTGGTGGAAACGCTGGAATCCATGCGCTTCATCTCGCGCGATCATTCGACCGACAAGTGGCGGGTGACGCTCTACGCCAAGTCGCTGAGTTCGGGGTTCCGGGACGAGGACTGGGTGCTGCGCAATGCCGTGCCCGAGATGGTCAGGCTCGGCCGGGAAATCCTCTGGCCCATCGACCTGGTGACCTATCGCAACTACCGGATGCATATCCGGGAATCGACCCACAACATCAGCCCCTATTCCATCGACCACGGCATGGTGGGCCTCGACATGCCGGTGCTGGACGTGTCCAGCGGGCGCGCCTACCTGGCCTTCTGCAGCGAGACCGAGCGCAGCCACCTGATGGCCGGACTGAAGGAGGAATTGAAGATCGTCGATCCGATCATCCTGCCCGAAGGGCCGCTGGACCTGCTGCTGGACCAGACGCGCGAGCTGGGCGTTGGGTTTCGCCGGGACAATTTCCGCAAGGGGACGTGCAGCATGTCGTCGCCGATCTTTCACAACGATCAGATCATCGCCTGCATGACGATCATCTGGACCACCAGCGCGCTGAAGTTCGACAAGGCGATAGACCTGTACCGGGACGAGCTGGTGTCGGTCACCCGGTCGATTTCCGCGGCGATGGCGGCGCAAGAGGGGCAGGACGGGCAGAAGGCCGCCGGTTAGCCGTTCAGCCAGTCCCGGTTCGCCCGTAGCAGGTCCATCGCTTCGGGCGTGCCGTCGCACAGGATGCCCGCCCGCAGCGGGCGACCGGTGCTGCGCAGGCGGTGGCCCAGGTAGCGGTAGGGTTCGGGGATGTCCGACAGATCGGCCCGCGCAACGGGATCCGTGCCGTCACCGATCCTGTCATAGCGATCCTTTTCATAGACCGCGTCGCGCCGCAGGATCCGCCAGCCGTCGGGCGTGCGCACCAGCCGGTCCAGGAACCGCGCGTGGCTGGTGACGTCTATGATGGTGTCGCCGTCCTGGCCGCGGCCAAGGATCTGGATGTTGGTTTCGGCCAGCGCGCGGTTGCCGGCGACGTCGACCACCGGCAGGCCGATCAGGTGCTTGCTGCGCGGGCCGACGGGCTGAAAGCTGCGCTTGGACGCGGCGATGAACCCGGCGATGCCGCCTTCGAACCAGGTGACGGAAATCACCCCGTCATGGGTAAAGGTCGCGGCCAGCTCGTCCCACCGGCCCTGGTCGCGGCACAGGCCCCAGCGCTGGATCAGCTGCGCGATCTCGACGATATCATGTCCCATGTCTTCCCCTTCTGGAATGAAACGTGCCGCCCGGTCCGGGCGGCACGAGTCCCTGACCACTGCCGCCCAAGCGGCAGCGCGCGGTCAGCTGCCTTCGCCGGTGGCATCGGCCAGTGCCGCGACAAAGGCGTCGTGGATCGCCTGGCCGTTTTCGGTGTTGGCGATCCAGTCGCTGGTCGCCACGGCCACCGCGTCCTTCCAGCGTTCGCCCGACCCGGCGTCGGGCGTAATGATCGTGATGTCGTTCTTGCCGGTGACCCGCGCCTTGGCATCGCTTACATTGCCGTCGAAGGACGGCCCGAACCGGTCGACAAAGGCCGCACCCGAAAACTTGTCGATAGCGGCCTTGGCGGTGTCCGACAGGCTGTCGTATTTCGCCTTGTTCATCAGCACCAGCATGGGCGTCGCGCCCATCGGCAGGTCGGTGTAGTCGCTGATCACCTCGCCCATGCGGAACGTCTCGATCGCGCCCCACTGGGTGAACGTGCCCGTTATCAGCCCGCGCGAGATGCTTTCCGCCGCCGTCGGCCCGGTGATGCCCCCCACCGGCACCGCGCCAAGCGCGTTGATCGCCGTCAGCATGGTCGGCCCCGGCGCACGCAGCTTGACGCCCTTCAGATCCTCCGGTTCCGTCACCGGGATCGTCGATGCGATGCCGTTGGGCGCGGAACAGAGCACCGCGATGACCTTGAACTTGTCGTAATCCCCGGTCAGCAGCCCCTGGTCGTACAGCGACCACAACGCCCGCGACCCGGTGGTGGCATCGGGCACCAGGAACGGCAATTCGGCCACCGTACCCTGGTCGAACCGGCCCGGCGAATAGCCCGGGATGATCCAGGCGATATCGGCCACCCCGTCCTCGACCAGCTTGACCTGCTGGGCCGGGCTGCGCCCCAGCGTGCCGCCGGCAAAGATCTGGACGTCCAGCTCGCCGTTGGATGCCTCCGACACGTCCTTGGCCCAGGGGGTCAGGATGGTCTTGGTGATATGGGCCACCGGCGGTTCGAAGCTGGAGAACCGCAGCGTCTCGGCGGATGCGGTGCTGCCCAGCCCCAGGGCGATGACCCCCGCCAGGATCGGCTTGAAGACTGTCATGATGTTCCTCCCATCTGATACGGTGTTCTTGATACGGCGTCCGGGCGCGCGCCCCGTGCGCGCAGTTCGCCCTGTCCGCCAAACGGACAGCTCACTGCAGCATCGCGGGCAGCCACAGGGTCAGCGAGGGCACCACGACCAGCAGCACCAGCCGCACCAGGTCGGCCACCATGAAGGGCGCGACGCCCCGGTAGATCGTCATCAGCGGCACGTCCTTGTGCATGGAATTCAACAGCATGACGTTGATGCCCAGAGGCGGCGACAGCATGCCGATGCCGATGACCACGACGTTGATGATCCCCCACCACACCAGGTCATAGCCCAGGCCGGTGATGATCGGGATCACGAAGGGCAGCGTGACGACCATGGCCGCGACCTCGTCAAAGAAGGCGCCCAGGAAGATGTACAGCAGCAGCAGGCCAAAGATCACCACGATGGGCGCCACCGGCAGGGCCGCGATGCTGTCGACCAGGAAGGCCGCGCCGCCCGACACCGCGATGAAGTAGGAAAAGATCGTTGCCCCGAAGACCATGATATAGACCATCGCGGTCGCGGAACTGGCCTCGGCCAGCACGCTCAGCACGGTCTTGCGGTCCAGTTTGCCGCGCAGCAGGGCAAAGAGAAAGGCAAGGACCACGCCGATGGCGGCGGCCTCGTTCACGGTGAAGATGCCGGAATAGATCCCGCCCATCACCACCACGGCCAGCGTGATCACACCCCAGCCCCGCCCGATGGCGCGCAACCGGTCGCGCATCGGCATGCGGTCCGATTGCGGGGCGGATGCCGGGGACCGCCAGACGGTGTATTGCACGGCGGCAAAGTAAAAGACGACGGCCAGGATCGCGGGGATGACGGCGGCGGTGAACAGGTCCAGCACCGATTGTTCGGTCAGCACGGAATACAGGATCATCATCGACGACGGCGGCACGATGATGCCCAGCGTTCCGCCCGCCGCGATGGACCCCGCCGCCAGGTCGGGCTTGTAGCCGCGCGCCAGCATCTCGGGCAGCGCCACGCGCCCGAAGGTCGCCGTGGTGGCCACGCCCGATCCGCAGATCGCCCCGAACCCCGCGCTGGCCAGAACCGTCGTCGTGGCCAGCCCGCCCTTGCGGTGGCCGATCATCGCGTTGGCCATGTCGTAGACGTCCGTCGCCAGCCCGCCGGCGGCGGCCAGGCTGCCCATCAGCATGAACAGCGGGATCACCGCCAGGTCGAGGTTGCTCATCGAGGCGGCGGGTTCGCTGGCCATCAGCGACAGCGCCGGGCCCCAGCCCACGATCTGCGCAAAGCCGGTCACGCCCACCAGCGCCATCGAAATGCCGATGGGCACGTGCAACGCGATCATCACCATCATCGCGCCGAAACCCAGCAACGCCAGATACAAAGGGTCCATGTGTCCTCCCAGTTCTTGAAGTCTTGCCGGACGGGGTCAGATCGCCGTCAGACCGCCGCCGCACGCCCGGTCAGCAGGTCGATCACGTCGACGCAAAGGGTCATCACCTGCACCAGCACGGCAAAGCACAGCATCACCGACGCCACCGCCCACCACGGCCAGACCTGCCAGCCCAGCACCCAGGTCCGATCACCGGTTTCATGCAGCGAGATCACGTAGGGCACGAATTGCCAGGCCATCAGCAGGATGAAAACCAGCGTGGCCAGGCTTGCGATCACCTCCAGCAGCCCGTGCAGGCGGTCGCCGCCCAGAAGGCCCACCGCCTCGACCTTGATGTTCTGCTTGAAGGCCAGGTTGGCGGGGATGCAGGCGGCGATCACCACCGCCATCACCACCGCGCTGACATCGTTGACGCCCTGCAACGGCGCGTTGAACAGCCAGCGCATCAGCACGTCCGCCGTCGTCATCACCGCCAGCACCAGCAATCCGCCAAAGCCCACCAAAGCCAGGGCACGCGCGGCCATGCGCAATCGGCCAACCCAGATCATCGTCTCTCTCCCCTTGCTCCGAAATGCGGAGCCTTCCCCGCCCCCAGACTTCGCCAACCTCCGCCTTGGTTCAATTTCCGATGGCCGCTTGTCCGACAGACGGACAGGCGGGTCCGCTCAGGCGGTTTCAAACGGTCGCCCATCGGTCCGCGCGTTGGGCAGGCCAAGGCTGGCCTCGTAGGCCTCCAGCATCGCGCCCAGGTCCTCGGGCGCGACGGCGGCGGCGCAGTAGCGGTCGGGCCGGATCAGCATGACCTGGTCGCGATGCGTCCGGATCGGGCGCGCGGTGTCCGGGTCGGCGAACCGCGCGCCGCGCAGCGACAGGGTGCCCAGCGGCAGACCGCACAGCTTGGTGCGATCCAGAGCCCCGATCGCCTGCCGCCCGGCTTCGCACTGGGCGATCAGGGCAAAGCCCGATCCCAGGGCCTCGTCCATCAGGACGGGGCCGTCGGGGGTGTCGAGCGTCGGCTGGGGCAGCATCTCGCCCACCAGCGAGGCTTCGAATTCCGGCGCATCCAGCCCCAGGAACAGGCCGCGATCATAGCGCGGCTTGGGCTTGAACCGCATCTGGATCAGGTAGTCGCGCACGTTCGGGAACGGGTCCAGCGCCTTCAGCAGCAGCCGGCGAAAGACCATCTGTTCGGGATCCACCGGCATCACGATCTCGCCCATGGCCACGGCCAGCTGGATCATGCTCCAGGCCGGATCGCGGCGCTCGGCCTCGTAGGTGTCCAGGATCGCGGCATCGGCGCCGCCCTGTTCCACGGCGGCGATCTTCCAGGTGACGTTATGGGCATCGCGCAGTCCCGCGTTCATCCCCTGCCCGGCAAACGGCGGCGTCAGGTGCGCGGCGTCGCCCACCAGCAGGATGCGCCCCTGCCGGAACCGGTCGGCCAGGCGGGCGTGGAAGGTATAGACCGTCTTGCGGATGATCTTGGCCGGGTCATAGGCCCGGAACGGCGCCATGAGCGTTTCAAGGAACCCATCCTCCAGCACCTCTTCGCGGGTCTCGCCGGGCAGCAGCATGAATTCGTAGCGCCGCCCGCCATGGGGTGCGGGAACCGACACCATGGGCCGCGTGGTGCTGCAGTAGAACTTGGAAAACAGCGTGTCGTCGGGGTCGTCCATCGTGTCGACGACGATCCAGTCGGCCTCGTAGGTATTGCCCTGCATCGTGATCCCCAGGGCCTCGCGCGTGGGACTGCGGCCGCCGTCGCAGGCCAGCACCCAGTGGGTGGCGATGCTGTGTTCGCCGCCGTCCTCGCCGGTCAGCGTGACACGGGCGCCGGTGCCGTCCTGCGCGATGTGGATGACGTTGGAATTGAACCGGATCCGTCCGGGCACGCAGGCGTCAAGTTCGGCGCGCAGGGCGTCTTCGAATTCAGGCTGGAACATGTAGTGCCGCTTGGCAAAGCCATAGGTGCGCGGGCCCGCCCCGGTTTCGGCGAAACAGATGCCCGTGTCGTCGTAATAGCGCGACCCGATGCCGGGGCGCGCCTGTTGCAGGTAGGTCCGGTGCAGCCCGAAGGTCTGGATCGTGCGCGCGCCTTCGTCGTCCAGCACGATGGCGCGGGGCAGGTTCAGGGGCCGGGCTTCGCGTTCCAGCAGGATGAAATCCACGCCCCAGGTCGCCAGCAGATTGGCGCAGGTCAGCCCCGCCGGGCCGCCGCCGATGATGACAACCGAAATGTCCTGCGGATAGGCGACCATGATCGAAACCCCTCTGTCCCTTGGTTCTGACAGGGATGTCTTGCCCGCCCCCGGCCCCGGGTGCCACGCGCGGCCGCAGGGCGTCCGCCACGTGGACACCCGATGTGGTCACGGCCTGCGGATCACAGCCTTGCGCCCGCGATAAGCCACGGTCAGCTCTGCGGGCAGGTCGGATTCATGGTACGCGCCAAGGACAACCCCCTGCCGGCGCAGCGCGGTGCGCAGCCGCACGGTTTCCTCGTCGCTGCGGGTGGTGCGCTGGGATATGCGGCGCGCCCAGCGGTGCAGCTTGGCGTACATGTCATCGACCACCTGGGCGTGATCCGGGTCGGTGCCCAGGTCGATCAGCTCGTCGGGATCATTCACCAGGTCGAAGAGGATCGGGGCAAACCCGCCCTCGCAATGGATCAGCTTCCAGCGGGTATCGGCGACCATGAACATCACCGCGTCCCTGACCGACACGTTCAGCCGGTCGGCCAGCGGCGTGGCGGAATAATCGTATTCGCAAATCACCGCGTCGCGGGCCCACTCCGTTTCCCCATGCAGCAGCGGCAGCAGCGAATGGCCCTCCAGGATGTTGGTCGCCACCCTGCCCCCCGCCACCTCGACAAAGGTGGGCGCCAGGTCGATCGCCTCGACCAGCGCATCGCAGGTGGTGCCGCGCGTGGCGTCGGCCCTGGGCGAGGGATCGTAGATGATCAGCGGCACCTTGACGGCGGCATCGTGAAAGAACGTCTTCTCGCCCATCCAGTGATCGCCCAGGAAATCCCCGTGGTCGGAGGTCACGACGATCATCGTGTCTTCCATCCGCCCGGTGTCTTCCAGCCAGTCGAACAGCACGCCCATCTGGTCGTCGCATTGCTTGATCAGCCCCATGTAGGCAGGGATCACCGCCTCGCGCACCTCGTCCCGGCTGAAGGCCTGGCCGACGGGGGTGGTCATGAAGGCCTTCATCACCGGGTGCGCATGGTCGAATTCCGCCCGGCTGCGCACCGGCGCGCGGACATCGTCGGGCCCGTACATGGCGTTGTAGGGCGCGGGCACGATATAGGGCCAGTGCGGCTTGATATAGGACAGGTGGCACAGCCAGGGGGCATCGTGGGTCGCGATGAACTCCATCCCCCGCCGGGTCAGGTAGGGCGTTTCGCTGTCGGGTTCCTCGATATTCGCGGCCTCCCCGGCATTGGCCATGAACCAGCCGGACAGCACGTCGTTGTCGTCGGTCACGCCGGAATTCGCATGGTCGTGCCAGGGGTTGGTGCCATCGTAGCCCTTGTCGCGCAGGTAGGCGTCATAGGTCTGCCCGCCCGGTTCCACCAGCGGCCCGTCCGGCCCCACCGCCCGCATCCCGTCATCGCGTTCGAAGACGTCAAAGCCGCATTCGGCCACCCGCGCGCCGATGACGCTGTCGGGTTCCAGCCCCAGCCGCGCCATGCCGGCGGCATCGGCGTGCATATGCGTCTTGCCCACCAGCCAGCAGCCCATGCCGGCCTGGCGCAGGTGATCGCCCAGCGTCACCTCGCCCACCTTCAGCGGCGTGGCGTTCCAGCTGGCCCCGTGGCTTTGCACGTAGCGGCCCGTGTAGGTCGACATGCGCGACGGCCCGCACAGCGGCGCCTGCACGTAGGCCCGGGTGAACCGCACGCCCATCGCCGCCAGCCGGTCGATGTTGGGCGTGTGCGGCGTGGCCGGACCGTAGCAGGACAGGTAATCCCACCGCAGCTGGTCGAACATGATGAACAGGATGTTCCTGGTGTTCCTGGCGGCCATGCCCGTCCCTTTCCTATCGCGTCCAATGCGCGGCCGAAGCGGCATAGGCCGGGCGCGCCCGCAGGCGCGCGTGACAGGCGGCCAGGTTGTCCGCAATTGCGATCCCGTCCATCTCGGCCCAGTCCAGCAGGTAGATCAGCGCCGCGTCGGCGATGGTGAAATCGCCCTGCAGGTAATCCTTGTCGCCCAGGGTTTCCGACAGGATCGCCAGCCCCTGGTCCACCTGGTCGCGGCCATGGGCATAAAGGGCGGCCTGCGCGTCGGGATCCGAAACGAACTTGCCCGGCACCTTGACGAAGGTAAAGCCGCGCATGTGCACCGATGCCACCATGAAATCCAGCAGTTCCAGCGTGCGCGCCTGCGCCAGCGGATCACCGGGCCAGGCCCCGGACTGCGCGATCCAGAAGGCGATGACCGGGAATTCGGTCAGCACGGTGCCGTCCTCCAGCCGCAGCGCCGGCACCTTGCCCTTGGGGTTCAGCGCGCGGTAATCCGGCTGTCTCTGGTCGCCCTTCAGGATGTCGACCACGTGGACCCGGTGCGGCAGGTCCAGATCGTTCAGCAGGTAGAGGATACCGTTCGAGCAGCTGCCCGGCGAATGGAAAAGCGTCAGCATGTGCGTTGTCCTTTCAAAGACCCAGTGCCGCGCGGGCGCCCCGGGGCCCATCCGCTCGACCCCCGGATCGTCAAGCATTCGGCAGGCTTTTTCCACCATCGCCGCATTCGACGGCACCTTGACGCCGCGCGCGATCCAGGTCGCGTCCTTCAGCCCGATCCGCACGTTGCCCCCCGCGATCGCCGCCTGCGCCAGCAGGCCACGCGCATCCAGCATCGTCTTGGGCGCGGGAACAAAGCCATGGCGCACGCCGGGGCGTCCGACAGGTGGACAAATCAGGCGGCCAGATCAGGTCACCAAATCAGGCGGACACCCGGATGGGTCGGATCACCTTCGGTAGCGGCGCGCGAAGCCGGCCAGCTCGGCGGCGCAGGCCATGCCGCCGGCCGGTCCCTGCACCGTCACGGCACGCGCCGAGGCGACGATGGCCAGGTCCAGCGCATCCCCCAGCGCCGCGCCCAGCCCCAGCGCATGCACCAGGCACCCGCCAAAGGCGTCGCCGGCCCCGGTGACATCGACCACGGGCACCTTCAGGCCCGGCAGGTCGTGGTGTGTCCGCCCGTCGAACGCCTCGGCCCCGTCTTCGGCACGGGTGCGGATGATGCAGCCCACGTCGTTGTCGCGCAGCCAGGGACCCAGCCGGGCGATGGGCGTGTCGCCAAAGGCCTGGGTATAGCCCATCTGGTTGAAGATCAGCACCGAAGCCCCTTCGAGATAGGGCAAATCCTCGGGTCCGAAGCCACCCACGTCCAGGTCGAAGACCACCCGCCGGCCATGCGCACGCAGGTCGGCGAACAGATCCGCCCCCGCCAGCGCCCCGTGCCGCAGCCGCCGCGCGCGATAAAGCGTGGTATAGGCCAGCCCCTCCTGCCGCAGTTCGGACATCAGCTTGCCCGACAGCTCCATGGGCTGGGTGCCCATGTCGACGGTCAGCACCACGTGTTCGCGCGCGCCCTCGCGCCCGGTCAGGAAGATCAGGTTGCGCGATTCCGCGATGGCCGCGTCATGGATCATGTGCCGGATCGAGACGCCGCGCGCTGCCAGTTCGTCGCACAGCCGTTTCGAAATCGCGCTGGTGTTCAGCAGCGACACGAACTCTGTCGGCCCGCCAAGCGCGGCATGCACGCTGGCCGCATTGGCGATGGATCCGCCGACGTAATCACCCATGGCGGTGACGAAATCCTTGTCCGCCGGGCCGGGCCAGCGTTCGGACAGGAAGTATTCGTCCAGCGCCACGTCGCCGATGAAGAAGGTCGCGCTCATGCCCGGTCCATGACGATGGTGACCGGATGCGGATCCAGGTCGCGCCAGTCGGTGCCGGTGCCGACCGTGGCCACCCAGTAATAGTCCACCGGCCCGTCCACCCCCCGGCAGGCATCGTGCCAGGTGCCCGGGTGCAGCACCACCGCCTGGCCCACCGGCACGCGGAAGGCGCGCAGGTCGGATGCGGCGGGGCGTTCGGCGGGACCGGCCGGTGCCGCCACCAGGATCATGTCGCCGTCCAGGCAGAACAGCGCTTCCTCGGTGTTGGGATGGCGTTCCATGCGCACGACCTCGAAGGGCGCAGCGCCGGCGCGGGTCAGGCCCAGGCTGCCGCTGGTCGAAATCAGCGGCGTGGCGGTATAGCGGTCCGACCAGCCGGGGCCTTCGGTCTGCACCAGCGTCACGCCCGGGTCGCCGTCGCGCCCGCCCAGGTCATGCACCCGCCCGAAGGGGGCAAAGGTTTCGGGGCTCAGGTCCTGGACCATCACGTTCATGCCGGATCCTTTTCGCGCAATTGCCGCACCTGGTTCATCAGGTGGCGGACATGGGCCAGGTCGACCCGGCCCGTATCCTTGTAGCTGTCCTTGAAATAGCTGCCGACGATGGCGCCGTCAGCGGCGGCGAGTTGACGCGCGGCGGTATCGGCGGTCAGGCCCGCCCCGATGAACAACGGGTAATCATCGCCCACCACCGCGCGGAACCGCTGGACCTTGTCATCGCCGGTTTCCTGCCCCGTGCCAAGCCCCGTCACCACGATCGCGTCGGCCCGGTCCATGCCCAGGCGCAGGTCCTCGTCCTCGGACCGGCCCGACTTTACCGGCTGGTACTTGAACCGCACGCCGCCCAGGATCAGCGCCGGAACCGACGCCCGCCGGTCCGCCAGTTCGGCGGCGTAATCGGCATCCTCGTCAGGCGGCAGGTGGCCGGCGACACTGTCGATCTGCAGGAAGGACAGGCCGTAATCGCGCACCAGGTCGAACCCCAGCCGGAAGTCGCGCAGCAGGTTCAGGCCCACCACCGTATCGGGGCGTTTGGCGGCAAAGGCGTCCAGCACCCGACGCACGTCGTCGGACGTGCCGAAGTAGTTCTCGACCACGACACCATCGACCCCGCCCTCGATCATCAGCGCGGTTTCCCGCAGGGCCAGCTCCAGCCGCTCCTCGGCCGCATCACCTGTCAGGTGCAGCATGCCCAGCACGGGCTTTGGCTGCGCGAAGATCTCCGTCAACCGTCCGGTCATGTTACGCTCCATCAAAAAAGGCCCCCCGCCATCGGCGGAGGGCCCAAAGGTCATTTGCAGGACATCGCCAGTTCGGGGCGCAGGAAATAGGCCGGCAGCCAGCCCGCCAGGTTCGACAGCGGCAGCACTTCGGGTTTCATCGTGATCCCCAGCGTGTCGGCCATGAAGCCGCGGCGCGCCTCGATCCGGCCCCAGGCTTCGGGGAAGGCTTCGGCGAATGCCGCGCGTCCGCTTGCGTCCAGCAGCGCGATGCCGTCTTCCACGTTGGTGGTGAAATAGGCCGACCCCGTCGCCGGGATCATGTCCAGCTGCACCGCCTGTCCCGACCGGAACGCCATGTCGCTGCCCGTCTGCACCGGCGTGTGCATCCATTCGTCGATATGCAGCAGATGGCCGGGGTTCAGCGACAGGCGGAAGAAATCGTTGTCCAGCCGTGCGCGCGCCTTGCGGTCGATCTCGCCTCCCGTCACACCGATGCCGATGGTCTCGTACCATTCGGCGGCGGCCTCGAAATAGGGCGCCACAAGGCGTTCGGCGAAGTCCTTTGCGCCCTCTGGCAGATCCTCGGGACCTTCGACCAGGTAGCCGGCGCGCGCGGTCAGCGAGCCCTGGTAGCCAAGGCACATGGTGATCGGATCACCCGTTTCGATGATCTTGTCGCTGGGGCTGGGCAGGCCGTAATAGGCCCGTTCGCCGGTCGAGAACATCGGGTGGCACCCCAGCGGATAGCCCAGCGGCGTCATGTTCGACGCGGCTTCGAATTCGGTCATACCGGGTTTCAGGCCGAAGATCGTGCGCCGGATCGCCTCGGACCCGTGGGTGGCCAGGAATTCAAAGCGCGCCAGTTCGTCCAGTTCGATCTGGCTGCGCATCCCCGTCACCGGATCCATCATCAGCGCGGTGGCATTGACGACCGGGCCCAGGGCCGCGATCGCCTGCACGATATAGGCCGGCAGATCGACCGCATCGCCGCCCTGCCCCAGCTCGTTGGCCGCGAAGTATTTCCAGCCGACCAGCCCGATCTTCTGGCCCTTGGCCAGCCCGGCCTCGGCCAGAACGTCCTCGAACAGGCGGGATGTCGTCCGGTCCTGCCCCAGCAGGCCAAAGCCCGGCCACAGCAGCGCCGTGCAATCCAGCGACGCGACACCGGCCAGACCCACGTTCTCGGGGCCGGTGATGATGGCCGGCGCCTTGCCGGGAACGGCGATGAACAGCGCCTCTTCGAAACGCGGGTCGAACCCCGTCAGGTACGCGATGCTGGCCGCATGTTCGCGGTCGCCATAGACCACGATGGCGTCCATGCCGGCCTCGGCCATCTTGTCCATCAGCCGGGCATAGCGGGCCTGATAGACCGCTTCCGGGATCTTCGGGATAAAGCGCGGCACGCCGTAATCCGGCAGTGTGATTTCCTTGAGTGAGGCCTTGCCAGCCATTTGTCTTTCCTTGGTATTTCGGGCCCGAAGGGGCGGGTCGGAACGGGCGCGCGCGGCGCCCGTCAGGTATTTTCGGCAATCACGCCGACAGAGCCCGGGCGGGCGTTGAAAGTCAGCGTCTTGCCCATGACCTCGTCCGGGACCAGGTCGTCGGGAACCGAGGCGACGATTTCTTCGCCGGTGCCCAGCCGCAGGTGCACGTTGTTCAGCGTGCCGACAAAGACGACATCCTCGACCACGCCTTCGATGATCACGCCGCTGCCGTCGCCGGGCCCAAAGGCGATGTCCCCGGGGCGCAGCCACAGGGTTGCATCCGTGCAGTCGGCGGGCGCGTCACGCTCGGCAGGCAGGGTAAAGCTGGACCCAAAGGCCGACCATGTGCCGTTAATGCGCGTTCCCTGAACAAAATTGTTCTCGCCCAGGAATTCGGCCACGAAACGGGTCTTGGGCGCCCGGAACAGGCGCTGCGCGGTGTCGCATTCCACGATCCGGCCCTTTTCGAACACGGCGACGCGGTCCGACATGGTCAGCGCTTCCTGCTGGTCGTGGGTCACGTACAGGAAGGTCACGCCGGTCTCGCGGTGCAGGCGGCGCAATTCCTGCTGCATGGATTCCCGCAGCATCCGGTCCAGTGCCGACAGCGGTTCGTCCAGCAGCAAAACGCGCGGCCCGAAGGACAGCGCCCGCGCAAGTGCCACACGCTGCTGCTGACCGCCCGACAATTCCCTGGGCTTGCGGTTCGCCAGGTGGCCCATGCCGACCAGGTCCAGGATCTCGGCCACCCGGGCCTTGATCCGCGCCTTGTCCCATTTGCGCACCTTCAGCGGAAAGGCGACGTTGTCCGCCACCGTCAGGTGCGGAAACAACGCGTAGCCCTGAAACACCAGGCCGAAATCCCGATCCTCGGGTTCGAGGTTGGTGATGTTGCGACCGTCGAAACCGATGTCGCCGGCGGTCGGGTGGGTGAACCCGGCAATGGACATCAGCAAGGTGGTCTTGCCCGACCCCGACGGGCCGAGGAGGGTGATGAACTCCCCCTCCTCGACCGTAAGCGACACGTCGTCGAGCGCCGTAACCTTGCCGTAGGTCATTGTCAGGTTTTCGACAACGAGAAGAGCCATGTCAGATGGCGTCCCGTGCCAGCGGCGAGGTCGAACAGTGGATGCCACCACCACCTGCCTCGACCGGTTCGTAATCGCAGGTGATCAGCTCGACCCCTGCTTCGTCCAGCCGGTCTTCAAGGCGCTTGGTGCGGCTGCCGTGCATGATCAGCTTGCCGGGGGCAATCGCGAGGCTGTTGAGCGAGAACGCGCTGTCATCGGGCGGAAGCTCGATCAGCTTGATGCCGCGCTTCTTCAGGTAGTCGATGAAGAAATAGGGCAATTCGTTCGTGTTCACGATGGCCTTGTCGACGTCGATCATGTTGAACGCGCCGTCGATGTGGATCCGGTAGCCCGGCATCGGCAGCTTGATCAGCTCGATCCCCAGGTAGTTCAGGATCCCTTCGAGCTGGCGCACGCCTTCCTCGTTGCAGGCGATCGAAACGGCGCAGACGGCGGTCTTTTCATCGATCAGGGCAAAACCACCGCCTTCGAAGACGCCCGAACCGGTGATCGTGCCCAGGATCGGGCAGCCGGCTTCGGCCAGCGCGCGGGTGACGGGCAGTTCCTCGCCCCGGCGGACCTTGCGGGCCAGGCGGGTGACGATGGCGCCGCCCTTGACGGAAATGCAGCTGTCGCGGGTATAGATCTGCTTCATCGCGCCCGGCGCGGCCTTGTCGATGTTGATCACGTCGACGCCGTTGTCGCGCAGGATGCCGGTCAGCTGATCATGGGCTGTCTGCATCGCCGCCAGGTCCGGCAGCTCGTTGCCCATCCAGTACCAGCCCTTGTCCGGGTCGCCGAAACCGCCGACCTCGGGCATGGGCATGTTGCCGTCGACGATGTTCAGCTCGTCGCCCGGGCGGTGCACCAGCACCGCGCGCAGCTTGCCGACATCGTTGGTGCAGCCCCATTGGCGACCCCAGACGGCGGTCTGTTCGGCAGGGTCTTCGAAGGCCGGTTCGGGGACGGAGGCAAAGGTCGAGAAGAACTTGCTCTCCTTGTACTCGAACTGGCTCATGGCGTGTCCGTGGCTCATCTGCATATCCTTTCGCTGATGATGGAGGGGGTCATTTCGCCGCGCTTTCCTTGGGCTTCCCGGTGAAGAAAAGCCGCCCGACCAGCACCACGACCGTCACCAACAGCAGAATGGTGGCGATGGAGGCGAGCGCCGGATCGATGGAATCCGCGATCGAAGTGTAGATCCGCCGCGGAAGGGTCACGAAGTTCCGGGCGGTGATGAAAAGGGTGACGGTGATCTCGTCCCAGGACGTGATGAAGGCAAGAAAGGCGGCCGCCCCCAGGCCCGGCACGATGTTGGGCAGGATCACCTTGGCGAAGATGGTGAAGGGACCGGCGCCCAGGCTGCGGGCCGCCAGCACCACGCGGTTGTCGAAATTCGACAGCGACGCGGCGATGGCCAGCAGCGCCATGGGCAGGCCCAGGATGACATGCACGGTCAGCACGCCGATGAACGTATCCATCAGGCGCAGCCCCGACAGCACGCGCACCATGCCCACCGCGTAGATGATCGGCGGCACGATCATCGGCGACAGCATCAGGATGCGGATCGCGGACGGCCACCAGCCCGATTTCACCCAGGCGCCGATGGAAAACGCCGCGGCCAGCATGGTCGACACGATGGCCGCCGTGATCGCCATGATCAGCGAATGGCCCATGGCCGTCATCCAGCCGTTTTCGGGTTCGGCCACCGACGCATAGTGCTGCAGGGACACGCCGTGCTCGGGCAGCGACAGGTAGGTCTTGTCGGTCAGCGACACCGGAATGACGACCAGAACCGGCAGGAACAGGAACAGAAGACAGGCCCAGCAGATCGCCATCAGCAGGGTGCGGCGCAGCTGTGCGGAAGACCGGGTTCTCATTTCCTTGCCCCCCCAAAGGCGGACCGCATGGCCGGGCTGCGCAGCGCGATGGCGATCAGCACGGCCACCACGATCAGCAGCGCGGTCGACAGCGACGTCGCCAGGTCCCAGCGCCGGGTCGTGGAAATCTGGACCGAGATGTATTCGGCGATCATCAGCGTCTTGCCCCCGCCCAGCAACGCCGGCGTGACAAGGAAGCCCAGGGTGAAGACCATCACGAACAGCGACGCGACCCCGATGCCCGCCGCGCTCATCGGCAGCCAGACCTTGAGGAACACGGTCATGGGCCGCGCCCCAAGCGACCGCGCCGCCTGGATCACGCGGCGGTCGATATCGGTGAGGTTGGCGTAGATCAGCAGCACCGCGAAGGGCACCATGTAATGGACCATGCCGATGGTCACGCCCAGGCGGTTGTAGACCAGCTCCAGAGGCTGGCTCAGAACGCCCATCCCCATCAGCGCGCCGTTCAGGATGCCCTGGCTGCGCAGGATGGTGATCCAGGCAAAGGCCCGGACCAGCACCGAAATCCAGAACGGGATCAGCACCAGCAGCATCGCGACCCGGCGCTGGCCTTCCTTCATGTGGATCATGCCGAAGGCGATGGCATAGGCGATGACCAGGGTGATCGCGGTGGTGTAGATGCCCACGCTGGCGGTGGTGCGCACGACCTTTGCGACCGCCCGGCTGTGAAACAGGTAGGTGTAGTTGTAAAGCGCGCCCTTGCCTTCGGTCAGGCTGAGGCTGAGGACCTGCAGGATCGGGTAGGCGTATAGCGCCAGCACCACCACACCCGCGGGCAGGGTCAGAAGCAATGCGTATCGTTCAAATCGCGATGGCATGAGTCTCTCTTCTTGTCGCGCCCCGCACCGCCCCGACGGGCCGGCACGAATGTCAGTGTGCCGGCCCCCGCGACGGGGCCGGCGATGTTTTCATGCGGCCCCCGCGACGGGGCCGGCGATGCTTTCATGCGGCCCCCGCGACGGGGCCGGCGCAGGGTGTATCCCCGATCAGACGGCGATGAAGTCCAGGAACTGGTTCTGCAGCTCGGCCTCGTTTTCGGCGTAATAGGCGGCGTTGATCAGCACCTGGCCGTCGGTGTTGCCCGGCGACGTCGGGTTGATGGCGCGGTCTTCGTCCGTCATCATCGTTTCCGCCTCGGGGTTGGTCGGGCCATTGCCCATCAGGCGCAGCAGCACGACCTGGCCGGCCGGATCCAGCGAAGAGTTGATGAATTCGAACACGGTCTTGCCCGCCGGGTTGCCCTTGGGCACCGACCAGGCCGAGGTCGACAGCATGTTGCCGTTCCAGGTCCAGGTGAAATCGGGGTTCTCGTCACGCAAGAGCTTGGCGCGGGTGTGCCAGATGATGCCCATGGTGACCTCTTCGTCGCGGAACAGCTGCTGGCTGCCGGCGCCGCCTTCCCAGAAGATGATGTCGTCCAGGTAGGGTTCGAGTTTCGCGAAAGCCCGGTCGACGTCCAGCGGATACAGGTCCTCGACCGCCACGCCGTCGGCCAGCAACGCCAGTTCCAGCTGACCCTGCACCCATTTGCACATGGTGCGCTTGCCGGGGAACTTGTCGAAATCGAAGAAGTCGGTCCAGCTGGTCGGTGCGGTGTCGAACTTGGACTTGTTGTAGGTCAGCACCGACGCGAAGGTGTAGTTGCCGATGCCGTATTCCTGGGCGAGACCCTCGCGCACCTTGGACTTGTCGACGATCGAATAGTCGATCGGTTCCACGAAACCGCCCGCGCCCAGCGTCATGCCGTCGATCAGCCCGCCGTCGGTGACGTCCCAGATCACGTTGCCGCTGTCGACCATGGTGCGGATCGCACCGGTCGAGGGGCCCGCGCCTTCGACCACCAGCTTGACGCCGGTCGTGTCGGTGAAGGGCTTGCCAAAGGCTTCCTGGAAGGCATCGACCGCCGCGCCGCCCCAGTTGCACAGCACCACTTCGCTGGCCTCTGCATGCGCCATGCCGGGTTTCAGCGCCACGGTCATGCCCATCGCGCCAAGCGCGGTCAGGAACGCGCGCCGGTCGATATGGCCGTCACGCAGCTTGCCGACGAGGATCTCGGCCGCGTCTTTCGAGAATAGTCTGTTCATTTGTTGTTTCCCTGTCTTGTCATGTTGACGGTATCTGCCGGGGGTGACCCGGTGGATGGCTGTCGCCGACGTCCCGCCAGTGGCGGCCCTGTCGCGGCGCACCGACGGAGCTGCGCCTGACCAGCTCGACATCGACATATTCCGTTTCCGGCGCGTCCAGCTTGCCCTCGACCGTCTGCTGCAACAGCTGGATGCCGCGCGTCCCGAAGACCTCGGGCGACTGGCGGACGGTGGTCATCGGCGGGTCAAGCACATCCATCAGGAACGTGTCGTCGAACCCGATCAGCGACGCCGCCTGCGGCACCCGCAGCCCGTGGGCATGGAACGCCCGCAAAAGCCCGATGGCGATCATGTCGGCGATGGCAAAGATCGCCGTGGGCGGATGATCCATCGCGTCGAACGCGGCAAAGGCCGCCTCGCCGCTGTCGATCCTGTAGCCCGGAAACAGCTCCAGCTCGGGATCCGGGGTCAGCCCCGCATCGGTCAGCGCATCGTGCCAGCCGCGCCGGCGCTCGCGGGTCGACAACAGCCCCGGGTCGCCGCCGACGAAGGCGATGCGCGTGTGCCCGTTCTCGATCAGGTGGTCGACCGCCATCCGCGCGCCTTCGAAGTTGCGCGCGAACAGCCGCGAGGCATCGGCGCCTTCGACATCCTCGTCGGCCAGCACCACGTTCTTCACCCGGTTGATCGTCTCGACCAGCTTGTCCTGGACCGAATGGTTGGTCATCAGCAGCACGCCGTCGACCTGCGCGTCCTCGATCCGCTGCAGGAACGCGATCTCGTTCTCGGCGATGTTGCGGCTGTTGAGGATCAGCAGGCTGTAGCCGTTGCGCGCGCATTCCGCCTCGGCCGCGCTCGCGACCGCGCCGAAGAACGGATAGGCCACGTCCGAGATGACGATGCCCAGGGATTCGCTGCTGCCGGTCTTCAGCCGTCGCGCCGCGACGTTGGGCCGATACCCCAGGTCGCTCGCCGCGGTCTCGATCCGCTTCACCGTCGCTTCCGGCAGCACGATCCGCTGGTTGAAATGCCGCGACACCGCCGCCGCCGACACGCGCGCGCGCTTGGCGACATCGCGGATCGTGACCGCACGGGCACGCCGGACGGGCGGCTTTCCGGTCATAGCATCGCCCTTGGAAACAAGGGCGCGGGCACGCGAACGTGCGGAAGATGGGCGGGCGCGGAATGCATGGTGATCTGTATCGGGGGCTGCGATTCTGTTGCGGTCGACACCGTCGTGGATCACTTGCCCGGTCCCTTCCAAGGGGGCTGCGGGGATTTCAGTAAATCGGTTTATCAAATCGTCCGCAAATGCGCACCGGCGCATAAAGATTGGGCCGAATTGATAGGCATGCTGTCGTTTATTGGGCATCCTGAAATCGACCTGCTGGCACTTGCGGCTGCATTCCGGCTACAGGGCGGGGCCGCTGAACTTGCGCAGAACAGGAGACCGAAATGCGAAATCTGGCGAAGTATCTGGTCGAGACTCTCGAGGCCAACGGGGTCGATGTCGTCTTCGGTATTCCCGGTGTGCACACGATCGAATTGTACCGTGCACTGGACGGCGCGCAGATCGACCATGTCACGCCGCGCCACGAACAGGGCGCCGGGTTCATGGCCGACGGCTACGCGCGGGTGACCGGCAAGCCCGGCGTCTGTTTCATCATCACCGGCCCCGGCATGACCAACATCGCCACCGCCATGGGCCAGGCCTACGGCGATTCCATCCCGATGCTGGTGATCTCCACCGTCAATTCCGTGGGCGAGATCGGTTCGGGCCGCGGCCACCTGCACGAGATCAAGAACCAAAGCGCCATGGCCGAAACGGTCAGCGCCTTCAGCCACACGATCCTGGATGCCAGCGAGGTCGAACCGGTGCTGGCCCGCGCCTTCGCGCTGTTCTCCTCGGCGCGCCCGCGCCCGGTGCACATCCAGATCCCGGTCGGCCTGCTGACCCAGGACGCCGCCGACCAGCCGCCCGCCCGCCGCTTCAACGCGCCCTTCCCGCCCGCACCGTCGCGCGCGGCGCTGGATCAGGCGGTGACGGCACTGAGCGACGCCAAGGCCCCCATGATCATCGCCGGGGGCGGCGCGCAGAAGGCGGCCAATGACATCCGCACCCTGGCCCGCCGCATCGGCGCGCCGGTGCACATGACGGTCAACGGGCGCGGCATCCTGCCCGAAACCGATCCGCTGGCGGTGCCGGTCTGCGGCGACTTCAAGGGCGTGACCGACCTGATGCGCGGATCCGACGTGATCCTGGCGCTTGGCACCGAACTGGGCCCGACCGACTTCGCCGACACGCTGCCCGCCAAGTCCGACGTCCCCGCCACCCTGATCCGCGTCGACCTGGATCCCGAAGGGCTGACGCGCGGCCTGCTGCCCGACCTGCCCATTCTGGCGGACGTGGCCGAGACCGTGACCGCCCTGCTGGACGCCCTGCCCGACCTGGCACCCGAACGCGCGCCCGACCTGGACGCCGCCGCCACCCGCGCCGCCGCCATCCGCGACGGCGTGCGCGACACCCTGCCGCCGGTCCTGTCTGCCGGGCTGACGCTGATGGACATCGTCGCGCAGGCCTGCCCCGACGCGATCATCGTCGGCGACAGCTGCCAGCCGGTCTATTCGGGCTGCATCGCTTTCGGCGGCCTGGCACCCGGCAGCTGGTTCTGTTCGGCCACCGGCTACGGAACCCTGGGCTATGCCCTGCCCGCCGCCATCGGCGCGGCCATCGGCCAACCCGACCGCCCGGTCTTCGGCCTGATCGGCGATGGCGGTCTGATGTTCACAATCGGCGAACTGGCCTCGGCCGTCGAAGCGGGAACCAAGGTGCGCATCATCCTGTGGAACAACCAGGGCTACGAGGAAATCAAGCGTTTCATGGTGGACGCCGGCGTGCCGCCTTTGGGCGTCGACATCGCGGTTCCGCAGTTCGGCCCGATCCTTGCGGGCTTCGGGTGGTCCCATGTCCAGCTGTCCGATCCCGACAGCCTGCGCGCCCACCTGGCACCCCCCGCCACCGGCAACGAGGTGATCGAGATCGACGAGGCGGGCTTCATGCGCGCGCTTGGCCTCTGAAGATCCGCCGGAAAAACGCCGCGCCGGTGACGGCGCGGCGCAAGGTCAGGTGACGAAATAATCCGCTGACTGGCCCTTCAGCCGTTCCTGGTCGACGACAAAGCCGCCCAGGTGCCGGTCCAGCAGGTCCAGCGCCTGGGCAAAGTCCCCCTTGCGCAGCAAGTCCACCAGGTCGCGGTGATCGGCGGCGACAGAGGCGAAATAATCGCCGTCCGCGCCCGACAGGTACATGATCCGGGTGATGTCGCCGGAAATCGCGCGGATCGCCACGCCGGCCTCGGCACAGCCGCAGACGGTCATCAGCAACAGGTGGAAATCGAAATCCAGCCGCGCGGCGGCGATCTCGTCCCCTGCCCTTATGGCCTTTTCATGTTCGCCGATCTGCGCGTCCAGTTCGGCCAGCTCATCGGCGCCAAGCCGGCCCTTGTTCGACAGCACCTCGCGTTCGACGACCCGGCGGACGAATATCGCCTGTTCGGCCCGCGCCGTGTCGATCAGCGACACGATGGTGCCCAGCACCGGATCGACCTGCAGCAGGCGGTCTTCGACCAGCCGGTGCACGGCCTCGCGGATCGGCGTCCGGCTGACACCCGTCGCCGCCGCCAGATCGTTTTCCGACACCGCCGTCCCCGGCAGGATCTGCGTCGTCAGGATCGCATCGCGGATCTGGCCATAGGCCAGTTCCGCGAACGTGACACGGCGTGGCGCGGCGATGCTGCCGATCCTAAGCCCGCCCTTGCCGGCCTTGCCGCCATTCTTGCTGCGCACCGCCTGTTTCATATCCCGCCCGTCCTTCCCGACCCGCATGACTGCCCTGCGGGCCAGAATAACCGTCCGTTACCGGGAACAACAATACCGCGACACGCCGGCGTCATCTTCAGGCCACGCCGGGCCAGCGGGCGTTCGGGACATATTGCGCCAGCGTCTTGTAGCCCAGTTCCAGCCCCTTCCGCTCGGTCCCGTATTTCGACACGATCTCTTCCTCGGTGATCACGCTGGACGTGCGGGTGACCTCGGCAAAGACGTCGTCTTCGTGCTCGATGTCGATGTTGCCCTTGTAGCCCACCTCGATCAGCGCGGTGATCAGCGCCGCCCAGTCGACCTCGCCCCAGCCCGGGGTGCGCGCCCGCCACCAGCCGTGGCCCAACCCGTCGAACCGGCTGAGCGCCACGCCGTAGATCCCGCTTTCGGCCAGCAGGTCGTGGCGGATTTCCATGTCCTTGGCGTGCACGTGAAAGATCCGGTCGCCAAAGCTCTTCACCGCCTTCACGTAATCGATCCGCTGCCAGATGAAATGCGACGGGTCCAGTTCCAGGCCCAGATGGTCCGACGGCACCAGCTCGAACAGCGCCTTCCAGATCTCGGGGCTGAAGGCGATGTTCTCGCCCTCCATGGTGAACCGGTCCATCATCGGACAGTTCTCCATGGCGATCTTCACGCCTTCCGTCTCGGCGTGGTCCATGATCCGCGAATAGACCTCCTTGAAGCCCGGCAGGTTGTCTTCGACCGACAGGTGCGGGTTGCGGCCCGCGAACGTCGCCACCACCGGCACGCCGAGGCGCCTGGCCTGGGTGATCACCTTCATCAGGTAGTCGCGGGCGTGTTCGGCCTCGTCCTCGTCCTGCGACAGGACGTTCGGATAATAGCCAAGCGCCGACACCTCGATATCGCGCGCGGCGAGGTCCTTCATCATCGCGTCGGTTTCCGCCGTCGTCGCCCGTTCCGGGTTCACGAAGGAATGCGGCCAGGCCGACAGTTCCAGCGACCGAAAGCCGATCCTTTCGGCGAATGCCGCGATTTCCGGCGTGTAATTGGTATAGAAACCGATGCGCATACGAGCCTCTCTTGAGTGCTGGACAGATTTCGCCGCTAGTTGTATCCAAGTATCCAATAACTGACAAGCGCCACGACCACCCCCCCGACTGGCGCATCGAACACCCCGGACCGGGGCGGTTTTCCGGGACCGGAGACAGACGGAAAGACACCACATGAAGACCCTTGGCATCGGCGTCATCGGCTGCGGCAACATCGCGCCCCACTACCTGCGCAACGCGCGCGCCTTCCAGGCGATCGACATCCGCGCGCTGGCCGATCTGGATCAGGACCTGGCCGCGCGCCGGGGCGCCGAATTCGGCCTGCCCGCCATGACCACCGACGCGCTGCTGACGCGCGACGACATCGACATCGTGCTGAACCTGACGCCGCCCTCGGCCCACGTGGCCGTCACCACCGCGGCGCTGCAGGCGGGCAAGCATGTCTATTCGGAAAAACCGCTGGCCGTCACCGTCGACGCCGCCCGCCAGCTGGCCGATCTGGCCGGCGACATGCACCTGATGCTCTGCGTCGCGCCCGACACCTTCCTTGGCGCTGCGCACCAGCACGCCCGCCGCCTGATCGACGGCGGCGACCTGGGGACCATCATCGGCGGCACCGCCTTCTTCCTGTCCCCGGGCATGGAAGGCTGGCACCCCAACCCGGCCTTCTTCTACCGCGAAGGCGGCGGCCCGCTGCTGGACATGGCGCCCTATTACATCACCCTGCTGGTCAACCTGCTGGGCCCGGTCGACCGCGTCGCCGCCATGTCATCGACCCCGCAGGCCACCCGCCGCGTCACCGCCGACGGCCCGTTCCAGAACACCGACATCCCCGTGGACGTGCCCACCACCTGCTGGAGCCTTTTGCACTTCGCCTCCGGCGCGCAGGTCATGTTCGGCATGTCGTGGGACGTGAAGGCGCACGACATGCCCTTCATCGAACTTTTCGGCACCGGCGGGTCGGTCCGCCTGGCCGACCCCGACCAGTTCGGCGGCAAGGTCCGCCACAGCACCGGCGGCGACTGGACGGTGATCGACACCGAAACCGACAGGTTCGGCGGCATCGACGGCCAATGGAACGATTACCGCAGCCTTGGACTGGCCGACATGGCCATGGCGCTGAACGAAGACCGCGAACCGCAGGCCGCCCTTGGCCGCGCGCTGCACGTGCTGGACGTCATCGAAACCGTCGCCCGCGCCGCCACGTCGGAACAGATCCTGCGCCCCGCCACCACCTGCGACCGTGCCGCGCCCTTCGATGCCGACGGCATCGTCCTGCGCCCGGTCTAGTGTCCAAGGAACATTCAAATGGCCCATCCCAAGATCACCTTCATCGGCGCCGGAAGCACTGTCTTCGCCAAGAACCTGATCGGCGACATCCTCGGCTATCCTGAGCTGTCGGACGCCCATATCATGCTCTACGACATCGACGCGCAGCGGCTGGAGGACTCCGGCCTCATCGCCCGGCGCGTGAACCAGACGCTGGGCACCAACGCCACGATCGAGACCACGCTGGACCTCTCGCGCGCCCTCGATGGGGCGACATACGCGATCAACATGATCCAGGTCGCCGGCTACCGCCCGGGCACCACCACCGATTTCGACATCCCCAAGTCATACGGTCTGGAACAGACCATCGGCGATACGCTGGGAATCGGCGGCATCATGCGTGGCATCCGCACCCTGCCCGTGATCCTCGACATGGCGCATCAGATGGAACGCCTCTGCCCCGACGTGATGTTCCTGCAATACGCCAACCCGATGGCGATCAACTGCCTTGGCCTCGCGCGCGCGTCAAAGATCCGCACCGTGGGCCTGTGCCATTCGGTCCGCTACACCGCGCGGGAACTCTCCGAAGATATCGGCGTGCCGCTGGACGAAATCGACTACCTCGTCGCCGGCATCAACCACGTGGCCTTCTACCTCAAACTCGAACGCAAGGGCCAAAGCCTCTATCCCCTGCTGGACAAGGTCATCGCCGAGGGCCGCGTGCCCGACTGGAACCGCGTGCGCTATGACCTCTACCGGAACTTCGGCTACTTCGTGACCGAAAGCTCGGAACATTTCGCCGAATACGTGCCCTGGTACATCAAGTCCCATCGCCCGGACCTGATCGAAACCTTCAACGTGCCCATCGATGAATACCCCCGCCGCTGCGAACGCCAGATCGACCGCTGGGCGACGTTGTCCAAGGACCTCAAGGACCCCTCCAAGCCCCTGGAAATCGAACGGTCGGTCGAATACGGGGTCGAAATCATCCATTCCATGGAAACCGGCACACCCCGCGTGATCTACGGCAACGTGATGAACACGGGCTGCATCACCAACCTGCCGCAGGATTGCTGTGTCGAAGTCCCCTGCCTGGTCGATCACCAGGGCGTCCAGCCGACCGCCGTGGGGGATCTGCCCATGCACCTGGCCGCCCTGATCCAGACCCAGATCAACGTGCAGAAGCTGACGGTCGAAGCCGTCCTGACCGGCAACCGCGACCACGTCCTGCACGCCGCGATGCTGGATCCGCATACCGCCGCCGAACTGGACCCCGCCCAGATCCGCCAGCTGGTGGACGATCTGATGGCCGCCCACGGCGACTGGATCCCGGAGGCCTTGCGCGCCTGAGGCATCAGGCCGGCCCTTCACGGGGCCGGCCGCACTCAGATCACCTTGCCGGGGTTCAGGATCCCCTTTGGATCCAGCGCCGCCTTGATCGCCCGCATCACGGCAATTTCCTCGGGGCTGCGCGAATAGCCCAGCCAGTCGCGTTTCTCGGTCCCGACCCCGTGTTCGGCGGACACCGACCCGTTGACCGCCCGCACCTGGTCATAGGCGATCTGGTCCACCGCATGGATCAGCTTCGGATCCGCCTCGGGCAGCCCCACCACCAGGTGCAGGTTACCATCCCCCACATGCCCGAAGACATAAGGCGCGACGCCCTCGCCCAGCGCCTTCATCCGCGTCATGCAGGTGGTCGCGAACCCCTCCATCGCCTCCAGCGGCAGGCTGACGTCCAGGTTCACCGCATTGGTCACCGGCCAGGCGACATTGCTGCTTTCCCGCACCTCCCAGAACTTCCGCACTTCGGCCAGCGACTTGGGGATCAGCGCGTCATAAACCAGCTCGTCCATGATCGCCTGTTCCAGCGCGCCTTCCAGCCCCGGCCCTTCCGCCTCGACCAGCAGCACCAGCGGCGGCACCTGCGAAAACAGCCCCTCGCCCCCGCACCAGCGGAAATAATCCGCCCACATCACCTCGAAAGCCGACAGCCGCAGATCCCTCCGGAACCGCGTGAAAAGCGCGATCACCTGCCCGAAATTCTCGACCGCGCACAGCGCCGTATCGGTCATCGCCGGCAGCGGATGCAGCCGGATCACCGCCCGCGTGATCACCGCCAACGTGCCTTCGGACCCCGCCAGCAGATGGGTCAGGTTATACCCGGTGTTGTCCTTCTTGTACTTCGTCAGGTGCGAAATCACCGTGCCATCGGCCATCACCGCCTCGATCCCCAGCAGGTTGTCGCGCGTGCTGCCCCGCATCAGCACCCGGATCCCCCCCGCGTTGGTCGCGATCGCCCCGCCGATCTGGCAGGACCCCCTTGCCCCCAGGTCGATCGGCAGCAGCAACCCCTCCGCCTCCGCCGCCCGTTGCGCCACCTCCAGCACCGTGCCCGCCTTCACGGTCATGGTGGCGGACGCGGGATCGACCTCCTCGACCCCGGCAAAGCGCGCCATCGACAGCGCCACATCCCCCGCCCTCGGGTTCGCGCCCCCCGCCAGCCCGGTCATGCCACCCTGCGGCACCACCGCCTGCCCATGCCGGTGACAGATCGCCAGCGCGGCGCTGACCTCCTCGACGCTCGCAGGGCGCAGCAGCGCCAGCGGCATCTCCTGCGCGGAGGTCTCGTTCAGATCCCACAGCTGCGCGCTTGCCGCCATCCCGGCCCCGGTCAGGCAGCCAAGCGGGCCCAACACGGCCCGCAACTCTTCGATCATTGGTTGGGTCATCGGGGGGAAACCTTCGTCGCAATGGCCGGCAAAAGCCCGGCCGTGCCGCCTTCTACTTCCGCACCCCGACGGATGACAGACCCGCGAACGCCTCCTCCAGCAGGTCCAGGAACAGTCCCGCCGCCGCCTTCTGCCGCACCTCGGGATCGAACGCCGCCTGGAACGGCGCGTCATAGGCAAACAGATCCGGCCGGATCACCCGCATCCGCCCCTCCTGCACGTACCGCCCGCCATAATGCCCCGGCAGATACCCCACGTAGCGCCCCGACAGGATCAATTGCGCCTCGCTCTCCATGTCCCCCACCAGCGCGCTCGGCTCGGGCAGCGCAAAGCCCCGCATATCCCGCGCCCCCCAATAGGACCGCCCCACGATCCGTTGCCCGCGCACGACCTCCAGGTCGATCGCATCCTCCGCCACGTCGAACAACGGATGCCCCGACCCGCAATGGAACAGGTGCCGTTCGCCATACAGCGGCAGGTAACTCAGCCCCGAAATCACCCTTGGAAAGCTCGCCACCGCGATATCCAGCTGCCCCGAAACCAGGTCCCGCAGGTTCTCGTGCGGCGGCCGCGTGGCCAGCGACAGCGTCACCAAGGGCGCCGCATCGGTGAACCGCGCGAACACCCGGTCCAGCCGCGCGCCCGGATCGGTGATCGTGTTGTCCGCCAGCCCGATCGACAGCGTGCCCGTCATCTCCCCCTTCAGGCTGCGCAGCCGCGCGTCGAACTGCCCGATGCTGGCCGACAGGCGGATGAATTCCTCATACACCGCCTGCCCCCGCTCGCTCAGCGCGAATCCCGACCGCCCGCGCCGGCACAGCACCACGCCCAGCCGCCCTTCCAGCGTGGACACATGGTTGGAAATCGTCGCCAGCGACAGGTTCAGCGGCGCCTGCGCCGCGGAAAACCCCCCGGCCTCGACCACGGTCTGAAAGATCCTCAGCAACCGCAGATCCATCGGATCGAACGCCATTCTGCGCCCTTTCACTTTGAAAAACCCAAAAGTGAAGTAACAAGAATCGTCATTCAACGATAGCGACTTACCGGCTAAACCCCTCTGAAACCCCAATTTCTCCAAGGAGACGCCGCCCATGACCTGGTCCATCGCTTCGGAAACGGGCGTCCTTCGCGACGTGCTGCTCTGCCGCCCCGATCACTACGAATGGATCCCCACCAACGACATCGCGCGCCGCGCGCTGGATGCCGGGCAACAGGCCAATCCCCAGACCCTGATGGCTCAGTATGGCGAGATGGAAAGCGCGCTCGACACCGCCGGCGTCACACGCCACTACCTCGACCCGCTCGACGGCCTGCCCTACCAGATCTACACACGCGACAGCTCGCAAATGACGCCCTGGGGCGTGATGCTGACCCAGATGGAACGCCCCCAGCGGCGCGGCGAACTGGGCCCGATCCTGTCCTTCTACCAATCCATCGACTGCCCGATCTGGAAGGTCGCCAGCAACGGCAACGTCGAAGGCGGCGACATCCACGTGATCGGCCGGAACCGCATGGTCGTGGGCTATTCCGGCGGGCGGACCGAAAAATCGGGCGCCGAACAGCTGGTGAACTGGTTCCGCGCCGAAGGATGGGACGCCATCGCCGTCCCCTTCGCCGAACATTTCCTGCATCTCGACGTGATCTTCTGCATGCTGAACCAGGACATGGCCATCGCCTGCGCCGACGTGCTGGACGACGACTTCCTCGCGTGGCTGGACGCCTGCAGGATCAAGGTCATCCCGGTCAGCTACAAGGAAGCCATGCACCACATGGCCTGCAACGTGCTGGCGCTTGGCAACGACCGCATCATCAGCCCCAACCACTGCGCCCGCGCGAACGCGGCGATGCGCGCCGAAGGCTTCGACGTGCTGGACCCGCACCTGGACCAGTTCGCAACCGGGGGCGGCTCCATCCACTGCATGACTATGCCGCTGCGCCGCGACCCGCTCTGAGAAGGACGCCCCCCATGAATATCGCCCCCATGCATATCGCCATCGTCGGCGCCGGCATCGCCGGCCTGGGCGCCGCCCTGCGCCTGCGCGACCTCGGCCACCAGGTCACGATCTTTGATCGCAACACCGACGCCGGCGGACGCTGCCGGTCGGTCCATTGGCAGGGCGGCTGGCGCATCACCGGCGCCTTCGCCTTCATCAGTTCCGAAACCAACCTGATCGACCAGGCCCGCGCCCTTGGCATCTACGACACGCTGCCCCGGGTAGAACTGACCGAAACCCACGAACAGACCCTGCTCTACAAGCGCGAAAAGCTGATCCGCCAGCGCAGCTTCTCGGTCACCGACATCCTGAGGAACGACGCCATTCCGCTCAAGGAAAAGGCCGCGCTCGGCCTCGCCTTTCCCAGGCTCTTCGCCCAGTTCAAACGCAACGACCCGCGCGACCTCACCACGGCGGTGGCGCTGGACGACGACCTCGCCTGCGACTGGTTCCGCAAGCATTCCCCCGCCTTCGTCGATTACTACCTCGAACCCACGATGCAGATGTTCTGCGGCTACGGACCCGAGGATTTCTCGCTGGGCTGGCTGGCCTGGCTGATGAGCGGGCTGGAATGGTCCAACGGCTGGTGGTCGTTCGCGGACCGCGGCGTCGGCATGCTGACCCACAGGATGGAACTCGCGCTGTCCAACGACCCCGGCGCACGGCTGGCGCTGGCCACCGACGTGCGCCAGGTCACCGAAACGCCCGACGGCATCTCCATCGCTTCCGAATGCGGCGGCGTGCTGTCGCAACACCGCTTCGACAAGGTGGTCATGGCGGTGCCCGGCACAATGGTCCCGATCCTGATGCCCGGCCTGGACTCCCCCCGCCGCGCCTTCTTCGATCAGGTGTCCTATGTCGGCCACCACATCATGAACATGGTGGTCAAACCCGGCGATTTCCCGATCCCGTCGAAAACGCTCCTGCCCACGGCGGACGGGTTCTCCATCATCTCGAACCTCGTCTTCAACCCGCGCGCCGACGGGCTCTGGGATGTCTACGCCGAGATGAAGGGCCGCTTCTGCGCCGACCACGCCGGGGCCTCGTCGGACAAGATCCTCGACCTGGCGTGGGACGAGGCCATCGCCTCGAACCCGAAACTCGCCACGCTCGACATCATCGACCGCCGGTTGCAGCGCAACGACATCGCCATCGCGCGCCGCCCGGCGGGCTACATCCGCGCGCTGAAAACCTTCACCGATCTCCCCCCGAACCCGCGCATCGCCTTCGCCGGGGACTACCTGCTCAACAGCACCGTGGGCCAATCCCACTGGACCGGCCTCAGGGCCGCCGACCAGCTGCACGCCGGCTAAGCCGCGACATCCGGCACGGGGCGCGCGCCCCGTGCCGGGGGCGCACCCTCTCGCATCACCCCCCGGTTTCCCGGTCCCCATATCCCGGCCTCGCCAAAGCGCCTCTTCGCCGCCGCCCCGGCCCGGACCCGCCCCGCGAAATCCCCTCGCTCACCGCCCATACTGCCGCCCCCGTGCCGGCGCGCGCCCCCTGCTTCTTCTTGGCCCAAATACCTGTTGCCAAAACCTTCCCCAACGCGCCGCCGCCGAACAGGCCAACGCCCGTCCCAAAAATTACCAACAGGTAAATCCGCCTCCACAACCCATTGATAACAAACACCCCACCAAATGTCCCACGCGTGGGACACCGCACCTCCCCCCTCTTCACCTTTGCAAAAATACTGTCCCCCTCCCCGCCCGCACAGCCGCCGGGCCCCCGGGCGTCACCCCTCGTCCCGCCCGCTCATCTCGTCCAGCAGCCGCGTCAGGACCAACGCCACCCCGCCGATCATCAGCGACCGCCCGATCGAATCCGTCACGTTGGACGGCGCAAAGCTGTGCAGGCTGTCCCGCCCGACCTGCGCCACCCGGCGCACCCCCCGGCGCGGCCCGTCCCCGCCATGCCTCGGGTTCGGAACCTGCCCGACCTTCGGCTTGGCCACCAGCAGCGCGGCCCCCACCGCCAACATGCCCCCGCCATAGACAAAGGGCGCCAGCCGCTCCTCGCGACTGACCGGCAGACGATCGCGGATCGTGTCGGGAACAAGCGTCCGGCCCGGGGTGGAATGGTCTCGGTTCATCAGTTTCATCGCGCTCTCCTTTCAAGGGAAACCGCGAAACCGCCGGGACGTTCCAAGGGGGACGACTTGGGATCGACGGTCGTGTCGGCCGCCTCCGGCCTGGCCACGATCTCGACCATCCACGTGTCCCGGGCCGCCCTGCCAAAGCAGACGCGCCCCCGGCTCTGCATCCACCCGCGCGCCCCTGAACGTGGTCGCCGATGCATGCCATGACGCTGTTGCCGCTGGTCAACGCCCCGAAGGCGGGACCGACGCGGACTTCGAACGCCGGAAAACCCGGTGCGACCCGGGCTTCCGGTTCGACTGCCGGACCTGATCCCGGATCAGTCGTCGGGGCGCGTCAGCTCCCACAGCGCATCGGTGGTGGCATAGTCGCGGTAGCCCAGCCGCGAAATCGGCGAAGCGCCGGCCGTGTCGAAGCGGCCGTTCACGATGTATTCGTCGCGGATATGGGTCTGCACCACCTGGCCGATCACCAGGTAGCGGTTGACCGTGTTGCCGTCCATGTCGACCAGCGGCGCGACCGAGATCGTCTTGCATTCCAGCGCCGCCGGGCTTTCGGCGACGAACGGCGCCCTGACCGCGACCGACCGGCCCGGCGTCAGGCCGGCCAGGGCGAATTCGTTGGCCCCGTCGGGATGCGCGCCGGACGACACGTTCATCGCCTCCTTCAGCGCATCGGTGGCCAGCGAAAAGGTGAACTCTCCCTGCGCCTTGGCGTTGGCCGGGGAATGTTTCATCCCCTCGCTGGTAAAGGCGATCATGTGCGGGTTCGCCCCCAGCGGCATGAAGAAGGAATAGGGCGCGAGGTTGGGCACCCCGTCGGCGTTCAGCGTGCCGATCCAGCCGATCGGGCGCGGCGCGACGATCGCCTTGAACGGGTCGAATTGAAGAATGCCGGGGCGGTCCTTGCCGTAATGCATGTCATGCCTTTCGCAGATGATGACCGGGAAAACGGGTTCGGCGGCACCATGACGAGAAGCGCGAGCAGGATCAACCGTGTCCCCGGCGGGGTCTCTGGAACCCGATCCGGTCACCTGTTACAGCAACGGCGAGGGGTGACGGATGGCGGAAACTGCAAACACGGCGGGCACCATCGGCGACTGGCAGCCGGAACTGCGGACGCTGCGCTACTTTCTTTGCGTCGCCGAGGAAAAGAACATGACCCGCGCCTCCGGGCGGTTGCGCATCGCGCAGCCCGCGCTCAGCCGCCAGATCGCGCGGCTGGAAACCGACCTGGGCCTGCAGGTCTTCAACCGCACCGCACGCGGGATGGAACTGACGGAGGCGGGCGAGATCCTGCAGCGGCGCGCCTATGCGATCATGGCCCAGATCGCCCAGGCCCATCACGACGTGACCGCCCATGCCGACCGCCCCCAGGGCGTGGTGGTGGTGGGCATGCCGCCGACGCCGGGCGAATTCATCACCCCGCCGCTGCTGTCGCGGATCAAGGCCGAGTACCCCGAAATCGAGCTGCGGTTCATCGAGGGCTTTTCCAACGCGCTGGAACACCGGCTGTCGCAGGGCGAGATCGGGCTGGCGGTGATGCATGACGCGCCGGTGCGCAACGACATCGTCACCACCGACCTGCTGGTCGAACACCTGTACCTGATCGGGCCCTGCGGATCCTTCGACAAGGACAGCTATACCCTGGCCGAGGCGGCGGCGATGCCGTTGATCATGCCCAGCCGGCCGAATTTCCTGCGCATCCTGGTCGACACCCATGCCGACCGGATCGGCGCACAGCTGAACATCGTGCAGCGGGTCGACGGGGTCTGGCACCTGAAATCGCTGGTCCGCCACGGCCACGGCTTCTCGATCCTGACCTATGGCGGGGTGTTGTCCGAAGTGCAGAACCGCACGCTGGAAGCCCGCCCCATCGTGGAACCGCAAATGCCCTGGACGCTGTGCACCGCCACCAAGGCCGACCAGCGCAGCAAGAAGGCGATCCAGGTGGTCGAGGCGCTGGTGCGCGACATCGTCAACGACCTGGTGCGTTCGGGGATATGGCGCTGAGCGATGCCGAAAAGGTATCGGCGCGATCATATTACAGTATTTGAATCATGCCTCGTCCTGCGGGATTGTCAGGCCAGACGGGTCCGGGATGGCCCGCAAGTTCGGGAGGACACATGTTTTTGAAAACCATATTCCGGTCGTCGGCGGTTGCGTTGGCGGCAACGCTTGGCCTTGTCTGCACGGCGCAGGCCGACACCTACAAGTGGATCACCTTCAAGCCGCAGGGTGCCGGCGACGCGCAGGCGATCACCACCCAGTGGCTGGTCGACGAATTCGCCAAGCGCACCGGCGGCAAAGACAAGATCGAGGTCTTCTGGGGCGGTTCCGTCGCCAAGACCCGCGAGATCCCCGATGCGCTGGCCGCGGGCGTGGGCGATTTCGGCGATATCATCACGCCCTATTTCCCCGACCTCATGCCGCTGAACAACGCCGTGGGCTTCTTTATCCCGCAGCCGATGAACACGCTTGAGGTCGGCGAGTTCATGGAAAAGATGCACGCCACCTATCCGCAGTTCGACGAGGAACTGGCCAGCCAGAACCTCCATGCCTTCGGCTTCCGACCGCTGGAAAACTACGGGCTGCTGTGCACCAAGCCGGTAAGATCGGCCGCCGACCTCAAGGGCCTGCGCATCCGGTCCTACGGGTTCGCATACCCCAAGCTGATCGAGGCGCTTGGCGCCTCGCCCGTGTCGATCGCCACGTCCGAGGCCTATGAGGCGCTGCAGCGGTCGATCATCGACTGCACGCCGATCGGCCCGGCGCTGGCGCGCGGCTGGAAATACGACGAGGTCGCCAAGTACTACATCGAGATCCCGCTGGGCGCCTCCTTCGGGCACCTTCTGGCGATGAACCTGGACAGCTACAACGGCATGGACGACGAGACCAAGGCGATTGTCGACCAGTTGGGCAAGGACTATCTGGTCGAATACGCCCGCGTGCTGGACGAAGACGACGCCCGCGTGCGCGAGCTGTGGAAGGGCGAGCTGGGCGTCGAAGTCGTCCCCTTCCCGACCCAGGACCTGCTGGCCGCATTGAAGGATCCGGGCGTCATGGACGTGCGCCAGGAATGGATCGACAAGGCCAACGCCCTGGGCGTTCCGACCGACGAGATCGTCAGGTCCTTCGACTTCGACAGCCAGTCCTGACACCAACCCGGGGTTCCGCCCGTTCGCTTCGGGCGGCGCGGGCCCCATCCCCCTTTCGAAAGTCCCTGACATGCAAACACTGGATGCCCTGCGCCGCAGCTACGGCGCATTCCTGTCCCTGTGCGGGCTGATCTCCGGCGCGCTGGTCTTCCTGATCATGCTGCTGGTCGTGTCCAACGTGGTCATGCGCTACGGGTTCAACCGCCCGGTCACCGGCACGCTTGAACTGACCGAAAGCGCGCTGCCGCTGATCATCTTCCTGTCGCTCGCGCTGACCCAGATGAAGGGCGGGCACATCAAGGTCGTGCTGCTGACACAGCACCTGTCGCCGCCGCTGGCCCGCGCCGCCAAGGTGCTGGCGATGCTGGCGGGCTTCGTGCTGTTCGCCTGGGCCGCCTATGCCGGCTGGCTGATGGCGCTGAAAAGCTACAACATCGGAGAGCTTGAACGCGGCGCGATCCGCTTCCCGATCTGGCCGGTCAAGTTCGCCGTCTTCTTCGGCCTGGCCCTGCTGTCGATCCAGTACCTGCTGGATGCGATCTACGTGGCGCTTGGCGGCACGCTCGACGAAATCGAAGAGGTACTGGAATGAGCTCCCTTCTCATCGGCGGCATCGGCGTTGCCGCCCTGTTCGGCGGCATCCTGCTGGGCATCAACGTCATGGTCGTGCTGGGGCTTGTCGGCGCCTTCGGGCTGGCGGGCCTTGTCGGGCTGAAGGCCGCGACCGCGATCCTGGGCACGGTGTTCTTCGACACCACCCATTCCTTCCATTTCTCGGTCATTCCGCTGTTCCTGCTGATGGGCTTTTTCGCCATGCGCGCCGGCCTGGGCGAGGACCTGTTCGAGGCGACCACCAAGTGGCTTGGCAACCTGCGCGGCGGGCTTGCCATCTCGACCACGCTGGGCGCCGCCGCCTTCGGCGCGGCCTCGGGGTCTTCGGTCGGCACCGCCACCGTCTTCACCAAGCTCGCGCTGCCCCAGATGCTGGACCGCGGCTATGACAAGAGCCTCGCCTCGGCCGCGATCGCCATCGCCGGGACATTGGCGGTGATGATCCCGCCATCGTCACTGGTGGTGGTCTACGGGATCCTGACCGACAGTTCGATCGGCGCGCTGCTGATCGCGGGCTTCATTCCGGGCGTCGTCTTTGCCATCGTGCTGTGCCTGGCGATCTGGCTGACCGTGCTGCGCAACCCCGCGCTTGCCCCGCAGGAAAGCCATTCCTTCACCTTGCGCGAAAAGCTGGCCTCGCTGAAGCTGGCCGGGCCGCTGGTGCTGATCATCCTGCTGATCGTCGTGGGCCTTTACGTCGGCATCTTCACGCCCACCGAAGCCGGCGGCATCGGCGCCTTTGCCACCTTCATCCTGGCCGTCGTCCGCCATCGCGGGATCAAGGGCGTGGAGCTGCGCAAGACGCTGCTGGAGACGATCCAGACCTCGGCCATGATCTTTGCCATCCTGATCTGCGCGCTGGTCTTTTCCAAGTTCCTGGCGCTGTCGGGCGTGGCCAATTCGGTCGGCGGCTACCTGACCGGGCTGGACGTGAACCGCTGGATCATCGTCATCCTGGTGTCCCTGATCTACCTGGCGCTGGGGATGATGATGGATGCGCCCGCGCTGCTGGCCATCACGCTGCCGATCACCCATCCGGTGATGATGAACCTCGGGTTCGACCCGATCTGGTTCGGCATCTTCGTGGTCCTGCTGGTCGAGATCGGGGCCGTCACGCCCCCTGTCGGCATCAACTGCTTCGTGGTGCAATCGGCCTCGAACGGGCGGGTGTCTCTGGAACAGGTGTTCAAGGGGCTGGTGCCCTTCGTGCTGGCGGGCTTCGCCATGCTGATCCTGCTGTGTGTCTTCCCACAGATCGCGATGTTCCTGCCGGAGACGATGAAATGAGCCTGATGCAGCCCCTCGTCCTGTCCGGCGCGGGCAGCGACGGCCGCGCGATCCTGCGCACGACCCTCACCTCGCCCTATGGCCGCAAGGTGCGCATGGCGGCACTGGTGCTGGGCCTGTCCGACCGGATCGAAGTGGTGCCCGCCGATACCCGCAATGCGTCGGACGACCTGCGGATGCAGAACCCGTTGGGCAAGATGCCCTGCCTGATGACGGACGGGGAAACCTTGTACGACAGTCGCGTGATCCTGGAATTCCTGGACACGCTGGCCGGCGGCGGGCGGATCGTTCCGCAATCCGGGCGGGCGCGGTTCACCTGCCTCACCCGGTCCTGCCTGGCCGACGGGGTCACCGACGCGGCCCTGTTGATGATGTACGAAGGCCGCTTCCGCGCGGCCGAGAAGATCTCGGACGAATGGCTGGACCACCAGCGCGGCAAGGTGGAACGCAGCCTGACCGCGCTGGCCGCCCTGCCGCCCGATCCCACCGTCACCGACGCCGCGTCGATCTCGCTGGCCTGTGCGCTGGGGTACCTCGACTGGCGCAAACCGGTCAGCTGGCGCGACCGATGGCCGGGGCTGGTCGACTGGCTCGACCGCTTCGCCGCCGCCGAACCGGCCCATGCCGCAACGGAGATCCCCACATGACCAATTGGCCCGAACAACGCCTGTCCGCCCCCGACCCCGCCACCTACACCGACCGCCAGCGCGCGATCCACGAGGCCATCGCCTCCGGCCCCCGGGGCGGCGTTCGCGGTCCGCTGGCCGTCTGGCTGCACCGCCCGGAACTGGCCGCCCGCGCGCAGGACCTGGGGCGCTACTGCCGCTACGAGTCCGCGCTGGAACCGCGCCTGAGCGAGCTGGCGATCCTGACCATGGCGCGTCACTGGGGCGCAGAATACGAATGGTTCGCCCACAAGCCCCCCGCGCTGCAGGCCGGGCTGTCGCCCGACCTGGTCGAGGCCCTGCGCACCGGGGCCGAACCGCCCTATGGCGATGACGAGGAACGCGTGACCCACCTTGTCGCGGTGTCGGTCCTGACCAGTCGCGATGTGCCGGATGCGCTTTATGCCGAGGCCGTGCAGGTACTTGGCACCCAGCGGCTTGTCGATCTGGTGGGGGTGATCGGCTATTACACCCTGATCTCCGCCACGCTGAACGTCTTCCGCATCTCCCCCCCTGCCGATGCCCCGAGGGCGCTTTCATGAACGACGCACCCATCACCTGGAACCCGAACCGGTCGAACCCCACGCTGGCGCTGCCCAAGGGCGCCACCGATTGCCACGTGCATGTCTTCGGGCCGACCGCCATTTTCCCCTATGCCCCGCAAAGCGGCTTCAAGCCCGGCGACGCGCCCAAGGAGGAACTGTTCAAGCTGCACGACATGCTGGGGATCGACCGCTGCGTCATCGTCCAGTCGGGCTGTCATGGTCATGACAATTCGGTCGTCGCCGACGCCATGGCCGCCCGACCCGGCCGCTACCTGGGCATCGCGCTGGCCCCGCCCGAGATCCCGAATGCGCAGATGGCCGACATGCACGCCCACGGCTTTCGCGGCGTGCGGTTCAACTACATGTCCCACCTCGCCCCCGGCGCCACCCACGACCAGCTGCGCGCACTGGCGCCCCGGCTGGCGGATCACGGCTGGCAGCTGCTGATCCACATGGAATCCGCGCTGATCGAGGATATGGTCCCGGTGCTGGCGAGCCTTCCCTGCCCCGTGGTGATCGACCACATGGGCCGGATCGACGCCAGCCTCGGGATGGACCAGGCACCGTTCCGGGCGCTGATGAAACTGGGCGAAAACGACCACATCTGGCTGAAGGTCTCGGGCTCGGAACGCTGCTCGGTCCAGGATCCGCCCTATGCCGACGCGACGCCCTTTGCCGCCCGACTGGTCGAAATGTTTCCCGACCGCACCATCTGGGGCACCGACTGGCCGCATCCCAACTTTCGCGCGGATCCGCCCGACGACGGGATCCTGGTGGACACGCTGGCGCAGATCGCCCCGGGCGACGCGCTGCACCGCCTGCTGGTCGACAACCCGGCGCGCCTTTACGATTTCGGAGACCTGACATGACCGGACGCCTGCAGGACAAGGTCGCGATCATCACCGGCGCGGGCTGCGTCGGCCCCGGCTGGGGCAACGGCCGCGCCGCCTGCGTGCGCTTTGCCGAGGAAGGCGCGAAGATCTTCGCCGTCGACCTCAAGCCCGAAACCATGGAGGAAACCCTGGCCCGCACCCGCGACGCCATTGCATCGACGGGCGGCGCGGTCGAACCCCATCTTTGCGACGTCACCGACCGCGCCAGTGTCGAGGCCATGGTGGCGGCCTGCATCGACCGGTTCGGCAAGGTCGACATCCTCGTCAACAACGTCGGCGGTTCGGCCAAGGGCGGCGCGGTGGAGCTGTCGGAAGAAGACTGGGACCGGCAGATGGAGTTCAACCTGAAATCCGTCTACCTGACCTGCCGGTCTGTCCTGCCGCACATGGCGGGTCAGGGGGCGGGCGCGATCGTCAACACCTCGTCAACCTCGGGCCTGCGCTGGACCGGCGCCGCGCAGGCGGCCTATGCGTCGTCGAAGGCGGCGGTCATCCAGTTCGGCAAGGTCACGGCGGTCGAATACGCCGCCCGGGGGGTGCGCGTGAACACCGTGGTGCCGGGGCAGCTGCACACGCCCATGGTCGAAGCCCGCCTTGCCGGTCAACGCGCCGGCGGCGACGTGGACAGCCTGCTGGCGCAACGGCTGAAACGCATCCCCATGGGCTGGATGGGCGACGGGCGCGACACCGCCAACGCGGCGCTTTTCCTGGCCTCGGACGAGGCGCGTTTCGTCACCGGAACCGAGATCGTCGTCGACGGGGGCATGTCGGTGCGCTGCGACTGATGGCCGGCGCGCTGGACGCGCCGGGAGTGATCGACACGACCCAGATCTTGGCGGACCCCTTCGGGGCCTGCCAGCTGGCGGTTCCGGGCGCCGAGGTGATCAAGGTCGCAGACCCCCGCCCGCCCGCGCATTGCGCCCGAACCGGTGGGTGCGGCAGGCGTCAGGGTCACGTGGACGGACAAGACCGGGGGCCAAGGCCGCCGGTTAGATCATTATTAAGGCATCTGCCCTAAATTCACCCGGGAAACCGCAGCAAGCTCTTCCATCTCCGGATGTGTCGCCCAAACTCCCAGCATGGGAGGAACACCTTATTCGCAAGGACCGTTCCGTTGAGATACCTGTTTCTGCTTCTCCTTGCCGGGATGTTCCTGACGGCACGGCCCGGCAACGCCCAGCCGTACACGATCTTCCTTCTCGACCTGTCGCGCAGCATGGAATTCCCCGTCGCAAACCAGAAGCGCGTCGATTTCGCCAAGCGCGCATTGGTGGAAACCTTCGCCACCGGCGACTATCCGGCGTCGGAACTGATCATGTGGAACACCAGCAAGCTGCGCGAGGTCTATGGCAACGGGCCCGAACTGTCCGAACAGATCATGGCCGCGCCGAAGGGGGACAGCGGGTCCCACCTGGGCTCGGCGTTCCTCAGCATCAGCGACGCGGGCTATCGCTGTTCGCACGTGGTCTTCGTGACCGACGAATACCCCGACGACGTGCGCACCTTTCAGCAGGCGATCGGCCGGCTGCTGCAGCCGGGCTGGCAGAACGCGGTGACCGTCTATGTGGTGAAGCACCCGGAATCCTACTATTATGCCGACCGCTTTTCGGACGTCTCGTCCGATCCGCGATACCGCGTGGTCGACGGCAGCCGCCAGGGGTCGCTGGCCGCGTACCTCGCGGATAATCCGGTCACGGATACCTGCGGCACCCTGTCCTGACCGCGGCCCTTGCGGGATCAGACCCCGGACACCGGCGCGGGTGTCCAGCGCGGCAGGCCCGCGATCGCGCGCCAGGCATGGGCGATATCGGCGCGGGTGGCGAACCAGATGTCATCGCGCGCGCGCATGTGGCGCAACAGGTTTTCCAACCCGCCGATGCGGCCGGGACGGCCGATGATGCGCTGATGCAGGCCGATGGACATCATCTTCGGCCGGGTTTCGCCTTCGCGGCAAAGCCAGTCGAAGGCATCCGCGCAATAACGGGTGAAATCCCCGCCAAAGACAAACCCGCCGCCCGGGCCGAACCGCATGTCGTTGGTGTCGAAACTGTAGGGCAGCACCACGTGCGGCGCGCCGTACTGGTCGGTGACCCAGGGCAGATCGTCATTGTAGGCGTCTGAATCATAAAGAAACCCACCGTGTTCGCACAGCAGCCGCCGCGTCTGCGGGGACGAGGCCGACCGCGTGTGCCAGCCCACCGGCGCCCGGCCCGCGATCCGGGTCAGGCTGTCGACGGTGCGCGCGATCACCTGCGCCTCGTGCCCCGGTTCCATCCCCGCGTGGCTTTCCCAGCGATAGCCATGGCAGGCGATCTCGTGACCCCGCGCCGACGCCTCGGCGATCAGGGCGGGCACGCGTTCGGCGGCGCGGGCGCAGGTGCTGATCGTGGCGCGCACGCCGTGGGCCTCCAGCAGCGCCAGGATCCGGTCGAATCCCGCGCGCGGCCCGTATTCGAAATGCGAGGACATGCAGGGATCGGGCGCGCCGATCACCTCCTCGCGCACCTCGTAGACGGGTTCGTTGCGCTCGTCGCCATCGGCGATCGACAGCTCGGCCCCTTCTTCGAAGTTCAGCACGAAGGACACGGCCAGCCGCGCCTGTCCGGGCCAGGTGACCACGGGCCCCTGCCCCCGGCCGCCCAGGAAATCCCGGGACGCGAGGCTCATGCACCGCCGCCCAGATGGGAAAACGCCTTGGCCAGCGCATCCGCCTTGCGCGTCCGGTCGCCCAGGTCGAGCGTTGACATCACGTCCCGCAGATGGTGGCGCATGGCATGGGCGGCGGCGTCTTCGTCGCCCTCGGCGATCCGGTCGATCAGGTCGGCATGGCCATGCAGCGAACAGCCCGACGACCCCGGCCGCTGGTACAGCGCCACCACCAGGCTGTCGCGCGACACCAGTTCGCGCACCACCTCCGACACGACCTCGTTGCCGGTGATCCGCGCCAGTTCGCAGTGGAATTCCCCGGTCAGCCGGTGCGCCCGCCCGCCGTTGCGGTTGTCGCGGGCGGCCCGTTCCTCGGCCACGATCTCGCGCAGAAGCTTCAGGTGCGCGGGCTGGGCCACCCGGGTCGCGGCGCGGATCACGCCTTCCTCGATGATCTGGCGGGCGGCGTTGACCTCGCGCGCCTCCTCGACCGATGGGCGGGCGACGAAGGCGCCGCGCATCGGTTCGATCACCACGATCTTCTGGTCGTTCAGCCGGTGCAGGATCGGCCGGATCCGCGTCTTGGACACGCCAAAGACCTTGCCCAGTTCGTCCTGGCCCAGCTTCTCGCCGGGCGACAGGCGCCCCTCGACGATGGCATCGAAGATTTCGCGATAGATTTCGTCGTCGGTCATGAGTGTGGCCTGTTACACCAGTCAGATTGAAAATCGTATACTATAATCGCATCCTATAGCGCTTGTGTTTTGCCCCACTTGCGGCATCCGATCAAGCCCGCAGCCTTAGCCGCGCTTTGAACCCGGCAAAGAATCAGCCATTCTCGGCAATATGCGTTTCACCAATGGCCGCCTCGCGCAAGTTCTGCCGCTTTTCCGGGCAACCCATTGTCCGAACAGGTCGCGCCCAAGGCACTCGAAAAATAGTATACGATTTTTCTTGAAAATGAAATCCGATTAACCTGCACTGACCTCATGCACCGCGAAGCGGGCCAACGAGATCAGATCAGACAGGGAACAGACCAGATGAACGCCATTCGGACGACCAGAGCCTTCCTGATGTCGGCGACCCTTGCCGCCTGCGCCGGCGCCGCCACGGCCCAAACCTCGTGGACCATGGCCAGCGGCTATGCCGACACCAACTTCATGACCCAGAACATCATGCAGTTCATCGATGACGTCGACGTCGCCACCGACGGCGCGCTGAAGATCACGCTGCATTCCAACGGCACGCTGATGAAGCTCGACGCGATCCGCCGGGCGGTGCAGACAGACCAGGTCCAGATCGGCGAGATCCGCCTGGGCTCCTATTCGAACGAGGACCCGATGTACAACCTCGCCGGGCTGCCCTTTGTCGCCGGCGATTACGACAGCGCCTGGACGCTGATGGAGGCCCAGAAACCCTATTTCGACGCGCTGTTCGACAAGATCGGGCTGAAGGTGCTGGCCTATCAGCCCTGGCCGGGACAGGGGTTCTATACCAAGACGCCGGTGAACGGGCTGGCGGATTTCAAGGGGCAGAAGCTGCGGATCTATTCCAAGGCGACGCAGGACATGGGCAACGCGCTTGGCTTCGAAGCCACGATCCTGCCCTTCGCCGAGATCCCGCAGGCCTTTGCCACCGGGCTGATCGATGCGCTGTTCACCTCGCCCCAGACCGGCATCGACATCCAGGCCTGGGACAACACCGATTACTTCACCGCCGCCGGCGCCATGTACACCAAGAACGCGATCATCGTGAACAAGGACGTCTTCGAGGCGCTGCCTGCCGAGGTCCAGACCGCGCTGGTCACCGCCGGCGAAGAGGCCACCACGCGTGGCTGGGAGATGAGCAAGGCCACCTATGCCGAACAGATCGGCGTGCTGGAGGAAAACGGCATGACCGTGTCGGATGCGCCCGCCGAGGTGATCGCCAGGCTCAAGGAGATCGGGACCACGATGGCGGACGAATGGCGGGCCGGCGCCTCGCCCGACGCCATTGCCGTGCTCGAAGCCTACCAGGCCGGGCTTTAAGGACATTTCATGACGCGTGGCCCGCCCCGGTCGTCAGACTGGGGCGGGCAATTCGTCATCCTGCCCAAGGCGGTTCCGGGAGAACGGCACATGCGCAAGATCCTTGATCTTCTTTACCTCGTCAGCGGCGCCATCGCCGCGACGTGCCTGTTCCTGATCGCCGTCACCATCGTGGCGCAGGTGATCGGGCGCATCGTGGGCGTGACCATCGATTCAACCGAAAGCGGCGGCTTTTTCCTGGCCGGGACGACCTTCATGGGCATGGCCTGGACGCTGAAGACCGGCGGCCATGTCCGCGTCACGCTGCTGGTGTCGAAATTCGGCCCCCGCCTGGCCCGCGCCTTCGACATCCTGGTCTGCGCCTTCGCCGCGCTCGGCTGTGCCGTGCTCAGCCGGGAAACGCTGGGCATGACCCGCGACAGCTGGCGGTTCGGAGACCTGAGTCCCGGGTTGCTGGCGATCCCGATCTGGATCCCGCAATCGGTGATGCTGACCGGCGTGGTGATCCTGACGATCGCGCTGATCGACGACCTGGTGCTGCTGCTGCGCGGCCGGGTGCCGGGCTATGCGATGGTTCACGACACGGCACTGGAAACCGGCGAATGAGGGGCACGCGATGGACATCCTGACAACGACCGCCATCCTGGGGCTGGTGCTTCTGGTGCTGCTGGCGGGGGGGCTGTGGATCGGCATAGCGCTGGCGGCGGTGGGCTACGCGGCGCTGGCCGTCTTCTCGCCCGCGCCCGCCGGCTCCCTTCTGGCCACCACGCTTTGGGACAACAGCTGGAGCTGGGCGCTGACCGCGCTGCCCCTGTTCGTCTGGATGGGCGAGATCCTGTTCCGCGCCCGCCTGTCCGAGGACATGTTCGAAGGCCTCGCCCCCTGGCTGGACCGCCTGCCCGGGCGGTTGCTGCATGTCAACATCGTGGGCTGCGGCGTGATGGCGGCGGTCGCCGGATCCTCGGCCGTGACCGCGGCGACGGTCGGCCGGATGAGCCTGCCGGAACTGAAACAGCGCGGCTACAACGAAGCCATGTCGATCGGCACGCTGGCCGGGTCCGGCACGCTGGGCCTGCTGATCCCGCCGTCGATCATGATGATCGTCTACGGCATCTCGGCGCAGCAATCGATCTCGCGGCTGTTCATCGCGGGCATCGTGCCGGGGGTGCTGATCATGGGGCTGTTCATGGGCTACGTGATGATCTGGTCGGTGCTCCACCGGGGCGCCTTGCCCCCGGCCGGGCCAAGGCTGTCGCTGGGTGAAAAGATCCGCCGCTCGCGCCGGCTGATCCCGGTGTTCCTGCTGATCCTGGGTGTCATCGGGTCGATCTACGGCGGTTTCGCCACCCCGACCGAGGCCGCGACGCTGGGCGTCTTCGGCGCGCTTGGCCTGGCGGCCGTGTCACGCACGCTGACCTGGCGCAGCTTTAGCGAAAGCCTGATGGCGGCGATGCGCACCAGCTGCATGATCACCGCGATCATCCTGGGCGCGGCGTTCCTGTCGGTGGGCATGGCGTTCCTGGGCATCCCCGTCGCGCTGGCCGGATGGGTCGCCGACCAGGGCCTGTCCCCGGCCATGCTGCTGGTGCTGCTGACGCTGATCTACATCGTGCTGGGCTGTTTCCTGGAAGGCGCGTCGATGATCGTGCTGACCACCTCGGTCGCGCTGCCGATGGTGGTGCAGGCCGGGTTCGACCCGATCTGGTTCGGCATCTACCTGATCGTGGTTGTCGAGATGGCGCAGCTGACCCCGCCCGTGGGCTTCAACCTGTTCGTCCTGCACGGGATGACCGGGCGCGACATGTGGACCGTCACCCGGGCCTCGGCCCCGTTCTTCGGCCTGCTGATCCTGGGCGTCGTGCTGCTGGCCATGGTGCCGGGGCTGGCCACCTTCCTGCCCGACCTGATGCTGCGGCGCTGATCGTGCCCCACAGGCGCCCCCACAGGCGCCCCCACAGGCGCAGCGGGGCACAATTCCCATGATTCAGGCATGTCGCAGAAGCATTCCGACTTTTCCGTACTTTCCCAACTGATGGGGTTGCCTCCTTCCGAAGCTTCCGTTCTACCGCGCCCGAACGAAACGGAAGGGAGCATCCGGAACACGCGATGCAGAGCGATACCGCGACAGGCGCAGCCATAACCTTCGACAAGGTGGAAAAGTCGTTTCCAAAGAAGGGAGGCGGCAGCGTCACGGCGCTTGAAGACATATCGCTGAGCGTGGAGCCAGGCACCATCACCGGGATCATCGGCCGGTCCGGCGCGGGCAAGTCGACCCTGCTGCGCATGGTCAACGGGCTGGAAAAGCCCACGTCGGGGCAGGTGCTTGTCGGCGGTCATGACGTCGGCGCCGCGACCGGCGCCGGGCTGCGCGCGATCCGGCGCGAAGCCGGCATGATCTTTCAGCACTTCAACCTGCTGTCGTCGCGCACCGTCTATGAAAACGTGGCCCTGCCGCTGGAAATCGCCGGCACGCCCGCGCGCGACATCAAGCCCCGGGTCGAGGACCTGATCGCACGCGTCGGCCTGGAAGATCTGCGCAACCGCTACCCGGCGGAACTGTCGGGCGGGCAGAAACAGCGGGTGGGCATCGCCCGCGCGCTGGCGTCGCAGCCCAAGGTGCTGTTGTCGGACGAGGCGACATCGGCACTGGACCCCGAGACGACGCAGACGGTGCTGCAGCTGCTGGGCGACATCAACCGCGATCTTGGCCTGACGATCCTGCTGATCACCCACGAAATGGCCGTCGTGCGCGAGATCGCCAGCCACGTGGCGGTGATCGACGGTGGCCGCATCGTCGAGGACGGCACCACCTACGATATCTTCACCGCGCCCCGGCACCCGACCACGCGGTCCTTCCTGTCCAGCGTCACCGGCGTCACCCTGCCCCGCTTCATCGAGAAATCGATGGTGCCGACGCGCCCCGAAGGCCAATCGCGCGAAATCATCCGCATCACCTTCCTGGGCGAACACGCGACCGATCCGCTGCTGGCGCGCATGGGCTACGAACTGGGCCTGCAGGTGAACATCCTGGCCGGCGCCATCGAGGAAATCGGCCCGCGCCCCTTCGGCAACCTGCTGATCTCGGTCGAGGCCGAGCGCGGCGAACAGGCGCGCGCCTATCTGCAGGAACATCAACAGCGCACGGAGGTGCTGGGCTATGTCGTCTAACCTGATCCACCTGCTTGTCGATGCGACCTGGCAGACGCTTTACATGGTCGCCGTCTCGACGATCATCGGCGCGGTGGGCGGGCTGCCCATCGGCGTCTTCCTGGCCTGTTCGCAACGCGGGGAACTGCTGTCGGCGCCCGTGGTCAACAGGGTGCTGGGCGTCATCGTGAACGCCACCCGGTCGGTGCCCTTCATCATCCTTGTCGTCGCCATCATCCCGTTCACCCGGATGATCGCCGGCACCTCCATCGGCACCACGGCGGCCATCGTGCCGCTGTCCATCGCCGCGATCCCCTTCATTGCGCGCCTGGTCGAAAACGCCATCCGCGAGGTCGACAGCGGGCTGATCGAAGCGGCGCGGTCGATGGGCGCGACCCCGTTCCAGATCATCCGCAAGGTGCTGATCCCCGAGGCGCTGCCCGCCATCACGCTGGGCCTGACACTCGCCGTGGTCAGCCTGATCGGCTATTCCGCCATGGTCGGCGCGGTCGGCGGCGAGGGCCTGGGCGACCTGGGCATCCGCTATGGCTACCAGCGGTTCATGCCCGACGTCATGGCCATCGTGGTGATCATCCTCATCGTCCTCGTGCAGCTTGTGCAGACCATCGGCGAATGGATCGCGCGACGCGTGGACAAACGGGCGCCCCGCAACCGCGGCGCCTGATGACCTACCCCTGTTTCAAAAGGAGTTTTCTCATGAAGAAACTGATGACGCTTGCCTCTGTCCTGGCCCTGACCGCCGGCACAGCAATGGCCGAAGACATCCGCGTCGGCGTGTCGCCCGGCGAACATGCCGAGATCATGGAAGAAGTCGCCAAGGTCGCCGAGCCCATGGGTCTGAACATCGACGTGATCGAATTTTCCGACTACGTGGTCCCGAACCAGGCGCTGGCCGATGGCGATCTTGACGCCAACAGCTTCCAGCACCGGCCCTACCTGGAAAACCAGATGAAGGACCGCGGGTTCGACCTGGTCGAGGTCGCCACCACGATCAACACGCCCATGGGCCTGTATTCCGACAAGGTCACCGACCCCGCCGACATCCCCGACGGCGCCACCATCGGCATCCCGAACGACCCGACCAATGGCGGGCGCGGGTTGCTGGTGCTGCAGCAGCTGGGCCTGATCAAGCTGGCCGACGGCACCGGCCTGGTTCCGTCCGTGCTGGACATCACCGAGAACCCCAAGAACATCCGGATCCAGGAACTGGACGCGGCGCAGCTGCCCCGGTCGCTGGCCGACCTGGACGCGGCGATGATCAACACCAACTACGCCATCGCGTCGGGCCTGAACCCCAAGACCGATTCCATCGCGATGGAAAAGAACAGCCCCTACGTGAACATCATCGTCGTGCGCAAAGGGACCGAGGATCAGCCCTGGGTCCAGCAACTGGTCGACGCCTATCACTCGGACGAGGTGAAGACGTTCATCGAAGAGAAATACCACGGCACGGTCCTGACCTCCTGGTAATCGCCCTGCGGGCCACCCGGCCACCCGATGCCGGGATGATCTGACCATCCAGTGAACCGCGCCCCGGCCATCGCCCGTGGCGCGGTTTTTCGTTCCCCGGGGCCGGGCCTTGTGCTGGGAGGCGGCGGTGGGTGCCGGGATCCAAGAATATCTCAGCGGGGGGCCAAGAAATTGTCCCTGATATCAAGCCAGTCGTTTGCGCTAGGGGTTGGAAAGCCGATGATGGATCTCGTGTCGCGATGAAGGTTTTCCCCGGGGCGACATATTGGGAGTGACGGACATGAATGACCCTATCCAGTCGGACACAAAGCGCCGCGCTGCCCCGACACGCGCGTGGGTCGCATGACCGCGCCCCGGGGCACCGCGCTGGTCACCGGCGCACAACGGGGCATCGGCCGGGCCATCGCGCTGCGGGCGGGCGCGCTGGGGTTTCCGGTGGCGGTCAATTACATGGAACAGGCTGGCGAGGCCGAAGCGGTGCGCGACGAGATCGTCGCAGCGGGCGGCACGGCGATGACGGTACGCGCCGATGTCGCCTCGGTCGCCCAGATCGATGCCATGGTGGCCGAGGTCGAACAGACGCTGGGCCCGCTGGAGGTGCTGGTCAACAATGCCGGCGTCTTCCCCCGCCGGGATTTCCTGGACCTGACCGAAGACCTGTGGGACCAGATCCTGGACGTGAACCTGAAGGGCACCTGCTTTGCGTCGCTGGCGGCGGCGCGGTCGATGATCCGGCGCGGGCACGGGGGCAGCATCATCAGCCTGGCCTCGTCCGCGATCAACGGCAGCCCGCGCGCGGTGGCCTATACCGCCAGCAAGGGCGGCATCGTGGCGATGACCCGGGGCATGGCGGTGGAACTGGCCCCACACGGCATCCGCGTGAACGCCATAGCCCCCGGCCTGACCAACACGCTGCAACCCCGCCAGGGCATGACCGAGGACGAGGTCCAGGACCAGTCGGCCGCCGTGCTGCTGGGCCGGATGGCCGAACCCGAGGATATCGCCAACATGGCGGCCTACCTGATGACCGATGCCTCGGTGATGGTGACCGGCCAGACGCTGCACATCAACGGCGGCAATTACCGGCCCTGACGGCCCCGGTCTGGCGCCAATCCTGGCACCGATCAGGCGCGGGCCAGCAGGATTGCCGCTTCGCGCCAACCTCGGCCAGCGCCGGGTCGCGCGACCGAACTGTCGGAATGCCAAAGCGCGAGTGTCATGGCCTGGCCCCTGCCACTGTCCTCCCCCCGGCCCGACCGCTTCGCCCGGTTCGGCACGCTGGCGATGCACGATCCGGTCACCCCCGAGGCCAAACCTGAAGGATGCGCACACGCCGGAACCGTCGCGTCGATGATCAACCGCCATGCCAACGGCGAATACCCCGATGCCGACCGCCTGCTGCCATTCTGTGAAAAGGCGGCCGTGTGGGGGATGCCCGTCTACATCCACCCGGCCCCGCCGATCAAGGAACCGGCCGTCACGCGGGGCGACCCGGGGCTGGTCGGTCCGATCCGGGGCTGGTCGCACGAAATCGGCGGCCACGCGCTCCGGCTGGTCTTCTCGGGCCTCTTCGGCCGCGTTCCGGACCAGCATGGTGATGCTGCGCCACATGGCGGAACTGCGCCCCTTCCGCCTCCGGCGGAACGACAGCCGGCACAAGATCTGACCGGGCCAAAGACGCTACAGCGGGTGCAGCCCGCTCACCCGGTCGCCGGACCGCAGCACATCGCGCGCCCCGGCCCGGATCCGGGTGGCGCCGGGCCGGGGATTCACCGATGTGATCGCGCGGAAAATCGGCCTGTTCCATGACGACGGGGCGATATGGGCGCCAACAATCAGGATCTTCCGGCCCGTCGCAATGGCCGTCTTGATGTCCTCCCCGCCCGTCACCCGGAACCATTGTTCGAATTCCTCGTCCGGCACAGCCCCGATCGCCCGGCTGATGATATGGCGAATGCCGGGGGCGACAAGCGTCTGGATGCGCCGGGCCTTCTCAGGGTCGATCTCCCGTTGTCCGGCGAGGTCCCGCATCACATCCAATGACTGCGCGATGTCCGGCCGGTACGGCGCAAAGTCGTCGCCATCCGCGCGGGGTTTGCACACGTCCCGCATCAGCGCGCCAAAGGAAGACACCGCGATCCGCCCGGAATGGCCATTGTCGATGCCCTTGGAACCCGGCCAGGGGACCCAGCCCTCTTCGCTCTGCTCATGCGCTTCGGCCAGGACGTCGCGCTGGCGGAACCGGCGAAAGATCGCGTGATGCACCAGCGGGTTCAGCCCGGCCTCGGCCACGTCCGGACGATCCTCCAGGTTCCCGGACGTGGAGAATTCCGCCGACGGATCGCGGCCAACCTTCCAGCCGGTGGTGCGGTAGTCGTGCAGCGGCTCCTGCGTCGGACCATGGGTGTGTCGGTGAAATGCCGCGCCAGATCGCAAGGCGACTGGCCTTCCGTCAACTGGGCCCGGTAGAAGGGTTCGTCGATATTCAGGCGGACGACCCTGTCGAGGATCGCACGTTTTGACAGGCGCTGGCCCGGGGCCTGGTTCTGCCATTTGGCGCGGCAGGGCATGCGGGCAACGTCGCCCGCGGCGCGGATGAAATGCGCCAGCGGGTTCATCTCGCTTTCGGCAACGTCGGGATAGGCGTCCAGGTAGCCCTTGGCTGAAAAGGACTGCGACGGATCGCACCCCTCGGTCCAGCCGTGACGCAGGTAGTGCCACATCGGACCCATGTCCGCATCGCGCAGATCGGGGTATTTCCTAAGGTAGAAATCCGGGCCGCGATCCGGCACCCGCGCGGGATCACCCAGAACCGCGAACGCCTCGCCCAATGTCGCGTCCAGCGGCAGAAACGGCCCCAGCGCCACGTGCAGCCCGCCAGCAGAAAGACGAACCGGGGCGACGCGTCGAAAGCCGGGGACAGGTCGGGCCGCAGCGAAAGCGTGACGTCGGGATCGACAAGAGGATGCGGCCTGCTTCGTGCCTTCGGACCCTGCATGAGGAAATCCGACAGCTGGTTGTCGCCGACCGCTACATCACAGGACCGGGCATAATGTTGCGGGTCGATCAGCGGAAACTGCCGCCGCCGTTCCGCCACCATGGCCTGTCCGTGCGGGTCGACAAGCTCGCTGCCAAACAGGATCGCGGCGCCGGCATCCACCGGAACCGCGATGGTAACGGCGGTCCTGGGGATCTGCGCCAGCACCTGCGCGGCGCTGGCCCGCGAGAAAACGGCAATCGCAAGCGGCAGCGCCGCGCCCAGTCATTCGCGGTCGCGCAGATCCGGCATCGACGCCCGCCGTACCGCCGCGTCATCAGCCGCCGTATCCCTGAGCGACAGGATGCATCCCGCGCGGCCGAGCGCGCGAAAGATGTCCCCCGCCATTTCGCCTTTCGTTTCCCGGCCGGAGGCATCGCCTGCAAGCAGAACGCGCGGCGTAGTGTCGTGCTGTCCGTCACGCATCTATCCGCGCGTGCCTTCCCTTCAAATGACGCGCCCCGCAATGGCCAGACGCACCGCGCGGGTTCTCTTGGCCAGATGGACCTCTAAACACATGAAACAATTCGACTAATTTCATGTCATTCTTGATCTCTGTTAACAACCGGTCAGATACGCGCCGCATGGTCGGCACCGTCATTGGGCGGACCCAATCATGACGCCGCCGTCCTGGATGCACATTGCGCCCTGAGCCGTTCAAGGTGCACGGCCATCTCCGCCGCCTTGGCACGCCCCTCCGGCATGGCCTTCAGCACCTCCAACTCCCGTTCGGCCCCCGCCAGCTTCGCGCCGATCTCGCCCGGTGCGTTTTTCGCCAGCCCGCAGCGCAGGGTGCGCATGGCATTCTGCACCTTGCAGGTCTGCACCACCGTGGCCCGGTCAACGAAAAAGCGGCCGATGGCACCCACCCAGTCCGCTCAGGTATGCGCGGCTCCCGTCGCACGTCTGCCCCTGGGCGGAAGGATCGATATAGTCGACCCAGACATGTGCGCTCTCGGGCAGCTGCATCGCGTACGATGGGGCCACGCGCGGATGCCGTCGGCGGGCACCTCGTCGCAGAGCGTGACGGCAAGCGGCGCGGCCACCTGGCCCAGGCCCCCGCCCCGGGCCCGGGCCATCTCGACCTTGGGCAGGCGGAGAGACCGGTTCACGATCCGCGAGGTGTCGGCGACGAAGATCTCGCGCGGCACGCCGAGAACACCGGCATTGGGGGCCATCAGATCGGCCCGCGTAAAGACCACGCCATTGCCGCCCGCGGTGCGCCAGTTCCGGCCGCGCTGGTCCGCCGCCGTGCCGGCCGGCTGCAGGTCGGGATACAGGACACCTTCGAAACGAAGCTTTACCCGGTCTTGCCGAGCCCGACGTGCAGAAACAATGTCCGTGGCTCCATGGCGCTTGCCGTACCTCGCTTGAATCGAACCGGGTTCTTCGCGCCCCGAGACCGGAGTGACCTGCGGTCCGGGCCAGTCAGAAGGATGCATGCCAATCAGTCATGCCGCCCACAGCTGAGTAGTTTAGGGAATATGGGCAGGTTGTGAGGGGCCGATCGGCTTTGGATGCGAAAAGACACGCTTGCCGTGTCATGGCCCCAGGGCCAGCACCCCATAGGAAAAGTGCCTGCACAGTCGTTCGGCAACAGACCAGGTCGGCGGGACCGGATCGGCCTGCCCTGCGGGGCCGCTTTCGGGATGCGCAGCACGACGCCCTGCACCCGGATCGGGCGGCAGCGCCGGGGACCCGAACGGCGGCGGCGCCCGCCATCACCCGGGCGCCTGGATCAGGCGCGCCACCAGGTCGGGCCCAAGCGTCGCCGCCAACCCGCGCGACAGGCCGATCGACGGCGCCGCCTCAAGCGTGCGGCGCCCGTCATTGCGGGATCGCGCGTGGTCCAGGCCGATGCAGGCCAGTTCCAGAACCGATCCGGGCTGGCGCAGGGCAAGGGCGGCGGGTTGCTCCAGACCGGCGTCGATATCAGAGAACAGGTCCAACACCTGTCGGTCGACGGGCACCGGCTGCCGGACGGCTTCTGTTGCCGTCAGCGCCGGCACCAGGTCCGCCGCCAGCAGTTTCCCGGCATCCACCACGCCCGGCCCGTATTGGCCCGGGTCCAACGTATCCACCGGCCGCGCCGTCTGGCGCAACAGCGCGCGGAACCGGTCCTGCACCGTCTCTCCGGGGCGCAGCGAGGCGATGATCGCGTCGCGCCCGTGATGGGCCAGCCAGCTGGCGGCAATGCCGGCTGTCAGCGCCACCGCAAAGGACGTCCCCTGCCCGCCGTCGATCCGGCCCGGATCGCCGGGTTCGCCCGCCTTGGCGCGCAGCACGAATTCCGCCGGCGCCGTGATGTCGATCGACCGACCATGGCTGGACCCCTGCCAGGGCAGATCCTGCTCGTTCGATCCGGCGACCGCGATCACCTCGTCGTAGCGGGCGGGCCAGACCACCGTCCCGACGCAGTTGCCGGCGGCGGCCAGCACGATGATGTCGGCCTCCACCGCCTTGCGCACCGCGGCCCGCAGCCCGAACCCCGGCACGCCGCCCAGGCTCATGGTGATGACATGGGCGCCGTTCAGGCGGGCGTGGTTGATCGCCTTGGCGACACGGCTTTGATCCAGCCGCGCCACGACGCGCAGGCAGCGGACCGGCACCAGCGTCGCGGCATGGGCCGCGCCGGTGATCTGCAGCGTCGGCGGGCTGGCCACGACGCTGCCGGTCCCGGTGCCGTGCCCGACATTGCCGAAGCCGGTCAGCGGATCGACCGGCGGCGCGCCGTCTTCGATGAAGTTCGCCGCGCGCGGGTCGTCCGCCAGCGTTGCGGGCAGTTCCGGATGGGTCCGCACGATCCCGGTGTCGGGCTGAAAGATCACGACCCCCTCGCCCGCGACGGGCCGCCCCATGTCGCGCGACAGGGTCCAGGCGGCCGGCAGGTTCACCGCCTGCAGCGCCCAGTCGGGATCGCCCGGCTGTTCCGTGGCCCAGCACCCGGGCGGAAAGCCCGCGCGATCCTCCACCCCTTCGGGGGGCGGTGCCGGTTCGGCCTCGAAATAGCGGGCGGAAAGGTCGGGTTCGACCGAGGCCGCGTCAAGTTCCGCCGCCATGAGGCGGGCGATATCGAAGAGATCGGCGCGATCCGCCTCGCCGATCCCGGGCACCTCGACCAGCCGGAAGCGGTCCAGCTCCAGGTCCGGATCATCCTCGAACAGGGCCGCGACGGACAGGTCAAGCCCCAGCGCCCGTTCCAGCACCACCGCGATGGTGGCGTCGCTGAGCGGGCGATCCAGTTCGACGGTGAACCGCGCCGGGTCGCGGCCGGCCGCGTCGTCGTCGTCCTGAAGCGCACGCCAGGCCAACAGGACCTGCTGCAGGTTCACGACCGGGGCTGTTTCGCCTGAACCGGTCCCGCCCGTCCGGGTCCGGGCCCCGCCCGCCGCCGCCATGGCCCGGCCTGCGGAGGTTGCAAACCGGTCGGCGGTCCGGATCGCGTCGGCGAAATCGAAGCCCGACAGGCGCTCGATCTCGGCCACCGGCTCCATGAACGGAACCCAGTTCGGCGTGACCTGGAATTCCAGCGCCACGTCCGACAGATCCTGCTCCAGGACGAACCCGAAGGCTTCGAGCGCATCCGCCTTGCGCGCGACGACAAGCTTCCAGTACCGGCGCGGGATCTGCACCTGCACCGTTCCGGCGTGATCGACGCCCTTGAAGACCGGATCGCCGGCGGCAAAGACCGGCCCGCCGAAGACCGCCAGCTTCTCGGTTTCCGCCTCGTCCAGGATCAGGTTTTCCAGGTCGCCCCAATTGTCCTTGCCCTGGCTCGATTGGTTCAGCGCAGAGGTCTGGGGGGAACAATTGGTGACGTGAAAGGAATCCCCGTTGGCGTTGCGCATTTCCTCGTAGGTGGCGCCCCAGGCCACGTCGTCGCGCCGCACCACGTGGCCCTTGTCGAAGGATCCCCTGTCCTTTTCAAAGAACGTTTCGGCCAGTTGCTGGCTGCGCGGGATGCGGTCGTCGAAGAACCAGGCGTCGCTGGACCGCCCGGCCAGACCGTCGCGGGTGTAATCGCCCGCAGGCCGGTGTCCGGGCGTCTTGGCGGCCGCGCTTGCGTCGATCATGGCCGCCGTCATCTGGGCCAGCCGGCGGTCGCGGTTCATCGCGACCGAGAAATGGTGGTAGTGCAGCCAGATGCCGTCAAGGTCCTGACCGGTCACCAGCTCCGAAGGATTGCGCGGCACGGGCAAGGGGATGGGCAGGCCCAGGAAGTCCGGATCGTAGCCCCGGCGCGTCGCGTAATCGTTGTCGTAGAACGGCTTGCCCGGCGGCGGACGCTCGCCCGTCCGCTCGGCCACCACGGCGGGCGCGACGCTGGTATCCGTGCCGCAAATGACCGGCGTGCCCAGCCGCAGCGTCAATTCCAGCGGGACGGTGATCCGCACCTCGCCGCCGGGGGTGGCAACGGACAGGCCCACGTTGGTCGCCGTGACGCTGTCGCCGCTGGTGTCCACCGCCGCAGCAATGTCGGGCGGCGGGCTGGTGTCCGGCGCGGACGCGGCCTCTGTCGCCAGCCAGATCGGGTCCCAGGGCACCGGCCCCCGCCGCGGCATCCCGGAAAACCGCACGCCCGCGTCGATCACCCGCCCGTCCCGCGCCAGGTCGCTGGCCGCGACACAGTAATTCGCCTTCAGGTAATGGCCGCCGAAATGCAGCCCCAGGATCTCGCCCGTCTGCACATCCACCACGCAGGACCCCGAATTGCCCCCCAGCGTCGACGCATCATGGGTCGGCACCGTCACGAAGCGATCATAGCTTTCCACATCGGCCCGCCCGCGCATCTTGCCCGGCTGCAGCCGCTTGACGCCATAGACGCCGCCAAACACCTTGTCCTGCACGTCCAGCGCATTGCGGGGATCGAAAGCGGGATAGCCGATCACCGCCACGTCCTGCCCGACGCGATCCTCCACCGCGCCGGTGGCCAGCGACAGGATGGGATGGGTATCGGGCAGACCGTCGATGCGCAGCAGCGCCATGTCCCAATAGGGATGGATCATCGCGATCCCGGTGACGTCCAGAACGACCCCGTCGGGCCGGTCGTGTTCCCGCAGGAAATCGACCGCCCCCATCCGCCCGGGAATGAACGACAGGGACCGGGTGCCCAGGCCCCGGGCAAAGGCTTCGGCCACGTGGCGGTTGGTCATCAGCAGATCCCGGCCCACGACGAAGGCCGTGCCGCCATAGGGGGCCGTGGGATGCCCCGGAAGCTCGACCCGCCCGATGCCGGGGATCGCGCGGGTGATCCTTTCGCGCGGTCCGGGCTGGTTCAGGTGCAGCCAGTCGGCGTGCCGCAGATCGTAGGTGCCGTCCTGGATGGTCACGGCGGGCCGCCGGTCCGGGATGATGATCGCCTCGGTAAAGAACATCTCGTCCGGCGTCATCCGGGCGCCGGTCGCCAGCTTGGCCAGGATGCGCCGTTCTTCGGACTGGGCGGCAACGCCTTCGGTGACGCCCCCGCCAGTGCGGGTGTCTTCCACCAGCTCCTCGATCGAACCGGATGGCGCAATGGTTTCCAGGAATGCCTTCAGCGGTGCGGATTCTCTCACGGACACAAGAGATGCTCCTTCAATGACGATAAAGAACCGAGGTTGGACTTAATGAGATCACGATAGCATTTTCAGCGACAGCTGTCGGGGTATTCCGGCCCGGATCAGGCAATTGAATGCGACCCGGACTTTCGGCATCCCCCGGATTTCACCGCAAGCCGTCGGAATCCGGCCTTTTCCCTGCAACCGCCCCAGGCGACGCCCCCATGGCGGACAATCGGGACATCGTGCAATCAAATCGCACCTGACATCGCGGCGAAACGGTTTCATGTATCCGCCCCTTTCACCCCGGCCCCACGGGCATTCCGCCCCTGTCCCTTCGCCGCGATATCCTCGGCAATGGTGTCCGCCGCCTTTTCGGCGATCATGAACACCGCGCTGACCAGGAAATACCCCGGAATGCGCGAGAAGACCGAGGCATCGACGACCCGCAGGCCGGCCACCCCGTGCACGCGAAACCTGCTGTCCACGACCCCGCCCCGGTCCTGCGGGCGCATGGCGCAGGTGCCGCAGGCGTGGTGGCCCCAGGCGTTGTCCTTCACATAGGCCCTCAGCGCGTCGTCCGAGAAGGTCTGGCGCCCCGGTTCTTCCTCCACCTCGACCGCGTCGCCCACGCCGTCGGCGATCTTGCGCATGAACCGCACCCCGGCGACCACCGCGTCCAGATCGGCGCCGCCATCGGGGGTGCCTTCGTCGAAATAGCGAAACCGGATCGCGGGCGCGGCGGCGGGATCCGCGGATATCAGCCGGACCTCGCCCGCCGTGTTGTTGGTATAGGCCTTCAGCACCACCCAGCTGAGGTAGTTGGGCGCCTGCAGGCGGCGGGAATAGCCCGCGTAATAGCCCCGGAAATCCGCCAGCAGGGCAAAGCAGAACAGATCCGGCACCGGCAGGCTGGGCCGTGATTTCAGCGCGACCGAAAACAGCACGCCATTGCTCTTGTAGGTGCCCGCCCGCAGCCATTTCCACAACCGGTAGGGTCCGTCATCGATGCTGTAGCGCACACCGCGCAGCGCGCCCCAGGGCTGCCGGGTCCGGCTGACCACCGCGATCTCGTATCGGTCCTGCAGGTTGCGCCCCACACCTGTCAGCGCGCGCGCGACCTTGATCCCCAGCGGCGTCAGCCAGGCCGGATCGCCGATCCCCGACAATTGCAAAAGCTTCGGCGTGGCGAAGGTGCCGGCGGCCAGGGCGATCTCGTGCCGGGCGACCGCGCGAAACCTCTGGCCGCCCACCGTGTAATGCACGGCCGTCGCCCGCCCGCCCGTGACCTCCACCCGCTCGACCCTAACCCCCAACCGGATGGTCAGGCGGTCGGGATGGCGTTTGTGCACCTCCAGCAGGCGTTCCCGCGGGCCGTGGCGCGCGTGATGCTTCGTGCACATCGGCGCGATCCGCGCGCCCGAGGCATGGGCGTTCCACAGCCGCCGGGCATTGCCGTCGAACGACGTGCTTTCCCAGTCCAGCGCCAGCCCCGGATAGGCATCCGCCGCCGCGCCCATGGACCGCAGGATCGACCGGCGCAGCGGCCGGTCGCGCAGGACCCGCAATGGAAAGGCCCGTTCGGTCTGCAGCCAGCCGGACCAGCCATGGCCCAGCGGGTTCCACCCGGTCAGCCGGTACAGCCAGCGCCACGGGACGGCGCGGTAGCGGCAGCGTTCGATCCGTTCCCAGTAGGCCTGCATCCGGGTGGCCCGCCACGAGGCGTCGCCGGTCACCTCGGCGATATGGTTCCAGTCGCAATCGTTGGGCCGCACGACGATCATCGCGTTGTGCGAGGCACAGCCGCCCAGCCCCTTTGCCCGCGGGTACAGCACTCCGTCGCGCCCGGCATCGTGTCGCCAATCGCGCCGGCGCCGGTCTTGGTCGTCGTAATGGTGCACCCAGTGATCGTCGGCCATGCCCGGATGTTCCGAGGCAAAGGCGTGAAAGGCCGGCACCCTGTAATCCGCCACCAGGTCGCGCGCATCGCCCCGTCTGTCCCCGGCACAGGGATCGCCGCCGGCCTCCAGCACCAGCACGCTCAGCCCAGCCTCGACCAGCCGCGCCGCCAGAACCGCACCGCCCGCACCGGCGCCGACGACGATCACGTCGGGCTCTTCGACCTGGCTGTGCCCCTGTTCCATCCGTGGCCTGTTTCTAGAAATGCATCAGGTAGGCGATCAGCGCCTCGCGCTGGGGATCGCTGAGCGGGGCGCCGAAGTCGTGGCCACGGTTGACCACGTAATCGGGGCATTTGCTGAGCCCGACCAGCGTGTCGATCAGCCCGGTCTGTGCGACCACCTGGGCGCTGTGGGCGCGCACGCCCGGATCGGCCAGCTGTTCGGCGCTGCAGTGCCCGCCCAGCTGCTTGAAGGCGCCGATCAGCGCAGGCCCGGATTTGCCCAGCCGGATCATGTGGCCCAGCATGTCGGGTTCGTCGTTGTCGGGCAGCAGCTTGGTGTTGGTCAGCGCGTTGATCGGAAAGCCTTCGGGGAACGGGCCAAGGGCAATCGCGCCTTCGGGCGTCACCGCCCAGGGGGCGAGCTTGGTCAGCGTGCCGGACCAGGTCTGCACGATGTCGGGCGTGAACCCGGGCGGGATCACCAGGCAGGACGGTGCCGAGGTGCGGTAGATGTAGCCCGGCACCGGTTCGGTCGTCTGCTGATCCATGCGGCGCGTCGACGGGTCCAGCAGCTTGCGGATCGAACTGTCGAACGCCGCGACGCGGTTTTCCACGCACGGCAGGAAGGGGTCGTCGGTATTGCGGTTGGGGCATTGGGTGGCGCCATAGGCGCCTTCGCCGGCCGGCCCGTAATAGTCGCGCGTATAGGGATAGGGCGTGTAGCCGACCGAATTGTTCAGAAGGTAGGGCGCCGAGGTCCAGAGGCTGACCAGCGACGCGGGCCGCAGGTAACCGCGCCCGTTGCCCAGCGACTGGAACGGCATGGCGGCGCCGGACACCGGGTGATGCACCGTCACCTCGCCCGGCGGCGGCAGGGACTTGTAGGTCGACGACGTGAAATTGTCCCAGATATCGCCCTTCAGCCCGTTGGTCGCCACCGCGCTGCAGGCATTGGTGCCCAGCAGGTCAAGCGGCACGCGCCGTTCGGTGGACAGGTAATTGGCCTCAAGGAAATTGTCCTGCCTCACCATGTCGCGCATTTGCCGCTTGAAGGTGTCGGATTGCGCCCAGGCCCAGAACCTGTCCCAGCACTGGCGATACTCCGGCCCCGTCCCACCGCCTTCGCACACGCCGCTGTCGACGCCAAAGACCGGGTCGGGGTCCGGCTGCTTGCTGGAATGGCAGGCCGCGCAGGTGTCGGCAAAGACCACCTTGCCCTGGTCCAGCAAATCCGCGTCCTGCGCGGCCAGGATCTCGGCCCCGCCGGGCGCGTCCTTCAGCCGGTCGGCGCGCGCGGCGACCAGGAAGAAGATCGCCATGTCCGCCGACTGGGCTTCGGTCGCCTGCCAGAAGACGGAATTCTTCTGGGCATTGGCGATCTCGATGGGCGAAATCTTTTGCCCGCCCAGGAAGGGGCGGAAATGCAGCAGCCATTCTTCGCTGAACAGCCCGATGTTCAGGTAGACCCGGTTCAGCGCCCCCAGCGTGCCCACGCTGTCGGCCCCGTCCTTGAGCACCCGCATCGACGCGCCCTTGCCGGTCGCCTCGTCGAACAGTGCGGCCAGCGCGGCGGTCTGGGGAAAATCCTGGAACTGCCGGTTGTCGCGTTCGTCGCCCTGCAACGTCTCGATCCCGGTCTTCCCGGCGATCCCCAGCCGCGCGCCGACCTCGTAGACCGCGTTCATGGTGCGGGGATTGTTCATATAATCGGTCGACACCAGCGAGGTATCCAGTGACCCCGGCGGGTTGGTATGGAAGATCTGGTAAAGGAAATTGCCCTCGTTCATCGCGGGCACGCCGCGGTCGTCGCGCGGCGCGGTGTTCCAGAAGAAGATCCGGTCGACCCAGAAATACTGCGCCCCGGGGTTCGATGTCATCTCGGACCAGGTCGGGTTTTCCACGTCGTCGGGCGGGTCCAGCGGGTTCGGCCCCACGTGGCAGAAGGCGCAGGACATGCCGACGCGATAGGGCCGGACAAGGGTCTTGTCGTTATAGTAATCGGCGTCGGTATAGAACTTTTCCGGATCCCAATGCGCGGCCGCCTCGGCGTCGAAATCGGGGTTGGGGAACAGGCGCAGGCCCACGACGCCGGTCGGTTCGCCGTAATAGGAACCCACCGGAAGGGCGCCGTCTTCGGTCGAGGCGGGGTAAAGCTCGGCCAGCGGTGTGGGTTCGCCCCGGGCGTCAACCTCGCCCTTTTTCAGGCGCTCGGCGGGGATCTTCACGCCGGGATACGCGGCGGCATCGGCAAAGGAATCCGCCGGGCAATCGTCGTTGCGGGTATCGAGCCACAGGCCGAAACGCGCCGGGTTCTCCTGCGTCGGCTGGGTAAAGCAGGGTTCGTTCATCAGCCCCAGGTAGCGAAAGCGGTTGTAGCGCCCGTAGGCCTGCGAGGGATGTGACGACACGATCTTGAGCAGGTCGAAGGACCCGATGGCGGTGCGCGCGGCGTAATCCCAGAACCGGTCGTTGCCGCCGGTCCAGACGATCCACATGTTCTGCCCGCGCAGCGCCGCCTGGCGGACCTCTTCCGGTTCAAGCCTGGACACCGCGGCCACTTCCATGATTTCGGGCGGATAGGGTTGACCGGGCGCGGGCGGCAGCAGAAGGCCCCGGTCCATCCGCGCGAAATCGGGATCGGCGGCGCCGGGAAAGCTGTCGACGGTGCGACCCGCGCGCTTGGCCTCGTCCTCGACATTGCCGAATTGATCCGACGGCGGCTGGACCAGCCCGCGGATGACGAAGAAGCCGACGACCAGGCCGATGACCGCAAGTCCGGCCAGCGCGGCAAGGATCCACAGCAGGACACGGCCAAGGCGTTTCAATCCGTTTGTCATCGCTTCATCCTTCGCTTCATCCCCTGGTCACAGGGTTTTCAGATAGGCCAGCAGGGCCTCCTTGTCGGTCGCCGGCAGGTCGGTGCCCCAGAGGTGGCCGGCATTGCCGTTGCCGTCGACCTGCGTGTCGAAAGGCACCATGCGGCGCATCGGGTCCGCATCGCGCAGGCTGACGAACCCGCCGTTGCGCGCATCGACCAGGTCCGATCCGCGCCAGAAGCGGTCGGGCCGCTCGGCCGGGGCGCTGAGCAGCGCGCGCAGGTTGGGAACCGACCCGTTGTGCAGGTACGGCCCGCGCAGCCACAGGCCTGTCAGTTCGTTGGCCAGATATCCTTCGGTCTTGTGGAAATGTTGGAACCCCCAGGCGTAATCGTCCTGATAGGCCAGGTAGCGGTCGCGTGCCGCGACGGTCCACATGTCCAGCCGGTGGCGGTCGGTGGCGACCTCGACGATGGGGATCGGGGTGCGGAAACGGGGGCCGGCCGGGTCATGGCATTCGGCGCAGTGCGCGGCATAGATCGCCCCGCCCCTTGCCACCTGGTCCGGATCGACGTGGAACGGATCGCCCGGCGGCAGATCCGGCGAAAACGGTGAGGGTGGCGGAAGTTGAAGCCGAACAAAGGACTCCATCCGCGCCAGCGCGTCCTGCGCGCCGGGCCATTCGGAATGGCTCATCCCGTCGCCGATGGCGCCGGCCACCACGGTTTCGTGCAGATCGCTCAGCAGCCCGTCCCAGTGCAGCGCGAACCGCCGCGTGTCGGTCGGATCGGTCACAGCAAGGCCCCAGAGCGGCATCATGTCGGAATTGCCGATGGTGCCATCGTCCGGCAGGCCCAGGTTTTCGAACTTTACCGGGTTGAACGGGTCGATCCGCCCCGGCCCCCAGTCGGGCCGCGTCGTCATCCAGGCGAACCGCTGGGCCTGCCCTTCCAGCGCCTTGCGCGTCGCCGGGATCAGCACGAACCGGTAGAGCCCGCGTTCCCAGGCAGGCATGTCGTAGATCGCGGTGATCGCCGCCATCATGGTCTTTGCGGTGAACCGGGGGTCCTGGCCCACGTCCACCAGGAAGCGGATGTAGGATTGCGGATCGACCCGCGTGCCAGCCCCGGCGCTGACCAGGCGGGCGGGCATGTCTGCCTGGGTGCGGTACGTCCCCTGGTGACAAAAGGCGCAATTGGGCGCCACGCGCGGGATCACGCCCAGGGTCTTTTCCGAAAACCCCACCGGCAGCGGCGCGCCGGGTTCCCAATACACGCCGATGGCGCTGTAGCCGCGCTGTGCGCCGGGCAGATGATCGGGGAAGACTGTCGGCAGCACGCGCCAGATCCAATAGGGCAGCCCCTGCGCCGTCTCGTTCCCGATGGACCCGTGGTTGAACACCTGCGCCAGGTCCCGGGTCGCGGGCTGCTTGTGCGGGTGCAACAGCAGCAGCCACGCGCCCAGCCCGCCCGCCACCAGCAGGATCAGCAGGGCCAGCAGCCATCGGGCGAACCGCAGGGTCATGTCACCCGCCCCTCTGCCACACCCTGTTCCAGCGTCGAAACGCGGATCAGGCAGAACAGGCTGGCGATGGCGATGCCGCCGTCGATCAGCACGGCGATGAAATAGACCGGGGGTTCGCCGTTCAGCAGGATCGCGCCCAGGAAGAAGACCGCGCCGAAGCTGCGCGAAGGCAGGATCGCCAGCCAGGCGAAGATGCGGAACCGGTCCAGGTCCACGGTCATCGGGATGTAGAAGACCGACAGGATGATCAGCAGCCCCCCGGCGAAACGCGGCCACAGGATCGCGGTCGAAAGCGGCAGGCCCAGCACCCTCATCAGCCACAGCGGCGCGACCAGCAGCGGGATGGCGAAGACCAGGTTCAGCGCGATCCCGATCCAGACCACGATGCCATGCCGGTGCTTCCAGCGGCTGATGGAATGATGCGCGGTGCTCATAGCGTTTTCATGAACTCCACCAGGGCGTCCTTGTCGGCGGCGGACAGGTCGGTGCCATAGGCGCGGCCTTCGTGGCCGCCATTGCCGTTGCCGGGAACGGAGGTGTCGTAGCGAAACAACGGGCCGGGCGCCGCGGCGTCGAAGCGATAGCCGACGCGGACCAGGTCCAGTTCGTCGCTGCCCCGGTACCAGATGGCCGGGCGCGCGGCGGCGGGTTCCAGAAGATCCCGCAGCGTCGGCACCGACCCGTTGTGCAGGTAGGGCGCGCGCGCCCAGATGCCGTCGAGCGGCTGGTTGGCATAGCCGCCGGTCTTGCGGAAATGGCTGAACCGCCAGGGATAGCCGGCATACAGCGTGTTCTGCGCCGCTGCGAAATCCGGCGTGTACGACGCCCAGCGGCCCGGATCGGTGCCGATGACCTCCAGCGGATCGACCTGGCCCAGGGCCGGGAAGCGGTCGGTGCTGTAGTCATAGCCATTCGGCCCGCCCATGCCATGGCACCCCGCGCAATAGGCGGCGTAGACCACCGCACCCCGCGCGCCGAGATCCGCGTCGATCGCGTGCGGCGCCGGAAAGGCCGGCGGCTTCAGCTCGCGCATCCAGTGTTCGATCCGGGCAATCGACGCCCGGTCCACCGTCACCGGCGTCACCCCGGCGCCCAGTGCCGCGCTGAGGTTGCGTTCCTGAACAGAGGTATTGTTGCCGTCCCAGTGCAGGTTCATCCCTTCGCGCGGGCGCTGCATCCACAGAGAGGGGTAATCGGACGACCCGTTCAGCGCCACGTCGCTGATATCCTCGGGCCCCATCGGGAAATGGAATTGCAGCGCCTTGTAGGGGTTGAACGTGTCCACCCGCCCCGGGCCCCAGGGCGCCTGGCGTTCGACGAACGCCAGCTGCCCGCCCAGATCGGCCAGCGCGGACTTGATCCTTGGATAGGCGACCTTGCGGTACACCATCCGTTCCAGCACGTTCAGCGATCCGGGCACCTCGTCGGAATTGATCGCCGCGATCAGGCGGTCGGCGGTAAAGCCGGGGTCGCGGCCGATGTCGATGAGGAACAGGATGAAGTCATGCAGGCGCAGGTTGTTGGCCGGCGCGCCGTAGATCCAGTGCTGATCGGCCTCCCCCGGCAGGCGGTAGGTGCCCACGTGGCAGACCGAGCAATTCAACCAGGCCCGTTCCACCCCGTCCACCACCCGGCGCGAAAACCCCACCGGCAGGTCCTGCCCGTCCTCGTACAGGAACCCGAAGCGGCGCAACCCGTCGGGTCCCAGCCTGTCGGCGTACAACACGGGCAGCGCCTGCAGCACCTGTGTCGGCAACCCGTTGGCGCCTTCGCTGCCGATGGTGCCGTATTTGAAATGTTCGATATCGCCCTGGTAGGCGATGACCCAGTCCTTGTGGAAGACGAACCAGTAGATCAGCGCGGCGGCCAGGATCAGCAGGATCGCCCAGCGCCAGCGGCGGCGGCGGCGCATCACCTGTTCGACGGGGGTCAGACGGTCCTGAGCGTTTGCCATGGCGCGTGCCCTCCTGGCTTCAGGTAAAGGTGGGCGGTTCGAAGACGGACATGACCTCGTCGATCATGGCCTTGTACTGCTCTTCGAATGTCGCGCCCTCGTAGCGGCCAAGTTCGTAGCAGCCGAGCGGGTTTTCCAGGTCGTTGATCAGGCACTTGTTGCAATAGGTGCATTCCTTGACCGCCGTCGGCCCGTTGGCGTGGCGCAGGATCTGCGGCAGGTCCGGATTGGCGATCAGCGGCCGCCCGATGGACACCGCGTCGCAGGCGCCCGACCGGATCGCCTGGGCGATCTTGTCGCCGTGCTGGAAGCCGCCGGTGCACAGCACCTTCACGCTGGGATCGATGGCGCGCACCGCCTCGGTCACGGCGCGGGCATACTCGGCGTTGATCCCTTCGATCACCTTGCCCCGGCGCCATTTCCAGTAGCGCCTGAAGGCCCAGGCGCCGACCGGGTTCGAGAAGATCGCATAATTCAGATGCGTGCGCGTGCCCTGCGACAGCATCCCGTCGTACCAGCGCACCAGGTCGCGCATCGGCAGGTCGCCCGGGGGGTTGCGCGGATGCGGAAAGGTCGACCCGGACGAGATGTGGAAAGCGTCCACGCCCTTGCCCTCGTCCAGCAGGATCCGGCAGATCGCCAGCGTCTCGTCCAGGGTATTGCCCTTCGCCTGCCAGGGGTACAGCCAGTCGTTGTGGTCCACCCCGTTGATCTTGATCTGCAGGTGGAAATCCTGTCCCGCCTCGCGCCGGATGGCCCGGACGATTTCCAGCACGAAGCGCGCGCGGTTCTCGACCCCGCCGCCATATCCGTCGGTACGGTCGTTGATGCCCGAACTCAGGAACTGGGTGATCAGGTAGCCGTTGGCCCCGTGCAGCTCGACCCCGTCAAGCCCGGCCTCCCGCGCACGGCGGGCGCCCTGGGCGAATTGGTCCACCACCTCGGCGATCTCGGGCTGGGTCATCGCCTGGGCCAGCAGCCCGTGGAAGTAATCGCTGCGGTTGGTGGAACTCAGCCCCTTGTTATAGGCGTTCTCGACCCCGCCCAGGTCCTGCTGGCGCCCGGAATGGCTGAGCTGCATGAAGAAGCGGCAATCGTGGTCATGGGCCCGGTCGCCGATCACCCGCCAGAACGGGATCTTGTCGTCATCGTCGATCATCGCATAGCGGGTCAGGATCCGACCCCGCACCGACACCGGCGTGTAAGACGAGATGATGCCGCCGCACCCGCCCCTGGCGAACCTGGTTTCCCAGTTCACGCGGGCATTGCCGCCATGGCCGTTGTAATCGTCGAACATGCCCGACAGGTTCGACCGGAAGATCCGGTTCTTGGCCGTCACCCCGCGAAAGGCCAGCGGCTCAAAGATGACCTTGGCGTTGTCGTCGTGCAGGAATTCGTCGTCCGGTGACATGACCATGGTTCAATCCGTCCTGGTGGCTGACCGGCCCCTCCGGCCCGTATCTGGTCCGGTCGGATCGGTGTGCTTCCCGGACGCCGGACAACCCCGGCGTCCCCAATTCGCTTGCAACGGCCCGTCCGCCTTCCCGGCTGCGGGTATCGCGGACCGCCCTGCCGTGCTGGTCCCGACCGGCGGGCATCACCTGAACCGGTCGAACAGCTTATTGACATCCAGCACGCCGTAGCCCGCGCCGATGTGATGGTGGACCGGCAGCGCCTGGACCGTCTGGATCAGCCCGGATTTCAACTGCACGGCGTTCAGCTGCGCCTGCCCGGTCTTCCTGCGGTGCGACATCACCAGCGCCAGCGCCCCGGTGACCTGGGGCGCGGCCATGCTTGTGCCGCTCATGGCGATGCTGGCCTCCAGATCCGCCTGTCCGCTCCAGGCCGAGGTGATGTCGATGCCCGGCGCGGACAGTTCCGGCTTGGGCCGGCCATCGCGCGTCAGCCCCTGCGACGACGCGGGCAGCATGCGCAGCGGAACGGACGAATTGCAGGCCGCGACACAGATCACCGTCTGGGCGGTGCCCGGGATCGACAGGGTCATCTCCTCGTCCTCGACCTTGAAGCGCACGTCGCGCCCACCGGTGCGTTCGACCCAGATATGCACCTCGCCCTTCTCGCTCAGCACGCTGCGCCCGTTCAGTTCCAGCACCCAGGTCCCGGACTGGATCAGGTTCGGGGCCGACTGGATCGTCAGGGTCAGCCGGTTGTGGCCATTGTCGGGATGGGTATTGGTCAGGCGCAGCTGGCAGATGTTGTTGCCCAGCAGCGCGTTGACAGACGGATTGTCGAACGACACTTCGGCCGACCGGTTGCCCTGCGGGTCGATCAGGGTGAAGGCCACGTCATCCAGCCCATCGAACCAGGCTTCGAAATAATCGCTGTTGCGGACGTCGGTGGAACTGGTCCAGCGGATTTCCTCTATGCCGTTGGTAAAGGCGCGTTTCATCGCGTGGCCGGCCTGTTCGCGTTCGTTGCCCGCGGATTTGACGATGACGATGCCGGGCGTGCGGCCGATGCCGGTGATCGCGTCAAAGGCGGCTTCAAGCGTCGTGGTGCCGTCATGCGCGCCCGCGTTCATGCCCTGGCTGACATTGATCGCGATGGGCATCGCGTCGCCCAGCACCGGGGTGCCGCCCATCGCCGCGCGCTGCAGGAAGGACAGGCCGTCCACGTGCGAACTGGAATAGCCGATGCTGAACGGGTTGCCGGCGGTGGGCTGGATGCTGGACATCACCACGATCAGCCCCGCATCCGGGGCGATGCCGTCGGGCTGGTTCGCCGTCGCCCGGCCCGCCGCGATGCCCGCCACATGGGTGCCATGCCCCGCCCGGACCACCGAAGGCGCGCCGGGATCGCGCAGCGCCGGCGGATGGGACGGCGCGCCCGCTTCGAAATCGGCGATGAACCGGTCGATGTCGTCCTTCAGGTACAGCCGCCCGTAATCCTGGGTGAAGGCCGCATCGACGTCCTTCGGCGTCGGCCCCCGGGCGGCGGTCTGGTCCCAGATGGCCTGGATCCGGGTCTTGCCGTCACTGTCGCGGAACGCCCTGTGCAGGATATCCACCCCGGTGTCGACGATCCCCACCAAACAACCATCGCCCCGCTCGCCGATCGGCGGCCGCTGGACCACGTCGGCCTTGACGAAGGGCACAGCGTCGGTCAGCTCCGCCATGCCGGCCTCGCGGCTGACCTCGACGATGGCCACCTGCGGATCGCCCTGCAGGGCCAGCATGTCGTCGCGGCTGGCATAGGCGGTCAGGATATTGGCGATGCGCGACCCGATGGGCATATCGGCCGGCCCGGTCCAGTCGGGATTGCCGTGCAGCCGCACCAGCACGGGCTGGCGCACCGGACCGGCAAGCGGCGCCGCGCCGGATCGCGTGCGGTCGGGTCCCGCCGGTGTGTCCACCGGGCTGTCGACATGGCGCGTCGGCAAAGCCGCCTCGAACACCGGGTCGATGTCACGGCGCAGGCCGCGCACCGTCAGGCTGGCCATCGCCTCGGCGATCTCGGCCCCGCCGCCGGGGAAGGCCTGGCGCCGCATGAGGTTCAGGTAGACGTCCATCCTGTGATCGGCGATGCCGGGAATGACCCCTTCCATCAGGGTGTCGACATCCCTTTCGTCGGCGACAAATGGCGTTTCCATGCCGAATTCGATCGCAGAGCCGGCGCGCGAACCGGACAGCGCCGGCGTATCCAGCGCATCGATCTGCTGCTGCAGGGCGCGGAATTCGGGCTCGGACATGGGCTCCTCAGAATCCGCTTCGGTCCCCAGGCCCTCGGCAAGACCCGGCAGGCCTTCAAGCCCGCCGCCCAGTCCGAAATGGAACAGCCTGCCGGTGTGGCGATACCCGGGCGGGACGCGGGCGACGATGTCGTCGGCATTGACGATCCGGGTGTAGCGGGCGCCCAACCTGCCCGCCATGAAAGCCGCGGCCGCGTCGTTCAGCAGCAGGGGTTGCCCGAAGGTGACCAGCCCCGTCGGGTTTCGCCCAAGGCCGGCGGCGGTCGCCAGGACGGCAATGGCGCCCCCCAACGAATGGCCGGTCAGCCAGATCCGCCGCCCCGGCGCCCCGTCAAGCGTCGTGTTCACGATGTCGGCCACGTCCAGCCAGGCCTTCAGGAAACCCTGGTGCACCTTGCCCCCCGCCGGCGGAAAGCCCGTCGGCGCAAGATCGGCATTGCGCAGCCAGTCGCCCAGACCCTGCGTGCCGCGCATGGCGACGATGGCCACTTTTGGCCCGACGGCGACAAAGCCCTGGGTCTGTCCCTTGGAAAAGATCGCACCGCCCATCTTCCAGCGGTCGCGCAGCACGCGCTGCACCTCTTTCGATCCTGAATAGGAAAGTTTGCTTGCAGCAGCCAGCGCGTAAACCTTGCGCCAATCGAAACCAGGCGTTTCGAGCCATTTCTGGTCGAATTGCATGTTCCCCCCGGAAACCAACTTGATTCTGTAACTTCATAAAAAACTTTAGGTTGTATATATCACAGCCCGGGGCGCCCACCAAGTTTATCGAGGCGGTATCCGCAACTTTCCCTGAATGAAAACACATTTTGAATTCGCAGCCCATTTGAATTGGGGACCAGCACAGGATTGCTTTTTCCATCATTTCCCGGCATCTATTCAACAAATTCAGCCCCCGGGCCAACCCGGATCCTGTCCCGACCGAAAGCGCAGTCAAATCGGGTGGAAAGACGGGTCGAATTCGATCATGGCGGGATGCCATGGACCCGCACGGCCCGCCTCGACCCGGGTCCCTCTGACGCCGCCTCCCCGTGCTGCAGCGCGGCAAAAACCGCTGGTCGGATGCCCGCACCCCATGCCAGCCTTGCGACCGAGCCGCCGGAACCCGCTGCACCGCGCGCACCAGGAACTGACCTTCCGCGCCGCCAAGGAAGACCAGACCTGAGGGACCGACCACATGGGAATTCTGACCGGCGCCGCCTTTCTCGACTCGCTCGTCGACGGGCGCGACATCCGTATCGACGGCACGCGCATCACCGACGTGCGCACCGATCCCCGCTTTGAAGGCGGCGCGCGCACCATGGCCGCGCTTTACGACATGCAGCACGACCCCAGGCTGTCGCAGCGCCTGACCTATGCCTCGCCCACCACCGGCGATCCGGTCGGCCTGTCGTTCCTGATTTCGAGGACGCAGGAGGATCTGGTCCGCCGGCGCGACATGATCAAGACGTGGATGGATGCGACCTGCGGCATGTTCGGGCGCAGCCCCGATTTCATGAACGTGCATGTCGCGGGCATCGCCGCAGGCCACAAGCTGTTGAACCGGAACGGCAATCTCTACGGCGACAACCTGTGGTCCTTCTACGAAAACGCCCGCGAAAACGACCTGGCGATGACCCATACGCTGGCCAATCCGCAGGTCGACCGGTCGCGCCCCGTTGAACAGCAGCCAAAGGAGATCGCCGCCCGCGTGGTGCGCGAGACCGATGCCGGCATCGTCATCCGCGGCGCGCGGATGGTGTCGACGCTGTGCGCCTATTCGCACGAGATCGTGGTGATGCCCGGCGCCTCGGTGCGCACCGGGCCCGAGGCGCACCAGTTTGCCTTCGGCTTCTCGATCCCGGTCGCCACGCCGGGCCTGCGCTTCATCCTGCGCCCCTCGCTGGTGCATCAGAACGCCGCGTCGGTGATGGATTTCCCGCTGTCTTCGCGGCTGGACGAGACCGACGGGATGGTGATCTTCGACGATGTGCTTGTTCCCTGGGAACGGGTCTTCATCCACAACGACCCCGAGATGTGCAACTCCGTCTACGAGAAGACCGGCGCCAGCCAGCAGATCATGACCCAGTCGACGGTCAGGAGCCTGGCCAAGGCCGAGTTCATGATGGCGCTGGCCTTCGCGATGGTGCAGTCGACCAAGGTCGACCAGTTCGTGAACGTGCAGATGCTGCTGGGCGAGATGATCACCGCGACCGAGCTGATGCGCGCCTGCCTCTCGGCCTCCGAGACCGGCGCGACACTCAACGCCCATGGCGTGATGCAGCCCGCGACCCAGCCGCTTTGGGTCACGCGGATGATGATGCCCAAGCTGTTCCCGCGCATGTGCGAGATCATCCAGACGCTCGGCGCCGGCGGTCTGGTCTCGGTGCCGTCCTATGCCGAATTCAAATCGGACGTGAAGGACGAGATCGAGATGTATTTCCAGGCCGCCAACGCGGGTTCGGATGCGCGCATCCGCCTCTTCCGACTTGCCTTCGATGCCGCGGTCTCGTCCTTTTCCGGCCGCCAGCAGCTTTATGAACGCTATTACACCGGCGATCCGGTGCGGCTGTCGGGCGTGCTTTACAACCGCTACGACAAGGACCCCTATATCGACCGGATCTGGCGGACGCTTGACGCGGTGCAGGCCGGCGCAGCCTGACGCCGGCCTGTTCGCACCACGGCTGGGCACACAGCGTCCACAAATCCAGGGTGACCTCAGCAGCGGACTCCTCTGACCGATCCCCCGTATGACGGGACGGCCCCCTCAGGCCCGCGCCTCCAGTCGCGCCACCTTGTCTTCCAGGTCCGCCAGGTACGGCGCGACATCCAGCGGCCCACCGGCCACGCGCTCCAGCGTTTCCGCCGGAGTCGCGGCCCGGCCATGGCGCCAGACGTTGTCGCGCATGAACCCGTGCAGCGGAGCATAATCGCCGGTGTCCAGCCCCTTCTGCACGCCCGGGGCGGTGCGGGCCGCCGCGAACAGCTGCGAGGACATGATGTTGCCCAGCGTGTAGGTCGGGAAGGACCCGAGGTAGCCGTGCGACCAGTGCACGTCCTGCAACACGCCCCTTGTGTCGTCCGGCACGTCCAGGTCCAGAAGCTCCTTCATCGCGGCGTTCCAGGCGTCGGGCAGGTCTGCGACCGCCAGGCTGCCATCCACCAACGCCGCCTCGATCCCCGACCGCAGGATGATGTGCATGTCATAGGTCAGCTCGTCCGCTTCGACGCGGATGAAATCGGGGCGCAACCGGTTGACCGCGCGCCAGTATTCGTCGTGGGTCACATCGGCCAGCTGATCCGGGAAATGCGCCCGCAATTCTTCGAAATGCAGCTCCCAAAACCGCTGCGACCGGCCGACGCGGTTCTCCCACATGCGGCTCTGCGCCTCGTGCATGGAAAAGCTCGCCCCGCCCACGGCGTAAAGGTTCACCAGGTCGGTGGCAAAGATCGTGCGGCTGAATTCGGGCGCGACGTTCTGTTCGTACATGCCGTGCCCGGCTTCGTGCCACAGCGCGAAGGTGCCGCCGGGCAGCCAGCTTTCGCGGAACCGGCTGGTGATGCGCACGTCGGACCGGGTGAACGAGATCTCGAAGGGATGGGCGGTATCGTCCAGCCGCCCCCGGTTCAGATCGTAGCCCATGCGTTGCGCCATCTTCAGGCCGAACGCCTTCTGCTCGGGGATCGCAAAGCCGCGATCCAGGAAATCGTGCCGGGGCGTGCCGGCGGCGCGGGCCCGGTCGATCAGGGGCCGGATACCGGCCTTGAGCTGGCCATAAAGACCCTGCAGCCGCGCCCAGGTCATGCCCGGTTCGAACTGGCCCAGCAGCGGATCATAGGGATGATCCCCGCCGCCCATCGCCGCCGAGACGGTGCGCTGCATGTCCATCATCCGCTCCAGCACCGGGGCGAAGGCGGCAAAGTCGTTGTCTGCCCGCGCCGCGACCCAGGCGCCGTGGGCGCGGGTCTTCAGCGCCGCCATCCCGGCGGTGATTTCGGCCGGCACCGAGGACAGCGTTGCGATCTCGCGTTCGGCCAGGGCCACCGCCTTGCGGCGCAGGTCGTCGGCCGGAACATCGCTCAGCTCGGACGCGGCACCGTCCAGCGCGCGGCGCATCGCGTCGCCGGTGGCCATGTCGCGTGCCAGCGTCGTCAGCGTCGCGACCTGTTCGGCCCGCGCGTCGATCCCGCCGGGCGGCATCATCGTGCGGCTGTCCCAGGCCAGCAGGTTCAGCGTGCAGAGGATATCGTTGATCCGGGCGATCCGGTGCTGAAAATCGGCGTAGCTCATGGTTGTCCTTCGGGGGCGGCGGAACTGTCGGGGGTGTCCAGGTGGCAGGCGGCGGCATGGCCCGGCCCGCGCGCGGTCAGCCCCGGCGTATCGATGCGGCAGCGGTCGAAGGCCAGCGGACAACGGGTATGGAACGCGCAACCCGGCGGCAGGGTCGACGGGCTGGGCAATTCGCCCCGGGCCGCCACCTTGCGGGTGCGTTTGGACGGGTCCAGCGACGGGGCGGCTTTCAGCAGCGCCTGGGTATAGGGATGGCGGGGACGTTCGAACAGGTCTTCGGCCGGGGCGATTTCGACGACCTTGCCCAGGTACATCACCGCCACCCGGTGCGAGATATGGCGCACCAGCCGCAGGTCATGGGCGACGAAGACCACGGTCAGCGACAGCCTTTCCTGCAGTTCCAGAAGCAGGTTGACCACCTGCGCCTGCACGCTGACATCCAGCGCCGACACCAGTTCATCGGCCACCAGCACTTCGGGTTCGACCGAAAGCGCCCGGGCGATGCCGATGCGCTGGCGCTGCCCGCCCGAGAATTCGTGCGGCCGCTTGGCGGCGGCATCCTGCGGCAGGCGGACCAGCGACAGCAGCTCGGCGATGCGGGCGTCGATGCGATCGCGCGGGACCATCCGGTGCACGCTCAGCGCCTCGGCCAGGATCTGGCGCACGCTCAGCCGGGGATTGAGCGAGGAATAGGGATCCTGGAAGATCATCTGGACCCGACGGTTGAACGCCCGCCGATCGGCGCCCGAGAACGTCGCGATGTCGGCGCCCTCAAAGACCACCCGCCCCCCGTCGCAATCGTGCAGACGCACAAGGCAGCGGGCCAGCGTGGACTTGCCGCACCCGGATTCCCCCACGATCCCCAGCGTCTCGCCGCGCCGCACCTCGAGGCTGACGCCGTTCAGGGCATGCACCGCCCGGGCCGGGCGGCCCGTGATCCGTTCGGCGATGGTGCGGGAAAAGACAAAGTCCTTTGACACCGCATCGGCGGTCAGTACGGGCACGGTCATCGGATGCCTCCGGCGCTGGCGGTCGGGACGATCCGGGCCATGGCGGCGGCCACCCGGTCGTCGTGGTGGCAGGCGACCTGCCGGGCGGGACCGGCATGCGTCAGAACCGGCAGGTCCTGGCGGCAGATGTCGGTGGCAAAGGCGCAGCGCGGGTTGAAGGCGCATCCCGGCGGGATCGCGGCCAGCCCCGGCGGCGCGCCCTCGATCGAATGCAGCGGCGCGCGTTCGGTCCCCGCGCGCGGCACCGACCCCAGCAGCCCCAGCGTATAGGCGTGGCGCGGGGATTGCAGGACATCGGCCACCGGGCCTTCCTCGGCAATACGGCCCGCGTACATCACCGCCATGCGGTCGCATATCTGGGCGACGACACCCAGATCGTGGGTGACAAACACCACCGACATGCCCAATTCGTCCCGCAGATCCAGGATCAGGTTCAGGATCTGGTCCTGGATGGTGACATCCAGCGCCGTGGTCGGTTCATCCGCCAGCAGCAGGTCGGGATCGGAGGCGAGCGCTATGGCGATCATCACGCGCTGGCGCATGCCCCCGGAAAACTGGTGCGGGAATTCATCCAGCCGCCGCGCCGCGTCGGGAATGCCCACCAGATCCAGCAATTCACGCGCCCGCGCCCGGCGGGCGGAGCGGCCCAGGGCGGTATGGGCGCGCAGGTTTTCCTCGATCTGCACGCGCACGGGCAGGACGGGGTTCAGCGCCGTCATCGGCTCCTGGAAGATCATCGAGATCTGGCCGCCGCGCACCGTTCGCAGATCCGGCATCGGCAGGGTCACCAGGTCGCGCCCGCGCCACGTCACCTGGCCCGTCACCTCGGACCCTTCGGGCAACAGGCGGGTCAGCGCGCGCAGCGTGACGCTCTTGCCCGATCCGCTTTCGCCGACCAGCCCCAGAACCTCGCCCTTGCGGACATCGAAGGACACGCCGCGCACGGCGGTCAGGCGGGCCCCTCCCTGCCCGAAACTGGCGGTCAGGTCGCGGACGGACAGCACGGTTTCGACGGTCATTTCCGGGTCCTCAGCAATTCGGCCATGCCGTCGCCCAACAGGCTGAAGCCCAGCCCGACAACGACGATGGCGATCCCCGGAAAGACCGAGATCCACCAGGCCGTGGCCATGAAGTTCTTGCCCTCGGCAATCTGCACGCCCCATTCCGCCGCCGGCGGCTGCGCGCCCAGGCCCAGGTAGCCCAAGCTGGAGCCCAGCAGGATTGCCAGTGCCATGTCGGTCATCCAGTAGACGATGGCGGGCGTGATCGCGTTGGGCAGCAGGTGGCGCAGCACGATGCGCACGTGGGTATAGCCCATGGCGCGGCCCGCATCGGCATAGTCCAGACGCTTCTGCACCTTGACCTCGGCCGCGGTGATGCGCGCGTAGAACACCCAGCCCACCAGCCCAACGGCGATGTACATGTTGACCAGCCCGGGGCCCAGGACCGAGACGATGGCGATCACCAGCACCAGGAAGGGAAAGGTGATCACCGCATCCACCACCCGGCCAAAGATCGTTTCGGCCAGGCCACCGACGTATCCCACCACGGCCCCCAGCAGCGTGCCGAAGACAAAGGGGGTAAGCGTGGCGAAAATGGCGATCTGCATGTCGATGGTGGTGGCGTGGATCACGCGGGACAGCACGTCGCGACCGAAATTGTCGGTGCCGAAAGGGTGCGCCATGGACGGGCCCTGCAACACGGCGGTGTAATCGAAGGCCAGCGGGTCGTAGGGCGCGAAGACCCAGGGAAACAGCGCGATCACAACGGCGGTGCCCAGGATCAGCGCACCGATGATGAAGGTGCGCGGCAGGCGCGACAGCGGGTTTGTCCGCCGGGCGCGGGCGGAAGTGGCGGCGGCGTCGGTCACTTGGTCATCCGGGGGTCAAGCCAGGCCTGGATCAGGTCGGTCACAAGGAAGGTGACCGACACCAGCACCGCCAGGGCCACGGTCAGCCCCTGCACAACCGGGTAGTCGCGGCCATAGATGCTGTCGACCATCAGCCGCCCGGCCCCGGGGATCGCAAAGACGGTTTCCGTGATCACGGCGCCGCCCAGCAGCGTGCCGATCGACAGACCGAACAGCGCCAGTGTCGAGATCAGCGCATTGCGCAGGATGTGGCGGAACAGGATCAGCCGGGCGGCCAGCCCCTTGGACTGGGCGAAGGTGACGTATTCCGCATCCAGCACCCCGATGATCGCTGCCCGCAGGTTGCGCATCAGGATCGCCGACAGCGACAGCGCCAGCGTCACCGCCGGCAGTGCCAGGTGATAAAGGTGGTCGAAAAAGCCATCCCCGTAGCCGCCGACCGGGAACCAGCGCAGCTTGGCCCCGAAGACGGTCAGCAGGATCAGCCCGACGTAGAACACCGGCATCGACAGGCCCACCTGGAACCCGCCGCGGATCACGCTGTCGGCCGCCTTGTCGCGTCGCAACGCGGCGACAAAGGCCAACGGCACCGACACGACCAGCGCGATCACCGCCGCCATCAGGGTCAGCAGCATGGTGATCGGCAGCCGTTCGGCGATCAGCTGCGTGACCGGCATCTTGAGCGAGATGGAATTGCCCAGGTCCCCCGTGGCAAAGGATTTCACGAAGACCCAGAACTGCACCGGGATCGACTTGTCCAACCCCAGTTCGCGGTTGATGCGGTCGACATCGGCGTCGATCGCCCGGTCCCCCAGGATCGCGCTGGCCGGATCGCCCGGCAGCAGACGCACCAGGGCGAAGACGACCACGAGAATGAAGATCAGCGTCGGGATCAGCTGGAGCAGCCGGCGGGCGACAAATTCTGGCATCGACACGGGTGGCTATGGTCCTTGCGCTTCGTCTCGGGAACAGGAACCGGCGGGGAAATCCCCCGCCGGCACGGTCGGGTCACTCTTCCAGCCAGGCGCCGCGGAAGATATTGTTGCCCAGCGGGATCTGCACGAAGCCGTGCACGCTGTCCTGCAGCGCCACCGGATAAGGCGTCTCGTACAGCGGGACGGTCGGGCCGGTGGTGTTGAAGATCTCCTGGATCTGGGCGTATTGCTCGCCCCGCTTGGCCTGGTCGACCTCGGACAGCGACGCTTCGTACAGCGTGTCGACCTCTTCGCTTTTCCAGCCGGTATGCAGCGCGTCGATGGTCGGCGAATAGGCGAAATAGGACGTGATCTGCCCCGGGTCGGCGATGTCGTTGGTCCAGGCGGCCACGCGCATGTCGAAGGTGCCGTTGCGGTATTGTTCCGTCCGCGTGGCGTTGTCGACCTGCTGGATCTCCAGCTTGACGCCGATCTGGCTCCACATCTGCTGCAATGCCGTGGCGATGCCGATCTCGTCCTGGTTGCCCGCCAGCACGAGGATCGAGGTCTGAAACCCGTCGGGATATCCGGACGCGGCCATCAGGTCCTTGGCCTTGTCGATGTCATAGGGGTAAAGCGGCCCGTTGTCGGTGGCCAGCGGCGTGGCCGAGGACATGAAGGTGGTCATCGGCTTGCCGACGCCAAAGGTCACCGTCTGGATGATCGCCATCTTGTTGGCGGCATAGTTCATCGCCTCGCGCACCTTGGGATCGGACAGCGGGTTCTCGTCGCCCTCGATCTCGGGGCGCACGTTCATGGTGATGTATTGAACCCGCGTCGACGGGAACAGCTCCATGTTGATGTTCGGATCGCTCTGCAGTTCCGCCACCCGGGCAAAGGGGATCAGCTCGGCCCCGTCCAGTTCGCCCGATTGCAGGCGCAGGATGCGGGTGGCGTCGTCGGGGATCACCTCGAAGGTCAGGCCGTCGAGATAGGGCAGCTTTTCGCCATCCTCGCCGTCGGCCCAGTAATATTCGTTGCGCACCAGCTTCATGGACGACCCGCGATCCCAGCTGTCCAGCACGAAGGCGCCCGAACCGATGGGATGCTGGGCAAAGGTCTCGGCCTTCTCGGCCATGGTGTCGCCTTCGGCCGCCTCGAAGGCCGCCTTGGGCATGATGGCCGAATTGAACACCGTCAGCGCGGCGACGATGGCCGGGTCGGGCTGTTTCAGCGTCAGCTTGATGGTCTTGTCGTCGGGCGCGGTGACCGACTCGACCGAGGCCAGGAGGAAGTTCCAGATCCCGTTTTCCGGGTCGCGTGCCCGATCCAGCGACCAGATCACGTCATCCGTGGTGATCGGGCTGCCGTCCGAGAACATGATGCCGTCGCGCAGGGTCAGCGTCACCGACATCGCATCGTCGGCCACGGTCCAGTCGGTTGCCAGGCCCGGTTCGACGCTCTTGCCGTCGGCCGAGGGCAGCAGCAGCGTGTCGTACATGTTCGACAGGATCCAGATGTCGACATTGGCGTCGTTCAGCACCGGATCGAGGAACATGGAATCGGCGTAGCGGCCATAGGTCATGACGCCGCCACGCTCCTGCGCGGACAGGGCGCCCGCCGCCATCAGGGCCGCAACGCAGGCGGCGGTAAGGGTAAGGGTCTTCATCGCAGACCTCCTGTTGGGTTTTTATAAGTGTTATCTTTTTTAAGAGCGTTTCAGCGAAATCGACCTCCGTCAATGGAACACTTTTCTGGATTTTGCTTCAGACGCTTTGTAGACTGTGATAAATCCGGCAAGGCTTTCCAAGAGTGTACTATTTATGCAGAACGATGACAGCGGGCTGATCCTGGGATCCGATATAGACCGATCCCTGGGGATCCCGGTCCGCCAACAGATTCGCGCGGCCCTGGTGCACCGCATCTCGACCGGCGCGCTGACGGCGGGCGCGCCCCTGCCTTCGGTGCGGGACCTGGCCGAACAGACCGGCGTGGCGCCGATGACGGTCACCAAGATCTATGCGGACCTGAAGGACAGCGGCCTGGTCGAGGCGCGCGTCGGCGCCGGCACCTTCGTCGCCGATTGCGCGCTCACGCGCTTTGCCGCCAGCGGCGAGATCGACGCGCTGCTGACCCAGGTCGATGCGGTGATCGACCGCGCCGCCGCCAGCGGCCTGCCGCCCGCCGACATCGCCGCCATGCTGGCCGCCCGCGCCATCCGCCGCGCCTCGGGCCTGCGCAGGCCGCGGTTCCTGATGGTCGGGCTTTTCGATGCCGCCACCCGCAGCTATGCGGCGCGCGTGTCCGAACAGGTCGGCGACCGGGCGCAGATCACGCCGATGGTCCTGACCGCCCAGCCCACCGAGGACGAAATCGCGTTGATGCGATCCGCCGACCTGATCGCCACCTTCTACAGCCAGCATGACCGCATCGCCCGGCTCGCCCCCGACACGCCCGTCGTGTCCCTGCGTTTCATCCCGGCGGAATCCACCCGCCTGGCGCTGGCCTCGCTTGATCCGCTGGCGCGGGTCGCGGTGGTGTCGCGCTTTGCCTATTTCCTGCCGGCGCTGGAACTGGGCGTGCGCCGCTTTGCGCCGCATGTGGCCAATGTCTCGGCCATGGACCTGGATGCGCCGGACCTGGCGCAGGCGGTGTCGCGGGCGGACGTGCTGGTGCTGTCCACCGGGGCCGAGGCGGCGGCGGAATTCGCCCGGCCCGACGCCGTGCAGATCGAATACCGCCATATCCCCGATCCCGGCGACGTGGCCCGGCTGGTGCTGCCGCACCTGACCCCGCAGGCCGAGGCATTGAACGAAACGGTGCCGGCCGAAGGCGGCAGAAAGGAAGCCTGATGAAGATTTCCGACATGAGTTGGCAACAGGTCGAAGACTACCTGAAGGCCGACGACATCGGGGTTCTGCCGCTTGGCAGCACCGAACAGCACGCCGGCCTGTCCCTGTCGGTCGATTCCATCCTGTCCGAACGGATCGCCGTCGAGGCCGCCGAACCGCTTGGCATCCCGGTCTTTCCGGTGGTGGCCTACGGGATCACCCCGTCCTTCACCGCCTACCCCGGCACGATCAGCCTGCGGCTGGAAACCTATGTGGCCCTGGTGCGCGACATCCTCGACGGGATGTATGCCCAGGGCTTCCGCCGCATCGTCATCGTCAACGGCCATGGCGGCAACGCGCCCGCCGGGGCCTTCGCGATCGAATGGATGGCCGATCACCCCGGCACCTCGGTCAAGTTCCACAACTGGTGGAACGCGCCCCTGACCATGAAAAAGGTGCAGAACATCGACCCCGTCGCCAGCCACGCCAGCTGGATGGAGAACTTTCCCTGGACCCGCCTGCCCCAGGATCCGGCCCAAGATCTGCCCACCCGGCAGAAGCCGATGATCGACCTTGCGCGGATGCGCGCGATGGATCCCGCCGGGGTGCGCGCCTACCTGGGCGACGGCAATTTCGGCGGCTACTACCAGCGCCCCGACGACGAGATGCAGGCGATCTGGGACACCGGCGTGGCCGAGACCCGCGCGCTGATGGAAGGACCCTGGGGATGACCACGTCAACGGATGACCCGATCCTGATCTGGGGCGCCGGCGCCATCGGTGGCACGCTGGGCGCGGCCTTCCTGCGCGCGGGCCACAAGGTGATCTTCGTGGATGCCGCCGCCGACCACGTCGCCGCGATCCGGGCTGACGGGCTGCGCATCGAAGGCCCGCTGTGGACCGACACGGTCCAGGCCCCGGCGTTCACCCCGGCCGAGCTGGAAGGCACGTACCGGCGCTGTTTCCTGTGCGTCAAGGCACTGCACACCCGGGGCGCGATCGCCGCCATGGCCCCGCACGTGGCCGCCGACGGCTTCGTCGTCTCGGCCCAGAACGGGTTGAACGAGACAGAGATCGCCGAGGCGGTCGGCCGCGCGCGCACCATGGGCTGCTTCGTCAATTTCGGCGCCGACTACCTGTCGCCCGGCGTGGTGCATTTCAGCGGGCGCGGCGCCGTGGTGGTGGGCGAGATCGACGGGTCGGACACCCCGCGCCTGGCCGATATCCACGCCATGATGCAGCAGTTCGACGCCAACGCGATCATGACCGACAACATCTGGGGCTACCTTTGGGGCAAGCTGATCTATGGCGCGCTGCTGTTCGCCACCGCCCTGACCGACGACAGCATTGCCGATGTGCTGGACGATCCCGCCGCGCGGCCCATCCTGACCCGGCTGGGGCAGGAAGTGGGCGCCGTGGCCGAAGCCCAGGACATCCGGACCGAAGGGTTCGACGGCTTCTCGCCGGCGGCGTTCCGCCCCGGCGCGGCGCCCGCCGAACTGGACCGGTCCTTTAATGAGATGGTCGCCCACAACCGCAAGTCGGCCAAGACCCATTCGGGCATCTGGCGCGACCTGGCGGTGCGCAAGCGCAAGACCGAAACCGAAGCCCAGCTGGGTGCCGTCACCGCCGCAGGGGCCCGCATCGGCCTGCCGACCCCGGTCACCGCGCGGATCATGGCCATGATCCGCGAGATCGAGGACGGTCAGCGCGCACTGGTGCGCGACAACCTGGACGAACTGGCCAGAACCTCGGGAGCCATCGCATGAACATCACCTTCGAAGGTCGCTGCGCCGTGGTGACCGGCGCGGGCCACGGCATCGGCCGGGCCATCGCCGTCGCGCTGATCGCCGATGGCGCCCGGGTCGTGGCGCTGGACATCAACGGCGACGGGCTGGCGGAAACCGCGCGGCTGGCCGGGCCGGACTGCCGCCCGGTGACCGCCGACCTGGGCGACCGGCAGGCGGTGCACGCCGCGCTGGACGGGGTCGATGCGGATATCCTTGTCAATTGCGCCGGCGGCGTGCGCGGCCAGGTCGGCCGCCCCATCGAAGACATCGAAACCGAAGACTGGCAGGCCATCTTCGACGCCAACCTCGCCGGTGCCTTCTGGGCCACGCAGGCCGTGGTGCCGGCGATGAAGGCCAAGGGGCGCGGCCGCGTCGTGATGATTTCCAGCGGCGCCGGACGCTCGGTCAGCCTGACGGGCATCCAGGCCTATGCCAGCGCCAAGGCCGGCCAGATCGGCCTGACCCGTCAGCTGGCCCACGAACTCGGCCCCTTCGGGATCACCGTGAACTGCATCGCGCCGGGGTTCGTGCGGTCGAACCCGACGACGGAACGCCAATGGGACGCGATGGGCCCGGATGGTCAGGCCGCGCTGCTGGAGCGCACCGCGATGCGCCGGCTGGGCAAGGTCGAGGACATCGCCAACGCCGTGATGTTCCTGGCCAGCGACCAGGCGGGGTGGATCACCGGCGAAACGCTGGGCGTGGACGGCGGCAAGTGAGCGACGCCGAAGCCTGGCTGGCCGCCCACGAGGCCGACGCTTTGGAGATGGTCCAGGCCTTCTGCAGCATCCCCAGCATTTCGGCCGATCCGGCCCACGCAGGCGACATCGCCCGCGCCGCCGCCTTTGCCGCCGACCGCTTGCGCGACGCGGGCTTTCCGAAGGTCGAGCTGATCGAGACCGGCGGCCACCCCGCCGTGCTGGCCGAATGGGTGCACGACCCCGCCTTGCCGACGATCCTGGTCTATGGCCATTACGACGTGCAACCGCCCGACCCGCTGGACAAGTGGGTGAGCCCGCCGTTTGTGCCCGAAGTCCGCGACGGACGGCTTTATGCGCGCGGCGTCTCCGACGACAAGGGACCGCTTTCGGTCGCCATCCTTGCCCTGCGCGCCTTTCACGAAACGGCGGGTCACCCGCCGCTGAACGTCAAGATCCTGGTCGAGGGCGAGGAGGAATCCGGCAGCCCCAATTTCGCACCCACCGTCGCCCGGCTGCGCGACCGGCTGGCCTGCGACCTGGTCCTGTCCGCCGACGGCGCCATGTGGCGCCCGGACCTGCCGTCGATCACGGTTGCCAGCCGGGGCCTGGCCGCGCTGGACGTCACCGTGGAAGGCGCCGCGAAGGACCTGCATTCGGGACGCCACGGCGGGTCCGCCCCGAACCCGATCCGCGCCCTGGCCGCCATGCTGGCCACGCTGCATGACGGCGACGGCAACGTCATCGTGCCCGGCTTTGCCGACACCGCCACCCCGCCCGATCCGTCGATCCTGCGCGCCATCGAAACGGCGGGCTTCGACGCGGGCGGGTATTTCGATGCCATCGGGGCCGACCGCCCTGCCCCGCTGCCCTCCGGGGCCGACCTGCTGTACCGGCAATGGCTGGTGCCGACGCTGGAATTCAACGGGATCTTCGGCGGCTATTCCGGCGCAGGCACCAAGACGGTGATCCCCGACGCCGCCACCGCCAAGATCACCTGCCGACTTGTCGCCGGGCAGGATCCCGCAGCCGTCGCGAAGGTCATCGAGACGCATCTGGCCCGGGTCCTGCCGACGGGTTACCGCCTGACCGTCACCCGCCACGGGCCGGGATCGGCCGCCTTTTCCCTTGACCCCGCGCAGCCCGGCCTGGCCGAGGCGGAGCACGTGCTGGAGGATCTGCTTGGCCAGAAACCCCTGCGCGTCGCGATGGGCGCGACGATCCCAATCGGCGACGTCTTCGCCCGCGAGCTGGACGTCGGCTGCATCTTCTTTTCCTTCTCGACGGCGGACGAGGATTACCACGCCCCCAACGAGTTCTTCCGCCTGTCCAGCCTGATCACCGGCCAGGTCGCCTGGGTCCGCCTTCTGTCCCGCCTGGCGACCTCACTGGCCGAGAGCGGCGGCACCTGATCATCCTGGCCGCCGGCCCGACCTGATCCCATGGGTCAAAGATCCAGCGTGACTTTCCCGCGCGGGTTCGAGCAGCAGGCCAGGATGTAGCCCTCCTCGATTTCCTCGTCGGTGATACCGCCGTTGTGAACCATGTGCACATTGCCCGATGTCTTCTTGACCTTGCAGGTGCCGCAGACCCCGAACGTGCACCCCGACGGTATCGCGACCCCGGCGGCCCGCGCGGCGGCCAGCACCGTGTCGGTCTCGTGGCAGGAACTGGTCACACCCGAAATCTCGAAGGCGATCTCGGCTGTCACGTTCTCTTCCGGCAGATCGTCGTCCGGCGTCGGCGCCTCGATCAGCCCCGCGGCCGGCATCTGCGGCGCGTGGAAGCTTTCCTGGTGATAGTGGTCCATGTCATAGCCCAGGCCCGCCAGCGCCTCGCGCACGGCGGTCATGAAGGGCTCGGGGCCACAGCAGAACACCTCGCGGTCCAGGTAGTCGGGCGCCATGAGGCCCAGCATCAGCTGGTTGAAACGGCCCTGGTAGCCGGTCCAGGGCTGGTAGGGATCGCATTCCTCCACCACCCATTTCAGGTCCAGCCCTTCGATCCGGGTCGCCATGTGTTCCAGGCGGCGCTTGAAGATGATCTCGGACGGGCGGCGGGCGCAGTTGACGAAGACCACGTCGCAACTGCGGCCGATGTCGTAGATCTCGGTTGTCATCGACATCATCGGCGTGATCCCGGACCCGGCCGAGATGAAGAGGTACTTCTGCGCCGGGTGCTCGGCCGAGGTGAACCGGCCCGCCGGGCCGGTCGCCTTGACGCGGTCCCCCGGCTTCACGTTGTCCATGATCCAGCGCGACCCGATGGAATCGGCCTGCGCCTTGATGGTGATCGTCAGCGACTTGGGCCGCGAGGGCGACGACGAGATCGTGTAGGTCCGGTACAGCGGCCCGCCCGGCACGGGCAGTTCCAGCGTGATGAACTGGCCGGCCTCGAAGTCGAAGGGCCGCCCCGACGGGGCCAGGAAACACACCGTCATGACGTCGGGCGCTTCCGGAAGGATCGAGACGCATTCCAGTTCTTCGTCGTCGGCCCAGCCCGCGGCCGCAACGGCGTTGCTGCGTGCCATCCCGTCTTACTCCGCGGCCATGGCTTCGGGGAACTGCGCCTTGCGCATCCGGGCCAGGTACCAGTCGACGAACTGCATGACGCCGTCTTCATGGGTGGCCGAATAGGGGCCGGGTTCGTAGACGGGCGAGTTGATGCCCTGCTGGTTTTCCTCGACCACGCGGCGGTCTTCGTCGTTGGTGTGTTCCCAGACCACGGTCAGGTCCTTCAGGTCATAATCGACACCTTCCACGGCATCCTTGTTGACCAGCCAGGTGGTCTGGACCTCGGTCTCCTGCGGGCCGATGGGGGTCACGCGGAAGGTGATCGAATGGTCGGTCAGGAAGTGGTTCCAGGTGGTCGGGTAGTGGAACAGCAGCAGCGTGCCGGCATCCAGGTACGGCACCTGGCCCAGGCGTTTCTGCACGGCGATCTTTCCGCTGATCGTATAGCTTTGCGCCCCGTCCAGCAGCGGCATCCGGGCCACGCGGTACTGGCCGGCGGCATCCATCCGGAACCGCGACGGCGCGCCGGCGGATTCAAGCCGGTTGAAGTGGTTTTCGACCTTCTCGGGAAAGGTGCCATCGGCGCTGACCCCGGTGATGGTGGGATCCTCGGGATAGGTGCGGCACAGGTCGGGGTGGTTGCCGGCGCAATGATAGCACTCGCGGTTGTTTTCCCAGACCAGCTTCCAGTTGCCCTTTTCGATGATCGTCGACTGGAACGCCACCTTGGCGTTCGACAGGTCGTGCACGCCCAGGTAGGGCGCGACGGTCCGGGAGAACGTGTCGAAATCGGGGGCTTCGGCGGCCAGGCAGATATAGACCAGGCCGGCCAGGGTGCGGCAATGCACCGGCTTCAGACCATGTTTCGCCGGATCGAAATCCGCGCCCATGTCGCGCGCCCACAGCAGCCGGCCGTCCAGGTCGTAGGTCCACTGGTGATAGGGGCAGGTCAGCTTGGCCACGCGGCCCTGCAAGGCGGCACAGATGATCGATCCGCGATGGCGGCAGGAATTGTGGAAGGCGCGGATGTCGCCCTTGCCATCGCGCAGGACGATCACGTCGTAGGCGCCGATCTTCAGGCGCTGATAGCTGCCGGTCTTGTCCAGCATGCAGGCCGGGAAGGCATAAAGCCACTCGCGGTAGAAGATCGCGTCGAGATCGGCCTCGAAGATCTCGGGCGAGGTATAGAACGGCTGGCGCAGGGCATGACCGGCCCGATGTTGCGTGAGCAGGTCAGAAAGGGGGGCGTGCTGGCTTCCCATTGGTCGATCCCTATAGCGGAAGGCTGATTTGGCGCACGAAAGCCATTGCCCGCGAGATTTGGCAATTGGCAAAATCCTCAAGTCAGTTTAGGTGAGCTAAACCATGACATCCCCTGTTTCACCAGCGACATCGCTTGTCTGAAAGCGACTTTTCTTATGTCCAAGCCGTATGATCTGCCCTCCCTGGGGGACCTTGCCTGCTTTGAATCCGCTGCCCGAAATTTGAGCTTCAAGATCGCCTCAACCGAGTTGAACGTTACTCCGGCCGCCGTCAGCCACCGAATCAAGGCGCTTGAACAAGAGCTTGGGCAGCCGCTTTTCAACCGCCAGTATCGCGGCGTGGAACTGACCGAGGCCGGGGCGCTGCTGTTCGTGTCGCTGCAGCGCGGGTTCGAGACGATCTCGGATACCGTCGGGCGCATCCGCAACCGCCACGACCGCATCGGCGTCTCGATCGCGGCGACGACAGCGATGAGCGGGCTTTGGCTGACGCCACGCCTGGCGGCGTTCTGGAAGGCGCATCCGGGAGTCGCGATTTCCCAGATCATTCAGGACAGCGGAACGATCTCGGGGGTGGATCTGAGCATCCATTACGGCGATCCCGACCGCGAGGACGACGAGACCCGGCTGCTGTTCCACGACCGGATCCTTGCGCTTGGCACGACGCATTTCGCCCAGACCCACGGGATCCGCACGCTGGAGGATATGGCCAACGTGCCGCTGGTCCACACCCAATCGGGGATCAATGCCTGGACCGAATGGCCGGAGTGGTTTTCGATGCTGGGCCGCCCCGCGCCGAAGGGGCCGGGGTTCTACGTGAACAATTACCTGATCTCCCTGCAGGCGGCCGAGGATCACATCGGCGCGGTGCTGGGCTGGGAAGGCCTGCTGGGCGGCGCGCTCGAAAGCGGCCGGCTGGTGCACCTGGTGCCGGATGCGATGGTGTCACCGCATCCGTTCTACCTGCGCATCCATGCCCGCGCCTCGGCCAATGCGCGGCTGTTCGCGGATTGGCTGGCGGAGGTCGGGTAGGATGGGTGCTGAGCACCCATCTTACGACCCCTCTCAGCTTCTCGGCTTCAGGCTTTGCGGATCGTAGAGCGGCGCGTAGCCGACACCGGCGACCTCGACGGGATAGACCTCGTCGAAATAGGTGACGTTCAGCTTGCGGCCGACCTGGCAATACTCCCACGGCAGGTAAGCCAGCGCGATGTTCTTGCCGATCGTCGGCCCATAGGCCACCGACGAGGTGTAGGACCGCCGACCCAGCGCATCGACCAGCACCTGGCCGGTGTCGGGATCCATCACCGGCATGGTGTTGACCGGGTAGCGGGCGACGCCCGTGCTGTCGGTGTTGTCGGTCATCACCAGCGTGCACAACATGGCCGGCTGATGCTCTCGCGCGCGGTATTCGACATGCTTCGCCTTGCCACGGAAATCCGCTTCCTTGACCTTGGGCCGCGCCAGGTCCGCTTCGTACAGGTTGTACTGCGTGATCAGGTCGGCGTTCTGCAGCCGCAGCGACTTTTCAAGGCGGCGCGAGTTGGCATAGGTTTCCACACCCACGGCCATCACACCGGCCGAGCGCAGCGCGTCCCAGACGGCAAGGCCGTCCGCATAAGGCATGTGCAGCTCCCACCCCTGTTCGCCGACATAGGAGATCCGGAAGGCAGACACGGTCTTGCCCGCGATCTCGATCGGTTTGATGGCCGCGAAGGCAAAGTTTTCGACGTCCAGGGCATCCGGATCCGCGACCACCTTCTTGAGGTTCTCGCGGGCATTCGGACCCCAGATGCCGATGGTGGTGTTGGCCTCGGTCACGTCGGTGATGGTGACGTCCATCCCCATGTCCTGCGCCATGCGCTTCATGTACATCAGGTCGCGCGGGCCGGCATCGGCACCGTTCACCAGCCGGCACTTGTCGGCCATGCGGAAGATGGTGAAGTCGGCGCGAACCATGCCTTCGTCATCCAGCATATGGGTATAGATCCCCTTGCCGATATTGGCATCGCCCCCGATCTTCGCCGCACAGAGGTATTCCAGCAGCGCGACATGGTCCGGTCCTTCCAGGTCGGTCATGTGAAAGTGCGACAGGTTGATGATGCCGCAATCGGCGCTCATCTCCAGCTGTTCGGCGTTGGACACACGCCAGAAATGGCGGGTGTCCCATTCGTTTTCACGCACCGGCACCTGATCGGCGTATTTCTCAAGCAGATGCTCGTTGGCCGCATAGCCATGCGCCCGTTCCCAGCCGCCAAGTTCCATGAAATAGCCGCCCAGCTCGACCTCGCGTTCATAGAACGGGGACCGCCGGATGCCCCGACCATTGGCGAAGGGTTCGCGCGGGTGGACCGGCGGGTTGTAGATCTTCTTGGCGGTTTCCTCGCAGCGGCCCCAGATGAAATCCTCGGTCAGCTGGTAATCCTGGAAGCGGGAATAATCGATGCGGTTGTGGTCGATATGGGTGCGCCCGTCGGTCATCCAGTCGGCGATCAGCTTGCCCATGCCGGGCGCGTCCTTGACCCAGATCGCGACGGCGTACCACAGGCCGCGCACCTTGCGGCTTTCGCCCATGGACGGGCCGCCATCGGTGGTGGTCTGCAGCAACCCGTTGAACGAATGGCTCTCGTTGAAGCCGAGTTCCGCCAGGATCGGCGTCAGTTCCATCGCGCGTTCGAGCGGCTCGATCACGTCTTCCAGCACGAGGTCGCGCATCGAGGGCCCAAGCCGCGCCTGGCCCTTTTCGAGAATGTCGCGCGGATGCACCATGCGCGGCTCTTTCTCGTAGTAATAGCCCCATTCCATCTGGCCGCCCTCGGTCGTCGCCGGGTCGCCGGTGTCGCGCATGTAGGCCGAATTGCCCTGGTCGCGCAGCAGCGGACGGCCGATTTCCAGCCCGGTGCCGGCGAATTCGTCATACGGCCCGAAGAAGGTCAGCGGGTGGTCGACGGGCATCACGGGCAGGTCTTCGCCCACCATGTCGGCGATCAGGCGGCCCCAGAGACCGGCGCAGACCACGACGTGATCGGCCATGATGGTGCCGCGATGGGTCTTCACGCCGACCACGCGGCCGTTTTCCTGGATCAGCTCCAGCGCCGGCGTGTTCGGAAAGGACCGCAGCTTGCCGGCCTTTTCGCCCGCATCCACCAGCTTGCCCGCGACGGTCTGCGACCGCGGCACCACAAGGCCCGCGTCGGGGTCCCACATGGCACCCTGGATCTGGTCTTCTTCCAGCAGCGGGAATTTCTCCTTGGCCTCGGCGGCCGAGATCATTTTCACCCGGGTCCCGAAAGCACGACCGGAATCGCAGCGGCGCCTGAGTTCGATCATGCGCTCGTCATCGCCGACACGCGCAACTTCGAGGCCGCCAATCCGGCTGTAATGGCCCAGCTTCTCGTAGAAATCGACGGAATACATCGACGTCCAGGTGCTCAGCAGATCGTGGCTGGTGACATAGCAGAAGTCCGACGCGTGGCCGGTCGATCCGATGTCGGTCGGGATGGCCGACTTGTCGATGCCGACGATGTCGTCCCAGCCGCGTTCGATCAGGTGATGCGCGACCGAGGCGCCGACGATACCGCCAAGTCCGACGATGACGACCTTGGCGCGTTCAGGAAACGAGGACATGGCAGATTCCATTCAATCCGGGGTGTTCAGATGGCAGAGTAGCGTCGCGCTCCCTGCCCGCTAGGGCCCAACCGGCACTTGCCGGTCGAAAATCGACCGCCCCCGTCACGGGGCGGCTGTTGTGCATGTCGACAAAGACGCGATGTCCCGGGCCGGGGCGATAGAACGGACGCGACGCCCGGGTTCCGGCGCCGCCCGTTCGGCAAATTCCCTGGGGCGAACCGTCGGGCCTGGTTTTCATAACGTCCCTGTCCTGTGGCCAAGGGGTTCCGAGCGGGGCGCGCGCGATTCCCTTGCGGTGCCGATGCGTTTCTGATCGGGACACATGCGATTTTGGCACCCTCAAGGACAGTACGATTGCGTCACTCAGGGATTACGACTACGACAGGGGAACCCGAAAATCCCGGCCGGAGCACATGCCATGACCGATCGCAATGCCATGTCACGCAGACCGACCTCGCGGGCGGCCGCCGCCCATGCGCTGCGCCCCCGTGCCGAGGGGCCGCGCCTGTCCGTCGGGTTCATCCTGGCGCGACGCTTTACGCTGTGCGCCTTTGCCAATTTCGTCGATGTGTTGCGGCTGGCCGCCGATGAAGGCGACCGCAGCCGGCCGATCCTGTGCAACTGGACCGTCCTGTCGGATACGATGGACCCGGTGACATCAAGCTGCGGGATCAACGTCCAGCCCAAGGAGCGCCTGGGCGATCCCGCGCGGTTCGACTACATCGTCGTGGTCGGCGGGCTGATGGACGAGATGCCGAACCTCAGCCCCGCCCACACCAAGTTCCTGCATGCCGCCTCGGAAGCCGGCGTGCCGCTGGTCGGCATCTGCACCGGCGCTTTCATGCTGCACCAGGCCGGATTGCTGGACGGCTACCGTTGCTGCGTAAGCTGGTTCCACCATGCCGAATTCCTGGAACAGTTCGAAGGCCTCACCCCCGTGGCCGACCAGATCTTCGTGGTCGACGGAGACCGGCTGACCTGTTCGGGCGGCGTCAGTTCGGCGCATCTGGCGGCACACCTGGTGGAAAAGCACATCGGCCGGGCGCAGGCGAACAAGAGCCTGCACATCATGATCATCGACGATCCCCTGCAGGCGGAAAAGCCGCAGCCGGGGATCACGCTGGATTTCAAGACCCGCGACCCGATCGTCCTGAAGACCCTGCTGCTGATGCAGCAGAACATCGATACGCCGCTGTCGGTGCAGGACATCGCCAAGCGCACGGGCCACAGCAAACGCCAGCTTGAGCGACATTTCAGGGCGGCGCTGAACACCTCGCCGCAGGCGGCTTTCCTGGATATCCGGCTGTCACTGGCACATCACCTGATCGAGACCAGCGACAAGTCCATCGCCCAGATCGCCGTCGATTGCGGCTTCTGCGATTCATCCCACCTGAGCCGCATGTTCCGGCGCCGGTTCGACACCACCCCGCACGCCCTGCGCCGGACCGCGGTCGAGGCCTGAGGCAAGGGACCGCCGTCCTGACATGGCGGCAAGGGACCCGGGCCGCCTGTCGCAATCCTCGCCTGCCTGTCGCGGACGTGCGCCGCGAACCCTAGCTTGCTGGACAGGCATCGCACACGGTTCCGTCATGGCGCTATTATCCGGTGTGCGTGTCGCATCCGTACAATGATTCCGCCCCATGGCTCGCTACGTAGCCCCCTATTCCATCGCAACCGGGGGCGCGCCCATGACTCGTTTCAATGCCTTCAACCTTCTCAGGAATGCCCTGACCGGTCACAAGAACTGGACGGAGCAATGGCCCGAGAGCCAGCCCAAGTCCGAATATGACGTGATCATCGTCGGCGCCGGCGGTCACGGGCTGGGCGCGGCCTATTACCTGGCCACCCAGCACGGCATCACCAATATCGCGGTGATCGACAAGGGCTGGCTGGGCGGTGGCAACACCGGGCGCAACACCACGATCATCCGGTCGAACTACCTTTATGACGAAAGCGCGCGGCTGTTCGATCATTCGGTCGACCTGTGGCAGGGCCTCAGCCAGGAGCTGAACTACAACGTCATGTATTCGAACCGGGGCTGCCTGATGCTGGCCCATACCGTGCATGACGTGCAAAGCTTCAAGCGGCACATCCACGCCAACCGGCTGAACGGCGTCGACAACCGCTGGCTGACCCCGGAAGAGTGCAAGGAATACTGCCCGCCGATCAACATCTCCAAGACCGCGCGCTACCCGGTCATGGGCGGCGCGTTGCAGGAACGTGCCGGAACGGCGCGCCATGACGCGGTGGCCTGGGGCTATGCCCGTGGCGCGGCGGCGCGCGGCGTGGACATCATCCAGAACTGCGCGGTGACCGCGATCCGCCGCAACGCGGATGGATCGGTCGCGGGGGTCGATACCGACAAGGGGTTCATCAAGGCGAAGAAGGTCGCGGTGAGCGCCTCGGGGCACAACAGCATGGTCATGGCGACGGCGGGCGTGCGCCTGCCGCTGGAATCCATGCCGCTGCAGGCGCTGGTTTCCGAACCGGTCAAGCCGATCTTCCCCTGCGTGGTCATGTCCAACGCCGTGCACGCCTATTGCAGCCAATCCGACAAGGGCGAGCTGGTGATCGGCTCGGGCACCGACCAGTACGTGTCCTATTCCCAGCGCGGCGGCCTGCCGCTGATCGAACACACGATCGCGGCGATCTCCGAGGTCTTCCCGATCTTCAACCGCATGCGGATGCTGCGCAAATGGGGCGGGATCACCGACAACACACCGGACCGGTCGCCGATCATCGGCAAGACCCCGGTGCAGAACCTTTACGTCAACTGCGGCTGGGGCACCGGCGGGTTCAAGGCCACGCCCGGGTCTGCCCATGTCTTCGCCTGGACCATCGCCAAGGACGAACCGCACCCGATCAACGCGCCCTTCTCGCTCGACCGGTTCCGCACCGGCCGCCTGATCGACGAAGCCGCGGCCGCCGCCGTCGCGCACTGAAGAGGTCTCAGATGCTTTTGATCCATTGCCCCTATTGCGAAGAGACCCTGCCCGAGGTCGAGTTCACCTATGCCGGCGAAGCGCATATCGCCCGCCCCGAGAACCCTTCGGACATGTCAGATGAAGACTGGTCGGAATTCCTGTTCATGCGGGAAAACACCAAGGGTCCGCATTTCGAACGCTGGCGTCATGTCCACGGCTGCGGGCGCTTCTTCAACGCCGTCCGCGACACCGTCAGCGACAAGTTCCTGACCACCTACAAGGCGGGCGACGCCCGCCCCGATCTCTCCACCCTGACGGAGCGCCTGAAATGAGCCAGTACCGCGTTTCCGGCCGGGGCCGCGTCGACACCTCGCGCCCCGTGTCCTTCACCTTTGACGGCAAGCGCTTCACCGGTGCTATCGGCGACACCGTCGCCTCGGCGCTGCTGGCCAATGGCGTGCACCTGATGGGCCGGTCCTTCAAGTACCATCGCCCGCGCGGCCCCGTCGCCGCCGGTTCGGAAGAGCCCAACGCCCTGATCGGCACCCGCCGTGGCCCCGGCCGGTTCGAGCCCAACACCCGCGCCACCGTGCAGGAGCTGCGCGAGGGGCTGATGGCCAATTCGCAGAACAAGTACCCCAGCCTGAAGTTCGACATCGGCGCGGTGAACGATGCCGCCTACATGCTGTTCTCGGCCGGGTTCTACTACAAGACCTTCATGTGGCCGCGCAGCTTCTGGGACAAGGTCTATGAACCCTTCATCCGCGCCGCCGCCGGCCTGGGCGTCAGCCCGACCGAGGAGGACCCGGACCATTACGCCTCGCGCAACCTGCATTGCGACGTGCTGATCGTCGGCGCCGGCCCCACGGGCTTGGCCGCTGCACGCGCCGCCGCTGTCGAGGGGCTGCGCGTCGTTCTGGTGGACGAGAATGCCGAAGCGGGTGGCACCCTGCTGTCGGAACCGCAGGCCGTCATCGATGGCAAACCGGCCTGGGACTGGCTGGAGGCCCAGCTGGAGGCGCTGAAGGCCGCCGGCGTCAAGGTCATGACCCGCACCACCGCCATCGCCTATTACCACCAGAACATGGTGGGTCTTTGCGAACGCCTGACCGATCACCTGGCCGAGGTGCCCGCCGACATGCCCCGCGAACGCCTGTGGCGGGTGCGGGCCGGTCAGGTCGTGCTGGCGCAGGGTGCTTTGGAAAAGCCGCTGGTCTTCCACGGCAACGACCGTCCGGGCGTCATGCTGGCCGGATCGGCCCAGACCTACCTGAACCGCTATGGCGTGCTGGTCGGCAAGGCCCCCGTTGTGCTGACTACCCACGACAGCGCCTGGCATGCCGCCTTCGACATGTCCGATGCCGGGGCCAGGGTGCAGGCCATCGTCGATATCCGCGACCATGTCGATGTCGCCCTGCTGGCCGAGGCGCAAAAGCGGGGCATCACCGCCAAGCTGGGCTATACCGCCACCGCGACTTCGGGCCGCCTGCGAGTGTCCGAGATCCGCGTGAACCCGGTCAAGGGCGGCGACGTCGGTCCGGCCGAGACGATCGCTTGCGACGCGGTGCTGATGTCGGGCGGGTGGACGCCGTCGCTGCACCTGTTCTCGCACACCAGGGGAACGCTCGCCTGGGACGACGACCTGACCACCTTCCTGCCGGGCAACACGCCCGAGGATTGCGTGATCGCGGGCGCCAGCCGGGGGCTGTGGGGTATCGAGGCGGCGCTGAACGACGGCGCCGACAAGGGCCGCGCCGTGGCCGCTGCCCTGGGCAAGACCGCGCCCGAACAGACCTACGGCGTTGCAGAGGATCGCACCGGCTCGGGCATCGCCATGAAGGAACTGCCGACCGACCGCAGCCCGGGCAAGGCCAAGGCGTTCGTCGACTACCAGAACGACGTGACCGCCAAGGACCTGCGCCTGGCCGTGCGCGAGGGCATGCGGTCCATCGAGCACGTCAAGCGCTACACGACGAACGGCATGGCGACCGACCAGGGCAAGATGTCCAACATCAACGGGCTGAACATCGCGTCCGACGCGCTTGGCCGCAAACAGCCGCAGGTCGGCCTGACCACCTTCCGCCCGCCCTACACGCCGACCTCCTTCGGGGTCTTCGCGGGCTATCACCGGGGCGATCATTTCGAGGTCACGCGCAAGACCCATATCGATGCTTGGGCTGAGGGACACGGCGCCGTCTTCGAACCCGTGGGCCAGTGGCGCCGCGCCTGGTACTTCCCGGAAAAGGGCGAGGACATGGACGCCGCCGTTGCCCGCGAATGCAAGGCCGTGCGCGGCAGTTTGGGGATCTTCGACGCCTCGACGCTGGGCAAGATCGAGGTCGTGGGCCCCGATGCGGTGGAATTCATGAACCGCATGTACACCAACCCCTGGACCAAGCTGGCGCCGGGCCGCTGCCGCTATGGGCTGCTGTGCGGCGATGACGGGTTCATCCGCGACGACGGCGTGATCGGACGGCTGGGGCAGGACCTGTTCCACGTCACCACCACCACCGGCGGGGCCGCGCGGGTGCTGAACATGATGGAGGATTACCTTCAAACCGAATGGCCCGACCTCGACGTCTGGCTGACCTCGACCACCGAACAATGGTCCACCGTGGCCCTCAACGGCCCCAATGCCGCGAAGCTGCTGGCGCCGCTGGTCGAAGGTGTGGAATTGACCGACGCGGCCTTCCCGCACATGTCCTGCCTGGAATGCACCGTGGCGGGCATGCCCGCGCGGCTCTTCCGGGTCAGCTTTACCGGCGAGATCGGGTTTGAGGTCAACGTGCCCGCGCCGATGGGCCGCAAGCTGTGGGACGTGCTGTGGGAGGCCGGCCAGCAATACGACATCACCGCCTACGGCACCGAGACGATGCACGTCCTGCGCGCCGAGAAGGGGTATATCATCGTCGGCCAGGACACCGACGGCACCGTCACGCCCTATGACGCGGGCATGGGCTGGGCCGTGGGCAAGGCCAAGCCCGACTTCGTCGGCAAGCGCGGCATGGCCCGTCCCGACCTGGTGGCCGAGGGGCGCAAGCAGCTCGTGGGCCTCCTGACCGAGGACAAGTCCAAGCTGGAAGAAGGCGCGCAGATCGTCTTCGACCCGAAACAGGCGATCCCGATGAAGATGGTCGGCCACGTGACCTCGTCCTACGACACCGGCACGTCGGGCCGGCCCATCGCGCTGGCGCTGGTCGAAGGCGGTCACACCCGCATGGGCGAAACCGTCTACATCCCGATGCCCGACCGCACCATCGCGGCAAAGATCACCCCGACGGTCTTCGTCGATCCCGAAAACGCCCGCCTGAAGATCTGAGGAGGCGAACATGAACGCACCGATATCATCCTTCGCGACCGATATGCGGGCCGAAAGCGCCGCCGCCCGGGTCGTGACCGCAGCCCCCTGCGCCCGCCTGTCCCTGCGTGCGCGCGGCGACCTTGGCCCGCTGGAAACGGCCCTTGGCCTGACCCTGCCCAGCCGCATCGGCGCCCGCGCCGCTGCGGGGGAAACCGAGGTGATGTGCCTTGGCCCCGACGAATGGGTCCTGCGCGGCCCCGAAGCCGTGGCACCGGGCATCCGCGAGGCCTGCGCCGAGGTCTACAAGACCCATCCGCTGAGCCTTGTGGACATCTCGGGCCGCGAGACCACATTCGTCATCGACGGCCCCCGTGCCGCCGAGCTGCTGACCCTGGGCTGCGCGCGCGACATCGACACGATCGCCGTGGGCGACGGCCGCCGCACCGCCTTTGACGGGGCGACGGTGGTTCTATGGCGCGATGGCGACGACAGTTTCCGCATGGATGTCTGGCACAGCTTCGCGACCCACCTGTTCCACCTGCTTGAAACCGGTTGCCGCGAACTGGCCGTCGAAATCCCCTGACCCACCAGGACCGCCCCGAATGTTCAGTTACCTGAACAAGACCCTGCGCCGACCGCGCGGCGGGGTGATCCCGACCAATGACAAGGCCCCGGCCAGGAAGCCGAATTCGACCGTCTTCCCCGGCAACCGGGGCTGACCGCCTACGCCTACGATCGCGGCCTTGGCCTTCGGCGCGGCGTCGCGGCCGTCGTTCAGGGACCACGGTGCGCAGGTGATCCAGAACGCGCGCGCGCCGGTCGATGTTGTGATGGTCGGCGGCCAGGGGATCGTGTCGGGCGGGACCGACCGCCACAGGGTTCTGGTCGATCCATACCCCAAGGGCGTGACCCGCAAGTTGGCCGACATCGCGCTGATCGCGTGGGGCTGACCTGCAACAAGAACTTGATCGGGAAGGATCCGGAAAAGCCAGTCGTGACCTAGGGCAACGGCCGCACGTCGTGCATGCGGTGCGGTGCGCGTCGCTTTCGCCTGCATGCAGTCAAAGCGCACATGCCGGACGCGCCACGACGAGAAACATCCGCATCACCGTCCAAGGATGCACATCCCGTCAGAGAGCCGGAAGCCTCGATTGCAGCTCCACCGGTTGCCGGATCGGTCGAAATAGGCGTTCTCCGGCAGATCGATAGAGACGCAAGCACCTCTCAGCGGCTCGTACCCACGATCACAGCTCCAGCCAGGTCCATAGGATGCCGGGTCGAGAAAGGCGTTTGCAGGCACGATAATGGGGTCGCATCGGCCGTCGATCTTGACGAAGCCTCGCTCGCACTCCCAGGCCGCGCCGAAGTCCGCGTTGGTCAGATAGGCGTTCGCTGGCACGACAATTGGCGCACATGTCCCTGCAACGGCCTCATATCCACGATCGCAGGTCCATCCCGTCCCCAAGCTGTCTTCTGTCAGGTAGGCACGCTCGGGAAGAACGATGGGCACGCAGGCCTCGCTCTCTTGCCGAAATCCGCGTTCGCATTGCCAATCATAGCCGGAAGCCCGGAGGAAGGCGTTGGCGGGCACCGGGATGGGATCGCAGGATATACCGTTTACCTCCTCATATCCACGTTCGCACTCCCACCCCGTCCCGTAGGAGCGCCCGGTTGGATAGGCATGTTCGGGGATGTCGAGCACAAGGCATTCAGCGGCCTCGACCCGGTAACCAAAATCGCACACCCACCCGCCACCATAGCTGCGCGGCTGGGCGTTCTCCGGCATTTGGCCGGTGCCATCCTGCGCAAGGACGGGGAAGGCGAAGGACGCCGTCATGGCGGCTATGACTGCCGTCCTCGCGACCAGCCTCGCCAACGGACGTCTCATCGCCGCTTTCTCCCTGGCGGACCACAGGCTGCCGGTTGCCGCGCGCGTCTTCGATAGCCCAAGCGTCAGCGTTCCGGTCAGCCGTCGGCTGTGCGCGGCCGGTGGCGGGGAGCCCCTGGAAATCGATCTCGATGGCATGCCTTCGTTCTCGGCCACCTGGATCGAGAAATCGTGCGGGACTGTCGGGTGAATGTTACCGGTCATCGGGGCGACAGCTTGTGCAAGGCCGCAGCTGCAAGAGCATGTTCCTTTTGGTGGTAGTCACCGCGGAACTCGCCATCGACCCGCACCTCCCAGATGCCGTTTCTTTCGCTCACCTGAACCCCACCGCGATGCCTTCGCGGCTTCATGGAAGAACCTTGTCCCCATTTTCGATCTGTCGGCACGGGTTTCATGTCGATCATTTCCGGCTCCTTCGCCTTGGCGACGCCATCTCCGAGGAGCATTGCGGCGCGAATGAATTCTTCGGCATAATCGTCGGTTTCGCGGTGGACGTGTTCGCGCTCGATCATTTTCAGCAGCTCCACGAACCGTTCTCGCAGGTGATCGCCGAAACGCGGCTCGGTACGGGCCGTGCAGGCGATCAGGGCCTGCAGGATCCCGTTCATGGCCCAGCACGCGCCGTTCGAGATCGGTCGGCTGCGCCCCCCCGAAACGATGTTGGTCTGCCTTGTCTCTTCTAGAGTTCGAGTTCCGCGAGGCAGGCCTGCGCGATGTCGCGGCTCGGGGCGTCGGTTCCAGGCATGGTCGACCAGCCCGCAGCCATGAGCGCGTCGCGCCTCTGGTAGGTCGAGGCGGCCCGGATCGTTTTCATCTTGTCCGCCCGTGCCGGGTCGGACCGTGCCATGTCGAGGCAGACCGGCACCATGGACGCGACAACGTTGTCGCGAGACATCGCCATCGCTCTATCGTTCGAGGTGCCGCCGGTTACCCAGCCGCCCCAGGTAAAGCCGACCACGCCGACGAAAACCGCGCCGATCACGGCGCCATAGATACCGGGCTTGAGCCATTCCGGAGTCTTCATCTTGTATCCTCCTGCGGGGAAAGCGCCGCTTCGCTATGATTGTTCGCCCCGGATGTGTCCGCGTCCCGGCGCAACGCCTCTTTCAGGTCGCTCTCGGTTGTCACCCGGAGCTCGCTTCGCCCCGCGTGTGCGCCCTTGCCGTGTACCATCATGTAGGTCGCCGTCCGTCTGTAGGCCTCGAAGCTCAGCCCCTGGAGAAGCTCATCTTCGACAAGAACTTCGTAGTCGCCCGCAGGCAGTTCGCCGGGATATCCCGGCAGCGTGAACCGGTTCGAAAACGTCACCGTCGATCTGGTCGACCGCATGTTCATCTTTGGTCACCACGATGTTGACAGATGCGTCGCTCACCACTGTTGACGACCCCTTGGATCGGGGACGGACCAGTCGAACGATTTACTCACTTGTACGCACGGAACGTCCGACCGGCGCTGACGCATGTTAGTCCCGGGCATTGAACGGCTTGCGACTTGCCTGGCGGCAGTCGGCCGCACTGACCTGTGTAAGGGCGGCGACACCGGCCTGCGCGTATCCATTGGGAAACAGGAATGATCTCCTGCAAGCCTTGAAAGGATTGGCGATGGCCGAGCCCAATGTTCTTAACCCGCACCCGCCCGAGTTCGATCGGTTTCTCCATGCTTCCGTCGGCGAGGACCGGAACGGCTATGCCGTGACAATGCTCTCCACACTGGCGCGGCTTGGCCTCGATCCATGGAACGAAACCGCCGAACTGGTTACGCTGGGGCACGACGCCGCGCGGGCGCGATTGGTAACGCTGCTCGCCCGATTTCGGGACGTCCCGACGCTCGCAGGCAATCACGGGAGGGTCGCACGAGACCTGAGCCGGCTGCTTCCCGAAAGCCGGACGTCAGGTGCCCTGCAGCGCTCGGCCGCGACGGTGGCCGACGGCAGCCGGGGAATAAGCGGTGCGATCTGGGCGGTGCTCGCGATCATCATTGTGCTGTTTCAGATGTTCATGGCTGGCGGGTCGGGGTCAGGCGAATGACCGTCTCAACCGAGACCGCGAAGAGACCGGTACATGCAGCGCACAAGTCCGGTACGCTCTCTCCACACGAACAGGGCATACTCTGGGACATGGAGGAACACTTCTGGACCAGCGGCGCCGACAACGCGCGGGCAACGACAGCGACCAATGCCGTCATGGTCTTCCCCTATCCGCCCGGCATCCTCCAGGGTGACCAGATCTGGATCCATCTTCGGCAAAGGACCGGCTGGCGGTCCGTCCTCTTGTCCGAACGGCGCGTCACGCGGTGTCGCGACATCGCCATTCTCACCTACCGGGTCTCGGCGGAAAAGGCCGACGTACCAATTTGCAAAGCCCTCTGCGCCTCGACCTACCTTAAAGACGACGACAAATGGCTGAGGATTTCCCACCAGCAAACAGCGGTGACTTGAGATGCGCAGAGATATTCGGCCTGCCGCAGGCGCCGGGACTAACCTGCATCAGTGCGGCGCCGCGCCGACATCGGTTAGATGAGACATGCCCGCCGAATATTTGGTGGCGCAGTTTTCCGAGTACCCGAGAAGCGTGTGGGCGTACCGACCCCCAGTAGGTCGGCATGTCGGCACGCTTCTTATTCTCGGAACGTCCATGAAAGGACAATCCCAATGACTCCCGAACAAACAAAAACCGCCGACAAGATGAAATCCGTCAAGGCGACGTGGGACAAGGCGCCCGCCGGTCCGAAAAAGGATGCGGCGCTCAAGCATTACCAGGCAGCCGAGAAGGCGAATACGGCGAAGAACGACGCCGAGACCAACAAGGAACTCGATGCGGCAACCCACGCCCTCGCGTGAACGCTGCAATCTGATGTGATACATGGGGTCGCCTGCCGAGCAACGGAGGGCGGCCCTGCCCGTCATTTCAGGAGCGGGCCGCTCTGATCCAGATACGCGGGATCGAACTCGGCAAGGTCCACCAGCCCGTCGTAGTCGTGAAACGCGACATGGCCGTCCCGGAAGGTCACCAGTCCGCTCTCGCGAAGTTGGCGCAGGACGCGGTTCACATGGACCGCGCTCAATCCCAGCGTATCGGCGAGGTGGTATTGGGTCAGCGGGCAGTCGAACCCTTTCTTGCTGCCGATACCGACCAGCGCAAGCCTCGCTCCCAGTTCCAGCACAAAATGCGCCATGCGGGCGTTCGCATCACGCCGTCCGATCCCGACGAGATGTTCAACGACCATTGCCTCGTCCCGTGACGCCGCCCACAGGATGGCGGTTGCCAGGCGAGGGGTCTGCGCGAACGCTTCCAGAAGGTCGCTTGTCAGCACTTCGGCAGCCTCGATGTCCACGATGGGCTCGAAGCTGTGGTCCGAGGTACGCAACAGGACGCTCCGCAATCCCAGGAAATCCCCCGGCACCTGGAAATCCACGATCTGCCGGGTCCCGTCTGCCTGCAGCTTGTAGGAACAGACCCAGCCGGCAGACAGAATATACGCGGCCTGCGCCGACTGACCCTGATGCACCATGTCGCGCCCGGCGATGAAGATGCGGCGACGCTGGTGCAGTCGTTCAAGCACGGCCAGCTCGACCTCCGACAGAGCGACGAAGGCTGAAAGTTTGCGGGTCAGGGGGCTGTGTTCAACTGATGTCACGGGGCCTCGCGGCATGTCGTGACCTAATAGCGGAAAGCGGCCCGGACACTGCTTTGGATCAGTCCAGCATAGACCACTTCCTGCGAGAAGTAAGGATGCATCTGAGCCTCGCCTTCCACCGGTTCACGATGCCACGGAAGGAAACCCAGATGTCCACCGCAAGCGAACATGCAGGCCAGGCCGCCCTGTCGATCTGCGAGGCGCTCCTGCTTGCCATCAACGATCGCGGACTGCTGCCGGAGCATGAGATCGTGGGGGTTCTTCGCGACGCCGCTGCGTCCCATCAGAACGCCGTCGGCACGGAACTCGAAATGGCACAGCACCGATCCGTCGCGGATTTGATCAACGCGATCATCGCCGGCGGGAACTCTGTTCGACGCGGGTGATGCACTGCCGCGGCGGTCGCGATCCGCAATCTCGAAGAAGAACCCGGACAGCGTATCGCCGCCTTGCGCGCATCAAGGCCGGGTATTCGCACAAGGCAGTTCCTCCCGACATACCCCAAGCCCGACATACCTCAAGAAGGAGCACGTCGATGTCTTTCACTCCCCTCCACGACCGGGTGCTCGTTCGCCGCGTTGAAGGCGACGAGACGACCAAAGGCGGCCTCATCATTCCCGACATCGCCAAGGAGAAGCCGCAAGAAGGCGAAGTTGTCTCCGCTGGTGCCGGGGGAAGGCGCGAGGACGGCGAGCGGATCCCCATGGACGTCAAAGCCGGCGACCGGATCCTGTTCGGAAAATGGTCGGGCGCAGAGATCAAGTTCGATGGCGAACACCTTCTGATCATGAAGGAGAGCGACATTCTCGGCGTGATCGCCTGAGTCCTAAACCTTTCACATCAACCTCAGTCTCAGGAACTCACACCATGTCCGTCAAGGAAGTTCGCTTCAGTACCGACGCCCGCGATCGCATGCTGAAAGGCATCAACACGCTGGCAAATGCCGTAAAGATCACCCTCGGCCCCAAGGGTCGAAACGTCATTCTCGACCAGTCCTGGGGGGCGCCGCGCATCACAAAGGACGGTGTGACCGTCGCCAAGGAGATCGAACTGTCGGACCATTTCGAGAATATGGGGGCACAGATGGTCAAGGAGGTCGCGCAGCGCACGAACGACGAGGCTGGCGACGGAACCACTACTGCAACGGTACTCGCCCATGCGATTGTCCGGGAAGGCATGAAGTCGGTTGCGGCCGGCATGAACCCGATGGATCTGAAACGCGGAATCGACAAAGCCGTCGCCGCGGTCGTGGCCGAGATCAAGACCATGTCCCGACCGGTCGGCGACAGCGACGAGATCGCGAAGGTCGGCGCCATTTCAGCCAACGGAGAAATCGAGATCGGTCGGCAGATTGCCGACGCGATGGCCAAGGTCGGCAAGGAAGGCGTTATCACCGTCGAGGAAAACAAGGGGCTGGAGACCGAGACCGAAGTGGTCGAAGGCATGCAGTTCGACCGCGGCTATCTGAGCCCCTATTTCATCACGAATGCCCAGAAGATGATCGTCGAGATGGATGACTGCGTCGTTCTGCTTCACGAGAAGAAGCTGACTTCCCTCATATCCATGGTGCCGCTGCTGGAGGCCGTGATCCAGACCGAGAAGCAACTGTTGATCGTGGCCGAGGACATCGAGGGCGAGGCGCTCGCGACGCTGGTCGTCAACAAGCTGCGCGGCGGCTTGAAGGTGGCGGCGGTCAAGGCGCCGGGCTTCGGGGATCGCCGCAAGGCGATGATGGAAGACCTCGCCGTGCTGACGGGCGGTCAGGTGATTTCCGTGGAAATGGGCACCAAGCTGGAGAATGTCACCATGGACATGCTCGGGTCCGCCAGAAAGGTCGCGATCACCAAGGATGACACGACGATCATCGACGGTGCCGGCGACAAAGACGCGATCGCGGCGCGCGTCACGCAGATCCGGGCACAGATCGATGAGACCACTTCGGACTACGACAAGGAGAAGCTTCAGGAACGTCTGGCCAGGCTTTCCGGCGGCATTGCCGTGATCCGGGTCGGCGGCGCAACCGAGATCGAGGTGAAGGAGCGCAAGGACCGCGTCGACGATGCGCTGAACGCCACCCGCGCCGCGGTCCAGGAAGGTGTCGTGCCCGGTGGCGGCGTGGCGCTGGTTCATGCCGGCAAGGTGCTGGCGACACTGAAGGGCGAGAACAGCGATCAGGATGCAGGCATCAAGATTGTCCGGCGTGCGATCCAGGCACCGCTGCGCCAGATTGCCGGAAATGCCGGGGTCGACGGATCGGTCGTCGTCGGCAAGGTCATCGAGAACGACAGCCGGAGCTTCGGTTTCGACGCACAAGCCGAGCAGTACGTCGACATGCTGAAGGCCGGCGTCATCGACCCGACGAAAGTTGTCCGGATCGCCCTGGAAAACGCCGCGTCCGTTGCCGGGCTGTTGATCACGACCGAAGCGATGGTCGCGCAAAAGCCCAGGGAGGTCGGCGCCGGTAACGATATGTCGGACATGGGTGGAATGGGCGGAATGATGTGAATGGCCGCGGCCAGTGCGCAGGAGCCTCGGGACGAGAATTCACATTCTCGATGGACATGAACACCGATCTATTCGTCAGAAAAATTCAGAATTAGGAGAAACTGAAATGGCCAGAGGTGACAAGCATCGCGGCAACCGTGAAGCGAAGAAACCAAAGAAGGTGAAGGAAAAGGTCGTTGCAACAGCCGACTTCTCGAAGGGTAAAACCCTGACCACTCTTGGCGAGCACAAGAAGAAATAGGTCGTGGGCCAAGTGCTTGTTCATCGCTGGAAACGGAGCCAGGTAGAGGCGCGATGCGGCAACATGCTGCATCGTGCGGCCTGGCCGCGATGAACGGATCGGGATCTTGAGCCTCACGGCGCGGATACCAGCACCACGTGACGCCGGAGATGTCCATCGGTTTGCCGTCGGCCCAGATGCGCCCGATGCCGGTGACCGGGCCTATGCACAAGACGACGGCGAAGCTGGCGGCGATGGTCGCCACGGCGACGCGGTCCACAAGGGCCGCGCCTATCCCTGCGAGCGCCATCAAGATTCGCGAACCCGGCAATACGGCATCCCGACCCGCCTGTCCGCCGACCTGGTGGAAGCGGCCGTGGTGACCGGGTTGAGGCGGGTGATGCGCGCGCCCCCGTCGATCACGGCACAGGTCATCACCCATTTGGTGCGCAATTCGACGATCATGCTTTCCGAAGCCGACGCGTTTCACGAGGCCAAACTGAAAGCACGGCCAAAGGCTTATGGTCGACATGCCTAACAGCGGCCGGTGACCGTTCCGATCGACCCGGGCTTTGGACGTTTCAACACGCTTTGGTTCGGCGTGATGATGGCACACGTTCCGGTCGGCGCCCGATCATTTGCACGATCGTAGGACGAAAGTGCTTTGACCTCATCCAGGACAAAATTGTAGTATGATGGAATACGACGCATTCGGGACCAAGCATGAATATCAAGTCATTCGTCCAGGATCAGACCGGGGAATCCGTCGGCGACAGCGCCTTGCGCCGCATTCGCTTCGACATCATCCGCGGCACCCTTCGTCCCGGAGAGCGACTGAGGCTGGAACGGGTGCGAGAGGCATACGGCCTCAGCGTGACGACACTGCGCGAGATTCTCAGCCGGTTGGTGGTCGAGAGGTTCGTCGTCGCCGAGGGTCAGCGCGGTTTCGAGGTCGGGTCCGTCTGCGAAGCCGACTTGCGCGACATCTGCGAATTGCGACTGCTGCTTGAATGCCATGCCTTGCGGCGATCCATAGATCTTGGAACGCTGGACTGGGAAGCGCACGTCGTCTCGACACATCACAAGCTGCAATCGGTCGAAGCCAAGCTGATGGACGGCGCACCGTCTTCGGTCGAGCAATGGGTGCAGTTCGACTGGGACTTCCATCATGCGACCTTGTCCGCCTGTGACATGCCCGCCCTGATGGCCACCCATTCCAACGTCTTTGACCGGTACCTGCGCTATCACCTTCTGGCGCTGGATTTCCGTGGCAGACCGGCAGCGGACGAACACCGCCGGCTGCGCGACCTCGTCATCGCGCGCGAGCCGGAACCGGCGGTCGCACTGCTGACCGCCCATGTCCGGGCCGGCATGGAACACATCCTGGCAACCGGAAAATTCACCTGAAAAGTCAGGCGGCCCCGATCATCTCGCGCAGGATCCGCACGGCATAGGGATAGCCCCGTGCGCCCAGCCCGGCCATCACGGCCGTCGCATGGGGCGAAACCAGAGAGGTGTGATACATCGGTTCGCGCTTGTGGATGTTCGAGATGTGAAACTCGATCATCGGATGGGGATACATCTTAAGCGCATCCATCACCGCCATCGAATAGAACGTGAAGGCGGCCGGGTTGATCAAGAGCCCCGAGGACTCGTCGGTCGCCTCGTGGATCCAGTCGATCAGCTGGTGTTCGGAATTGGTCTGCCGAAAGATCAGCCCTTCGGGACCGGCGGCATCGTGGCACAGGCGTTCAACCTCGGCCAGGGTGGTGGTGCCGTAGATATCCGGCTCTCGCTTGCCGAGCCGGTTCAGGTTGGGCCCGTTCAGCACGTGGATCGGATTGCGCATGTCTTGTCCTTTGCTGGCACCGCGGGAACGGGTGAAGCTGACCGGCGGAAGGTCCCCTTCCGCCGGCTATGTGGCAGTGCTGTTCAGAGCGCGTTGATCCGGTCCAGCATGCCGTCGGGCCAGTCGCTGGACAGGTCCGAGTTCAGGTACATGTCCTGCGCGTGCGTCCGGAACGCATCGACATCCGGGGTCGAGATCTTGAGCCCCTCGGATTCAAAGAAAGCCCCCAGTTCCGCTTCCTGGGCCAGATGCTGTTCGGTGCTGAAGGCGATGGCCTTGTCGGCGGCGGCCTGGAAGGCCTCCTGCTGTTCGGGGGTCATGTCGTCCCAGGCCTGCTTGGAGATCACCAGAAGATCGTAGGCCACAAGGTGCGAGGTGCGCACGATCTGGTCCATGACCTCGTAGAACTTCATGTTCTCGACGTTGGGATAGGGGTTGTCCTGGCCGTCGATCGCGCCGGTCTGCAGGCCCGTATAGACTTCGGAATAGGCCATCGGCGTGGGGTTGGCACCAAGTGCCTCGCCCAGAAATTGCCAGGCATCCCCGCCCGGCATGCGCAGTTTGATACCGGCCATGTCGGCGGGCGTGGTGATCGTCTTGTCACCCCGCAGACCGACCTGCCGGGTGCCGAAATAGGTGGGCCCAAGGATGTGGATGCCCAGCTGGTCTTCGGCCAGCGCCTTCATCTCCGCTCCGGCGTCGCTTTCGAAGAAGGCCTTGAGGTGATCGGCATCCCGGAACAGGTAGGCCGATGTCAGGATCGAGAACGCCGGGATCTGCTTGGCGATATCCTGGGGCGCGACGTTGCCCATCGTCAGGTTGCCGCGTTGGATCGCCGTGATCTCGGTGCCCTGCTTGAACAGGTTGCCGCCGTAGTAAAGTTGCAGGTCCGTGATATCGGCGACGTCCGTCTTGAACATCTCCATCATCTGCGCCCGGATGTCCTGCTGCGAGAAAACGGCGGAGAATGTGAATTCCGGCACGTCCTGCGCCAGGGTCGGCACAGCACTGGTGGCCGCAAGAACGACACCCGCAACAGTGCCCAGAAAAGTTCTGCGCTTTATCATGTGTATTCCTCCCTTTTTACCATACGAATCTAAAAACGTATGATGATCTGTCTTTTGTAGTTCCAAACCGGCGTTTCTGCAATTCCGTTGGCGCCTCTGCCCCGGCAGGATTGGCGCCCGCCGCCCGGCAAGACGGCGGGTCCTGCGGCGGGCGGCGGATCAGGGTTCGAAAGACGCGTTGTCGGTCGCGAACCGGTACGTCACGCCGACTGTCTGCATACGGTCGCAGGCGGTGCTGATGACGTCGACGCCGATCGGCTTCGCGCCCATCGCGCGGACATCATGGCCGCCTGCACCTGCGCACGCCGCCTCAAGACGCTCAGCGGTGTCACGCCCTACGAATACATCTGCAAAGGCTGGACTTCAGGGCCAGACAGATTCCCTGTCAATCCGATCCACCAGATCCCGGGACTGAACACATGACCAGGATCGTCACCGTGGCGGGCGCCTCCGGCCTCGTCGGATCGAACATCGTCAAGGAAGCGCTGGAAGGTGAACGGCACGCTGCGCGACAGCTCGGACGAGAGCAAGACAAAGTGGCTCATGGCCCTGCCCGGCGCCGCCGAGCGGCTGACGCTCTTTTCGGCCGAGGCCGCCGACAGTGCCAGCTTTGACACGGCCATGCAGGGCGCGGACGCGGACGCGGTGTTCGTCGCCTGCTTCCCGCAGATCTACAAGGCTGCCGACGGCACCCCCGCCAGGGATCTGGACCGCAAGCGCGGCTATGCCGGGATCGTCGCGCCGGTGCACGACGGCAGGATGCGGCACGACAAGGTTCCCGCCGGGTCGATGTCGGTGAGCCACGTGGGCGACGTGGCCAAGCTCTTCCTCGCCGCCTACGAGACCGGCGCGCGCGGGCGGTTCTTCGCAGTCCATGACAGCGTGCCCTGGCGCGACCTTTATGCCGAGCTGGGCAAGCACGTGCCCGCCGACATCATGCCCGAACCGCTGGATGGCGAGCCCGAGGACCCGACACGCTTCGACTTCACCCGCCGCGACAGCCTGGGCGTGCCGATGCGCGACATCCCGTCCGTGATCGCCGAGACCTGCGACTGGCTGAAGGGCAGGTCCTTCGGCTGATCAGTCAGTCCAAGAGCCATTCGTCCAGATCGGTGATCACCCGGCGCTCCTGCTGATCCTCCATCACGAAGGCGGGCTGCAGGGCGGCGCCGGGGGCCAGAGCGCGGGTCTGTTCGCGCGCACGTCCCGAGCCGTAGCCGCCGTGCGAGATCACCGGGACCAGCGCCTTGCCGGTGAAGTCATGCGCGGCAAGGAAGGTCTTGACCGGTGGCGGCACGCTGGCGTCCCAGATCGGGTGCGCAAGATAGATCAGGTCGTACGCCGCCAGGTCCGGTCCTTCGGAGACGAGCGGCGGGCGGATGTCCTGGATCTGCTGGCGATGGTTCAGGTCCACCGTTTCGAAGTAATCCACCGGATAAGGCTCGCGGGCCTCGATCTCGAAGAAGGCGGCACCGGTCCTGCGAACGATCAACTCCGCCGCGACCCGGCTGTTGTGGGTGCGCGTGAAAAGCACGACGAGCGCGCGGGCCCCTTCCTGTTGCGCGAAAGCCGGCCGCACCGCGGGCAAAGCCCCGGCGGTCAACAAGAGCTGCCTGCGGTTGAACGGGAAATCCGCCATCTGCTGTCTCCTTCCGGGAGCTGTTGAATGGGAGGGAGCGGCAACAGTGGCCGCCCCCGTTGGCCCCGGTGAGGATCTGCACTCAGGCCTCCCGGCGCTGGACGGCCTGAGGCGCCAGCAGTGTCTGGTGGGTGTGCGCGCCATGGCCGACCGTTTTCATCAATCACCTGTCCGACTTGTGATCCACAATTTGCTGGAAGGTGCTGCCTCTTCCTTGACCACAAAGATAAACACCCGGATCATTTTCGTTAGACGATCCAACCGGAAAGGCCCTATGTCAGGAATTCATCAATGAAGCGCGAGGAACTGGGCGACCTCATGGCCTTTCTCGCGGTCTGCGAGGAACGCAGCTTCACCCGTGCGGCGGCCCGCCTGGGCACATCGCAAAGCTCGCTCAGCCACACCGTCAAGCGGCTCGAACAGCGGCTCGATCTGCGGCTGCTGACCCGCACCACGCGCAATGTCTCGCCCACCGTGGCGGGCGAACAGCTGGCCGCGACGCTGCGCCCGGCCTTCGACGACATCGAAGGGCGGCTCGCCAGCCTCAACGAAATGCGCTCGAAACCCGCGGGTTTGGTGCGCATCACAACCTCGCGCCATGCGGCGACGGAAATCCTGTGGCCCAAGCTGTCCCCGGTTCTGGCCCAACACCCTGACGTGCGGCTTGAGGTTTCGGTGCAGCAGCACATGGTCGATATCGTCGAGGAACGCTTCGACGCGGGCGTGCGGCTTGGCGAGAGCATCGGGAAGGACATGATCGCAGTGCGCATCGGGCCCGACCTGCGGATGCTCACGGTCGGAGCGCCCGCGTATTTCGCCAAGCATGGCCGCCCCGAGACACCGCACGCGCTGACGGACCACAACTGTATCAACCTGCGCCTGCCGACGCTGGGCGGGCTTTATACATGGGAATACGCGCAGGATGACAAGCCGCTGAACGTGCGGGTCGAGGGGCAGCTGACATCCAACGACGTAGACGTGATCATCCAGGCCGCTCTCGACGGACGCGGGCTGTGCTGCATGCCGGACTACCACCTCAACAAGCATATGAAGGACGGCCGACTGGAGGCCGTGCTTGAGACCTATTCGCCCCCCTTCCCCGGCTATCACCTCTATTATCCGTCGCGGCTGCAGGCCTCCCCCGCCTTCGCGCTGATCCTCGACGCTCTCAGGTATCGCGACTGACGGGACAGCGCAGGTGCACGCCCTGGCGATCAAGCACCTCGGCGCCCTGCAACGACAGCGCCACGCTATCGGCCTGCACCGCTTCGACGGTGTCAAACCATGCGTGGTGCACGGTTGGTCGCGCACCGGCGGTGCGCGCCGACGCGCGCATCCATCCCGGTGAGCATGCGGCAGATCACCTTCGCACGCTCAGCCCTTGCGCGCCTCCAGCACCTGTTTCAGCACCGGCACCGCCGACATGGCGCGCGGCCATCCCGCATAGAAGGCCAGGTGCGCCAGCGTCTCGCCCGCCTCGTCCCCGGTCAGCCCGTTGTCCAGCGCGCGGTTCAGGTGGAACGGCAATTGCTCGGGCTGACCCAGCATCACCAGCGCCGCGACGGTCGCCAGCGAACGATCGCGCGGCGACAGATCCGGGCGTTGCCAGAGGTCGCCGAACAGCACCTCGTCGGTCAGGCGCGCCAGTGTCGGCGCCGTGGGGGCCACGTTCTGTGCCACCGTGCGCGCACGGGCGGCCTCGGCCTCTTCGGGCAGGTCGATCCGGGGCGCGTCGCTTTCTTTTGGCTTTGGAATGCCGCGCGTATCGAAGACCTTGTCAAGCTCGGCGGCCGCCGACATGGCGTTGGGCCAGCCGGTGTAGAAGGCAAGCTGCGCGGCAATCTCGGCCAGCTCGGTCGGGGTCAGCCCGTTGTCCAGCGCGCGACCGGCGTGCGAGCCGATCTGCGCCACCTTGCCGCCGGCGATCAGCGCCGACACGGTCAGCAGCGACCGGTCGCGCGGGGCAAGCGCCGCCGAGGGCCAGACCTGGCCGAACAGCACCCGGTCGGTGAAACGACCGAGCCCCGGTGTGGTCTCATGCACCATGTCGGGCGCGACGCGCGGAAAATCCTGTGTCATCTCTCATCTCCTGATGTGGTGGGGCGATGTCGAAAGGCACCGCCCCGCGCCGCTTCAGAGGCCGGTCGAGGCCTCGAGCTGCGGTGTGTAGCGGGTGCCTTCGACCTTGGCGGCCGCCGCGTCGATGGACTCGATCTCGCCGGCGGTCAGCACCAGCTCGGCGGCGGCGATGTTCTCCTTCACCCGCGCGATCTTGGTGGTGCCGGGGATCGGCACGATCCAGGGCTTCTGCTCGAGGATCCAGGCCAGCGCCACCTGCGCCTGGGTCGCGTCATGATCGGCGGCGATGCCGCCCAGCAGATCGACCAGCGCCTGGTTATGCGCCATGGCCTCTTCCTGATAGCGGGGCAGCGCCTTGCGGAAATCATTGTCCTTCAGCTCGGAGGCCTTCGGCGCCTTGCCGGTCAGAAAGCCCTTGCCCAACGGCGAATAGGCCGCCCAGCCGATGCCAAGTTCCTCGACCACCGGCATGATCCCGGCCTCGTGCTGGCGGGTCCAGAGCGAGTATTCGCTCTGCAGCACGGTCACCGGCTGCACCGCATGCGCGCGACGGATGGTGTCGGCGCCGGCCTCTGACAAACCGAAGTGGCGCACCTTGCCCTCGGCGATCAGGTCCTTGACGGTGCCCGCCACATCCTCGATCGGCACGTTCGGGTCGACCCGATGCTGGTAGAAGACATCGATCACGTCCGTGCGCAGGCGCGACAGGCTGTTCTCGCAGACCTCGCGGATGCGTTTCGGATCCGAGCTGACGCCCTCGACGGTGCCGTCGTTGGAGATGCGGAAGCCGAACTTGGTCGCGATCACCACGTCGTCGCGAACCGGGGCCAGCGCCGCGCCGAGCAGCCGTTCGTTGCTGTATGGGCCGTAGATTTCGGCGGTGTCGAAGAAATTCACGCCCAGCTCGTGCGCCTCGCGCAGTACCGGGATCATGTCCCCGGGATCGGGGATGTCGCCATAGGAAAAGCTCATGCCCATGCAGCCGAGGCCGATGGCCGAAACCTCCGGGCCGCGGGTTCCGAGTTTGCGCATTTTCATGATGAAGCTCCTTGTCTCGTGCCCCGGACGGCGCAGGCCGCAAAGGGCATTCGGCGCCAGGACGCGGCGTCGGTGAGCAAGGTAAGCCCCCGTGTCCTGCAGATTAGACGCGAAATGCTGCATGGGTTTATTGCACTGGCTCATCAATCGGCGGGCAGGTTTCATGCGATCTGGACATCAAAGCATGCCGAACATGGCGGCCAGTCGCATGGATGGTCCGGGACGAGATTGCTGTTCAGTGACCATAGGACCGTGACCACAGGACCGTCCGATGACCAACATTCTCATCGTTGGCGCCGCCGGCGGGATCGCCCAGCAAGCGATCCGCCTGCTGGAAGCCAACCCCGACTGCACCCTGACGCTCTGCCTGGGGCGCGCCAGCCGCCTTGCCGGCAGCCCGCACCGCGTGACCGAAGGCAACGCCGCAGACCGTGACGCGCGCCTGCGGCAGCACCCGCAAGGGCGAGCCATTCAGGACCTCCGACGCCTATGTCTCGCGCCGCGGCGTCGCCGGCCTCGTGGCCAAGCCGGGCACCCGACCCGGCATCGGCCTGCGCGAGAGCTACGGCGTGCACCACGCCTGACCCCACCTTACCGACGAGACTTCCCATGAAGACCATCCACCTGACAACGGCGTGGCCATGCCGGCCATCGGCCTTGGCGTCCACCGCGCCGCGCCCGAGGAAACGACCGCCGCGGTGCACGCCGCACTCGCCGGCGGCTACCGGCTGATCGACACGACTGCCGCCTACATGAACGAAGAGCAGGTCGGTGACCGGACGCGTCTGGTGGCCCGCATCATCACGGACGCCGGTGTCTACCATCGGCGCGCCAAATGGCCGTTGCCGCTGTCTCCGGACCACGCCCGGCAGGGGGATCGCTGGCTGGCCCTGCGGGCGGTCGCGACGCTCTGGGACGAATTGGCGCAGGCTGCGCCGGAGCCCGCAGGGACCTCCGGCATTCATGCTCAGGGCCGATAGTGCCATGTATGATTGATTAACTAACCCGAGGCAGACTTGGCGCCTAAATCGGGACGCAGGCAAGCGGAGAACACCGGGCGGACATCCGCCTCCATGCCGCCGATCTGCCGGCACCGCCGCAGCACGCCGCACATGAAGAAGAGAGAAGGAATATCGAAATGACTGATGTCACTGTCGTCGTCGGCGCCGGATCGATCGGCCAGGCCATTGCACGCCGGGTCAGCAGTGGGCGTCACGTGGTGCTTGCCGACCTGAAAGCGGAAAACGCCGAGGCCGCCGCTAAAATTCTCGAACTGGCGGGTTTCAAGACCACGACGACCACCGTCGACGTCGCTGACCGCGCCTCGGTGAAGGCGCTGGTCGAACTGGCCTCCGGGCTGGGCGAGATCAAGGCGCTGATCCAGGCGGCGGGCGTGTCGCCCTCGCAGGCGCCGGTCGCCACGATCCTCAAGGTCGACCTTTATGGCACCTCGATGCTGCTGGAGGAATTCGGCGAAGTCATCGCCGAAGGTGGTTCGGCCATCGTGATTTCCTCGCAATCCGGCTATCGCATGCCCGCACTGACGGCCGAACAGGACAAGCTGCTGGCGACCACCCCGGCCGAAGACCTCCTGAGCCTGCCCTTCGTGCAGGCGGTGGATGACACGTTGCTGGCCTACCAGATGTCGAAGCGCTGCAATTCGCTGCGGGTGCGCGGCGAGGCGCCCCGCTGGGGCAAGCGCGGTGCCCGGGTGAATGCGATCAGCCCCGGCATCATCATCACGCCGCTCGCCTATGACGAGCTGAACGGGGAACGTGCCGATTTCTACCGCAACATGCTGGCAAAGACCCCCGCCGGGCGGGCCGGCACGCCGGACGAGGTTGCCGCGCTGGCGGCCCTGATCATGGGGCCCGAGGGCGGCTATATTACCGGAAGCGATTTCCTGACGGATGGCGGCGCGACGGCCAATTTCTACTATGGCCCTGACGCCGAGTGAGCAGAACCGTCCTGAAAAGGGTTCGGAGAGGCCCCGCGATGCGCAACTGTCGCAGGGCCTCTTCGTTTGGCCGGGCCGCCGGACCAATGGTGCGGTTCATCGCGCTTGCGGACCCCGATTGATATCACAGACGCATGAGGCAATGCCTGATTTACCCGATTATCGCAAAGCCCGGAGAGGCGTATCTCTCGCTTCAGAATTCGAAACCGCGACACATGGAGCCCCCGATGTCCGAACCAAGCATCGAAACCCGCATTCAACGCCTCGAAGACCACGCTGCGCTCAAGCGCATCGTCGATGTGTTTTCCACCCTCGCCGACGACAAGAAAGTGCATGAGCAGACCTTCCTGTTCACCGAGAACGGCATCGTCGAAACATGGTTCGCCGACACGCCCCTGCCCGTGCTGAACGGCCGTCAGCAGATCGAGGAGAGCTGGACACCGTTCCTTGCCACCTTCGACGCCGTCTATCACATGAACGGCCAGTTCACCGCCGAGATCGACGGCGACACGGCAAGCGCCGTCCACTACTGTACCGTCGAGCTGATCGGTGGCCCGGAGGGCGAGAAGACCCGCAACTCCAATGGCGTGATCTACAACGACACCTACGTCCGGCAGGACGGCAAGTGGCTGATCGCCAAGCGCGTGGCCCGCTTCACCTGGCGCGACGTGCACGCTTTCGTGCCGGCCTGACGCCACGACATCGCCATCCCGGACCTGCGCCGGCCAAGGCGCCCCGGGCTGGCACACCTTCCCTCTGATCCCGCAGTGATCGCTGCCTCTGGCGGCGAAACGGCCCCCCTCCAACGCGCCCCCCGCGGCGCCGATCCGTCCCGGCCTTGCGCTTGCCGCCGGTGCCGCGACCGGCGCGCCCATGGAGCTTGCGGTTCCCGATTCCCGGGCAGGTGAGACCGGCGCGGTTGATCCGGGATGTTGGGCGGGGAAGGCACGTTTCACACCACGTTGAGCCACAACAACCCACGGGACATGCCGCACAAAATCAGACGAATTGGGCATGGGTAACCGAGACGAGTGCCGGTGGCGGGGAGACAGGGATTCGAACCCTGGGGACGCTCTCACGCCCAACGGTTTTCAAGACCGCCGCATTCGACCACTCTGCCATCTCCCCGGTTCTCGCGGTTTAGCGGCTGCCGCCAGCGCAGGCAAGACGGCACACGCCACCGCACAAGGGCCAGATTGCAAATGCTTCGGTGACCGAAAAGACCACACTGATTCGCGAGAGGCTTTTCACAGGGCCCCGGGCCATGTATCCTGACATCAACGACCGAACACGGGCGAAACGATCCGGACGGGCAGACAGAGCGCATCAGCGCCGATATGGGCAAGAGCAAAGCATGATGACACTCACCACCAAAACCGCGGGCGTGGTCCGCGTTCTGGCCTTTGGAATTGCCGGGTTGGGCCTTGCCGGCTGTTCCGATTTTCCCAGTCTCAACCTTGTCAGCGACCCGGCCGACGCCACCGCCGATGCCAAGGCATCGACCAAGACCACCCTGATCGAACGCGATGTCGAGGCGCCCGACGTCTTCGACGTGACCGAGGCCGGGTTGTGGGATGGACGGCCGTCGCTTGGCGGGGTCTGGGTGGCCCATCCCGACGTGAAGGAACCCGAGCGGGTCATCATCCGCAACACCACCAACGGCAAGTTCGTCATCGGCGCCTTGTTCCGGCGGGAACGCGACATCCCGGGGCCGCAGCTTCAGGCGTCGTCCGATGCCGCCGGCGCCCTGGGCATGCTGGCCGGCGCGCCCGTCCAGCTGAACGTCACGGCCCTGCGCCGCGAAACCGTCAGCGATCCGACCGCCGCGCCCACCGAAGGGCTGAGCGCCGCCGCCGGTGTCGAGGAAACCGCGCTTGCCCCCGCCGCCCCCGCCAAGGACAGCAAGGAGGCGCCGAAGACCGCCACCAGTCCCAAAACGCCGGAAACCGTGATCGCCGCGGCCGTCCCTGCCCCGGCAACACCAGCAGTAGCGTCCAGCAAGCTGGACAAACCCTATATCCAGATCGGGATCTTCTCGGTCGAGGAAAATGCCAACCGCACTGCCGACATGATGCGCACCGATGGAATGGTGCCGACGGTTTACAAACAGGAAGCGAATGGCAAAACCTTCTGGCGAGTCGTCGTCGGCCCCGCGACCACCAGGTCGGAACGCGCGGCGCTGCTCAGGAAGATCAACAAAACCGGGTTCACGGATGCCTATGCCGTGGCCGACTGAAGAAACAATCGAAAGGACATCGCCTTGCGCCTGCTAACGGTTCTGGCCACCTGTCTCGTCTATCTTGCCGCCCTGCCTGCCCAGGCCTTCGATACCTCTGCCCGTGCAGCCTATGTGCTCGACCAGACGACCGGAACCGTGCTGCTGTCCAAGAACGCCGACGAACCGCTTCCGCCGGCATCGATGTCCAAGCTGATGACGCTGTATGTCGCCTTCGAGGCGGTGCGCGACGGACGCCTGTCGCTGGATGAACGCCTGCCGGTGTCGGCCCACGCCATGAGCTACAAGGGCTCGACCATGTTCCTGGACACCACCGACCGGGTCCGGGTCGAAGACCTGCTGCGCGGCATCATCGTCAATTCCGGCAACGACGCCTGTGTGGTCATCGCCGAAGCGCTGTCCCCCGACGGAACCGAGGCCGGCTTTGCCCGCTTCATGACCCGCCGCGCCCGCCAGCTGGGGATGGAGAATTCCACCTTCATGAACGCCAACGGCTGGCCTCAGGCCGGGCACCGCATGTCGGTGAAGGACCTGGCGATCCTGGCCCAGCACATCATCAACGACTTCCCCGAATTCTACCCGATGTTTTCCGAGAAGGAATTCGACTTTGACGGGCGCGCGCCGCAGAACGTGCACAACCGCAACCCGTTGCTGAGCCTCGACATCGGCGCCGACGGCCTGAAGACCGGACACACCCAGGAAGCCGGCTATGGGCTTGTGGGATCCGCGCGCCAGGGAGACCGCCGGGTGATCTTCGTGATCACGGGGCTGGCCACCGAACGTGACCGGGCCGAGGAATCCGAGGCCATCGTCAACTGGTCCTTCCGCCATTTCGCCGAAAAGACCATCGCCAAGCAGGGCGTGCCCGTCGCCCGGGCCGAAGTCTGGATGGGCCGTGACCCGTCCGTCGGCCTGGTGCCCGAACAGGACTGGCAGGTCCTGCTGCCGATCCTGCAAAGCGGCGATCTGAACGGCGAGGTCGTCTATGTCGGCCCGATCGACGCCCCGATCAAGAAAGGCCAGACCCTGGGCGAACTTGTCGTGCGTCCCGAAGGCCTCCCTGAAATGACCCTGCCGCTGGTGGCGGATGCCGATGTGCCGGCCGGCGGGTTCCTCGTCCGCGTCACCGCGGCCGCAAATGCATTGATCAAGAAATGGCTCAGCCCCGATCCCGCCGCCGCGACCTGAGCCGGCGCGGGTTGTTCGTTACATTCGAAGGGATCGACGGCTCCGGCAAGTCGACCCAGGCGCGACGCCTGGCCGAGGACCTGCGCGCCAAGGGCCGCGAGGTTGTCCTGACCCGCGAGCCCGGCGGATCGCCGGGGGCCGAGGAGATCCGGTCGCTGGTGCTGGAAGGCGACCCCGACCGCTGGTCCGCCGAGACCGAGATCCTGCTGTTCACCGCTGCCCGCCGCGACCACATGGAACGCACGATCTGGCCCGCGCTCAAGGCCGGCAAGGTGGTGATCTGCGACCGTTTCGCGGATTCGACGCGCATGTACCAGGGCTTGTCGCGCGGCCAGTTGCGCCCCATCGTCGACCGGCTGCACGACCTGATGATCGCCGATGACCCCGACCTGACCCTGCTGATCGACATGGACCCCGCGCTGGGGCTGTCGCGCGCCAAGGGCCGCCAGGGGCATGAAGAGCGGTTCGAGGATTTCGGACTGGACCTGCAGGCCCGGATGCGCGAAGGCTTCCTGGACCTCGCCGCCGAATTCCCCGCCCGCTTCCGGGTGATCGACGGCAACCGGGCGGCCGACGAGGTCGCCGCCGACATTCGCCACCTGATCGCACCGGAGCTGGCCTCGGACCTGACATGAGCGACGACGACCTGCCCGCGCCCGACCAGGCGCCAGGCGCCCCCCACCCGCGCGAGACGCAGCGCCTGTTCGGCCAGGCCAGGGCCGAAGCCGATTTCCTGTCCGCCTACACCACGGGCCGGCTGCATCACGGCTGGCTGCTGACCGGACCCGAAGGCGTCGGCAAGGCGACACTGGCCTGGCGCATCGCGCGCTTCCTGCTGGCCACCCCGCCGGTCGAGGAAGACGGGCTGTTTGGCGCCCCGCCCCCGCCCGCCAGCCTGGATATCGGCCCCGAACATCCGGTGGCGCGCCACATCCTGGCCGGCGCGGATCCGGGTCTGGCCACCGTCACCCGCAGCGTCAACGACCAGGGCCGGCTGCGCGACCAGATCGTGGTGGACGACATCCGCCGCCTGTCGCGCTTTTTCGGGCTGTCCGCCGCCGACGGCGGACGCCGCGTCGTCATCGTGGATGCGGCGGATGAAATGAACACGTCGGCCGCCAACGCGCTGTTGAAAATGCTGGAAGAACCCCCGGCGCGCACCACGATCCTGCTTGTGTCTCATCAACCGTCCCGCCTGCTGCCCACGATACGGTCCCGCTGCCGCAACCTGCGCCTGACCCCGCTGGGCCCCGACGACATGACCGCCGCGCTTGCGCAGGCCGGCGCCGATCTGCCCGAAAACACCGCCGCGCTTTCGACGCTCGCGGCGGGGTCCGCCGGGGCCGCCCTGCGGTTGCTGTCTCTGGGCGGGCTCGAACAATACCGGCGGCTGGTCGCGCTGCTCTCCACCCTGCCGCGCCTGGACCGGCAGGGCGCTTTGGCGCTGGCCGACGCGGTGTCGGGTCGCGGTTCCGCCGACAGTTTCGATCTGCTGCTGACGCTGGTCGACATCCTGCTGTCCCGGCTGGCCCGCACCGGCGCCACCGGCACGCCACCCCAGCCCGAAGCCGCCCCGGGAGAGGCCCAGGTCCTGGCCCGTCTCGCCCCCGATGCGCACAAAGCGCGTGCCTGGGCGGCACTTGCCAGCACCGTGGGGGCCCGAGGGCGCCACGGACAGGCGGTCAACCTTGACCCCGGCGCGCTGGTGCTCGATACCGTTTTCAAGATTCAAGAGACCGCCGCGGGCTGAACCTGACGGCCCGAGAGTTCCCCATGACCGACGCGCCCACGATTACCGACAGCCATTGCCATCTTGATTTCCCGGATTTCGAAGGCGAGCTGGACCAGGTCATCGACCGCGCCCGCGCCGCCGGCGTGCGGCGCATGGTGACCATTTGCACCCGGCTGAAGAACGAACCCAAGGTCCGGGCAATCGCCGAGGCCAACGAGGCGATCTTCTATGCCGCCGGGACCCACCCGATGTCCGCCGCCGAAGAGCCGATGACCTCGGTCGAGGAACTGGTGGCGATGTCCCGGCATCCGAAGTTCGTAGGCATCGGCGAAACCGGGCTCGACTATCACTACACCGCCGAAAGCGCCGCGGTGCAGCAGGACAGCCTGCGCATCCACATCGCCGCCGCGCGCGACACCGGCCTGCCGCTGATCATCCACGCCCGCGCCGCGGATGACGACATGGCCCGCATCCTGACCGAGGAATATCGCAACGGCGCCTATCCTTGCGTGCTGCATTGCTTTTCTTCGGGCCCCGAACTGGCGAAATCCGCGCTTGAGCTGGGCTTTTACCTGTCGATGTCGGGCATCACGGCCTTTCCCAAAAGCGGCGAACTGCGCGACATCTTCGCCGCCGCCCCGATCGACCGGATCCTGGTGGAAACCGACAGCCCCTACCTGGCGCCCCCGCCGCACCGGGGCAGGCGCAACGAACCGGCCTATTCCGCCCTGACCGCCCGCAAGGGAGCCGAGGTCTTTGGCCTGGATTACGACGCCTTCGCCGCGCAGCTTGAAGCGAATTTCGACCGTCTCTTTTCCAAGGCCGCCGCATATCGGGCAGCCGCCTGATGGATCAGTACCGGTTTACGATCCTGGGCTGCGGATCCTCCGGAGGCGTGCCGCGCCTTGGCGGTTTCTGGGGCGATTGCGATCCCGACAACCCCAGGAATGCGCGCCGCCGCTGTTCCCTTCTGGTCGAACGCGACGGCCCGGACGGCACGACAACCGTGCTGATCGACACCTCTCCCGACCTGCGCGACCAGTTGCTGGGCACCGGCACCGGGCGGCTGGACGCGGTGATTTACACCCATGCCCATGCCGATCACGTGCACGGCATCGACGACCTGCGCATGATCGTCTTCAACATGCGCGCCCGCCTTCCCGTCTGGGCCGATGGCCCCACGCAGAACGACCTGATCGCGCGCTTCGGCTATGCCTTCATCCAGCCCGCCGGCTCCCCCTATCCGCCGATCCTGGATCTGAACACGATCGACGGGCCCTTCACCATCGACGGCCCCGGCGGCCCGATCCGCTTTCGCCCCTTCGAAGTCGGCCATGGGTCGATTGACGCCCTGGGCTTCCGCATCGGCACTCTGGCCTACCTGCCGGATGCGGTGGAAATCTATGATCCGGCCTGGGCCGAGCTTCACGATCTGGACTACTGGATCGTCGATGCGCTGCGGCGCACACCGCACCCGACCCATGCGCATCTGGCCATGACCCTTGACTGGATCAAGCGCGCGAAGCCCGCGCAGGCGATCCTGACCAACCTGCACGTGGACATGGATTATGCCGCGATCAGCTCTGAAACGCCGGAGCACGTGCAACCGGCGTTCGATGGGATGACCGTCACCCTGCCCGCAAATGATTGAATCCCAAAGACATACCGGCGAAAAATGTTCCAGACCCTGATCGAAGTCATCCTGCCGGTTTTCATTGTGCTCGGCTGCGGATACGGCCTGACCCGCTGGGGCTACTGTACCCAGACCCACATCGACGGCATCCTGCGCTTCTCGCAGGGTTTCGCCATCCCCTGTCTTCTGTTCAACGCCATCGCCCATATCGATATCCGCGCAAGTTTCGATCCGGCACTGCTGGGCAGCTTCTACACGGCGGCCGGCCTCTGTTTCTTCGCAGGACTGATCGGCGCCCGCGTGTTCTTCAAACGCGACTGGGAAGATGCGGTGGCCATCGCCTTCTGCTGCCTCTTCTCCAATTCCGTCCTGCTGGGCCTGCCGATCACCGAACGCGCCTATGGTCCCGACGCGCTGACCGGCAACTTTGCCATCATCGCTTTCCATGCCCCGTTCTGCTACGCCCTCGGCATCACCGCGATGGAGATCGTCCGCAACCGCGGCAAACCCGGCCCCGCTTTCCTCCGCGCCATCTTGGCTGCAATGTTCAAGAACGCGCTGATCATCGCCATCCTTCTGGGCTTCGCCGTCAACGTGTCCGGTATGCCCATCCCCGGCGTCGCCGAAGATGCGCTGAGCCTGATCACCCGCGCCGCACTGCCCGGCGCCCTCTTCGCTCTTGGCGGCGTGTTGGTCCAATACAAGCCCGAAGGCGATCTGCGCACGATTGCCTTCGTCTGTTGCGTGTCGCTCCTGCTGCATCCCGCCCTGGTCTGGATCTTTGGCAGCTTGACGTCCCTCAAGCCCGACTTGTTCCGGTCCGCCGTCCTGAACGCGTCCATGGCGCCTGGCTTCAACGCCTACATTTTTGCCAACCTCTACGGCCGGGCAAAACGGGTCGCGGCGTCCTCGGTGCTCATTGCAACTGGTTCGTCGCTTCTGACCGTCTGGATGTGGCTTCTACTGCTGGGCTGAAGGCGGTCAGGGTGCCGACCTGGGCGGCGACGGCACCTGTGACGCCGGATAGCTCCCACGGATGGATGCCACAGTGTCCCAAGATCCGCGCCAGAGTTCAGGGAATGGGCACGAAGTCGTCCGGGCTTACCCTGTCTGGTAAACCGTAAGACAGGCATCCCGGAGATCGCGAAGATAAACCCCTTCGCCCACTTCGTGGGTATGGACCCCCAGCGAAACGTCCTGCTGTTCAGCAAGGTTGCCCATCAAGACCACCAGACAATCCAGGGATTGCCTGAGCAGGTCCACGTCCTGCAGCGCCGTCACATGCTCCTGGTCATTGGCTCCCATCTTGACGATGACGTCCCCCATGACTTCGTCCACATTTGCGGCGATGGCTGAGAGACGGGCAAGCTCGTTGGCGATGTTGCGCAAAGTTGCGTCGAATGGGATTCTGGTCATGGGCTTTCCTTCGAGAGGCAATGTCAAAGTTTTCCGACGACGCGTTCGATGCAGCCCTGAAGGGCCTCCGGCGAAAAGGGCTTCTTGATGTAGTTGTTCATACCCAACTTGTTTCCGCGCTCCATCAGACCGGAATCTGTTGAGCCGGTGATCAGGATGAAGCCGATCCGCTGCGTTGTTCGATTGCGCCTCAACCCCTCCAGCAAGGTCAGCCCGTCCATACCCGGCATGTTGTAGTCGGATATGACCAGGTGAACGGGACGCGCCGCCAACTTGCGCAGCGCGGATTCGCCATCCACGCAGTAATCGACGTTATTGATGCCCATCCAGTCCAGCGCCTGCAGGATAAGGCCGCGGCTGACCGACATGTCGTCAACGACCATGACGTGAAGTTTGTCTTTAATGCCCATGAGGTCCTCGGTTGATTCGCACTGATGAACGGATCAGTTTTTTTTGTAGAGCGTGGTGCCCACCAGTTTCATTGTTTTCGCGGCTGGCCCGGACACGCGTTCGGAATGTCCAACAAACAGGTGGCCGCCAGGTGAAAGCATCTTCGAGAACCGAGACCAAAGCGCCTCTTGGGTCCCGGAATCGAAGTAGATCACGACATTTCGGCAGAAGATGACGTCAAACGGCCCCCGCATTGGCCAGTCGCGGATCAGGTTGAGCTCTTCAAAGGTGATCAGCTTCTGCACGGCCTCGACAACTTTCCACGCCGTCGACTCTTTCTGCTTCTCGAAGAACCGGGCCCGCCGTTCGCTGGAAACCTGGGTTTTCTCCAAGTCGCGGTAGACGCCCGCGCGCGCGGTACGAACCATGTTCGCATCGATATCCGTCGCGAGAATTCTCGCGTCGTATCGATGGATGTCTGGAATGGCTTCAAGAACCGACATCGCTATGGAATAGGGTTCTTGGCCGCTCGAACACCCCGCCGACCAGATCCGCAAGCGCTCACCCGTCCGCCCACCTTTCAACACGGAAGGCAAGATGTCATTCTTCAGGAAATCAAAGTGGTGCGACTCCCGAAAGAAATTTGTGACGTTCGTCGTCAAAAGATAGATCATCTCGCGCCGCTCTGCCTCGCCTGCGTCGCTCTCGAGCAGGTCCGCGTAAGATGTGAAGTCCGGCAACTTGAGTTCGCGCAAACGGCGCGAAAGCCGTGAGACAGCCAGGCTCTTCTTGCTTTCCGACAAGACGATCCCGCTTTCACTCCGCAGGATCACCGAAAGCCGCTTGAAAGCGGCATCGTCAATGCCGACGTCCTGGGCGGCAAAGCCGGTGGAGTTATGGCGGGCCACCGTCATCACAGATCCACAGTGGCCGCCGGAAGGACCCGGGACAGATCCAGCTTGCGGATCATCTGACCGTTGACGATGACGACCCCCGAGATGAAGGATTTGACCGTGTCCGCCACGATATCCGGAACAGGTTGAATATCCTCGTCCTGAACGGTGATGATGTCGGACACAACTTCGGCCAGTATTCCTATGGTCTGCGACTGTACCACAGTGATGATAATGACGTGGCGTGGCCCCGGGTCGGTGACACCAAGCCCCAAACGGGCCGATAGATCGACCACGGGCACAACGGAGCCACGAAGGTTGATCACACCCTTCACGTAGGATTGGGCATGGGGCAGGACGGTCGTGTCTGTCCAACCACGAATCTCACGCACCGACATTATGTCGAAGCAGAAGTCCTGATCGGCAACACGAAATGCCACCACTTCCTGCTCCAGGCGGGTTTTGGGTTCTGCAAGGTCTGACATGGTCACCTCATGAATTGAATGGAAGGATCGGCAGGAATGGAAACATCTCGAACGATGCTGTCAGGGTCGATGATCAACGCGATCCGTCCGTCTCCGAGGATCGTGGCCGCCGCGATGCCGTCGATCCGGCGATAGTTGGTTTCGAGGCTCTTGATGACGACCTGGCGTTGATCCTGGATGTTGTCCACGATCAAGGCACATCGGCGATCGTTTTCCGTCTCGATCAGCAAGAGCACGTGGTCGGACAAGTCCTCGGGCTCGTCGCGAAACTGGAAGCACGCCCCAAGATCAACGATTGGAACCAGGGAATCCCGGTTTTTCAGTACGCGCCCCTGCGCTCCGATCCTGTGAATCGCGACCGTCTTCGGTTGCAATGTCTCCTGGATCGCGGTGATCGGGACGACCATCGTCTGACCGGCCACATCGATGACCATGCCTTCCATCACCGCCAAGGTCAGCGGCAGTGAAATTGCAAAGGTCGTGCCTTCGCCGGCAGTCGACTGGATCGCCACGCGACCACCCAGCGCCTGAATCTCGCTTCGAGCGACATCAAGTCCGACGCCGCGACCCGAGAGTTCCGACACCTCTTGCTTCGATGAAAAGCCAGGCATGAATAGCAGGTTGTCGATCTCGTGCGTTTGAAGATCGGCATCTTCGGCAACCAAACCCTTCTTCTTGGCGATTTCCAGCACACGAGGCCGATTGATGCCGCCCCCGTCGTCCGAGATATCGATCACGACCCTTCCGGACCTGTGCGCCGCCGACAGAATGACCGTTCCCTCAACATTCTTGCCCGCAGCGGTCCTGGTCTCGGCGTCTTCCAACCCGTGATCCACCGCGTTTCGGATCATGTGGGTCAAGGGATCGACCAGCCGCTCGATGACGGTCTTGTCGACCTCCGTGTATTCTCCCTTGGTGACAAAGTGCACACGTTTGCCCGTGGCCGATGCCGCCTCGCGTACAATACGCGCCATACGCTGGAACATCGGCTTGACCGGCTGCGCTCGGATGGCCATGACGCCTTCCTGGATTTCCCCAGCCAGTTGCTTCAGGCTTTCCAGCCCAGTCGAAACATCGTTCTCGGAAGGAAGCTCCAGGCAGGCAATCGACTGCGACAGCATTGCCTCCTTGATGACAAGCTCGCCGACAAGGTTGATCAGCTTGTCGACCCTTTCAAGATCGACCCGAATGGTTGCCCCACCCCCGCGCGGCTTTTCCTTGGCTTCCTTCGCTTCCTTCGCGGCCTGTCTCCTCCCCGCTGCGGGCGCCTCGCCGGAAGGCGTTGGAACGCCCTCGGCGGCAGGTTCTTCGCTCTCCCCCCCCGGGACTTCCGCCGCTACAGCGGTTTCAGAGGCTTCCGCGGGGGGATTTGGAAAAGGGGCGTCCTCCTCCTGTATCAAAGTCGGAAGAGTGTAGGGTTCGGCACCCTCCTCCGCTTCGATCGCCGTGATCGAGATTTCACAGCAATCCTCGACAAATTCAAAGACCTCCTCGAGGCTGACCTCGTCGATGTCCGTTTCGACACGCAGTTTCCACGACAGAAAACAGGACGCCGATTCGAGCACGTCCAGCACGGGCACCTCGCTCGTGTCACATGTCACCTCGATTTTGCCCAACTTTTCCAGCGATCGGAACAAAAGCATAGGCTCGTTTCCGGACGCATAAAGCTCGGCATGTGGCTTGAACGTGATATCATATCCCGCCGGCGGTGGCGGCGCGCTCAGGTCCAGCATGCCCAGGTCCAGAGTCTGGGGCTCGAATTCGGGAAGCTCTTCCACTTCGGACGGGTCGTGGCCTATGACCTCATTGAGCTTCTCGCCAAGTGCGTCACTGGTTTCCTTGGAAACTTCCACGTCATCGCGCGCCGAACTCACAAGATCGGAAAGATGATCACCGCAGTGCTTGAAAAGTTCAAGCACCTCGTAATCCGCCTCGATCTCCCCGGCCCGCACCTTCTCAAGCGCCGTCTCGAAATGGTGAGCAAAGGCTACCAGGTCATCAAGGCCGAACGCACCGGCCCCGCCCTTGATCGAGTGAACCGCGCGGAAAACCGCATGGATCGTCTCTTTGTCTTGCGTGCCGTTCGCGATCTGGTCGAAGCCATCATGCATCGCTTCCAGCAGTTCTTCGCATTCCTCGAAGAAGGAATCGCGGAAATCGTCTGCGCTTCCGCCCTTCATCAGTTGCCTCCCGCAATGGCGACGCGCTCGATGGCCCAAACGAGCTTTTCTTCATCGAACGGTTTGACAATCCAGCCGGTCGCCCCGGCCGCCCTGGCGCGCGCCTTCAATTCCGGCGCACTCTCAGTCGTGAGCACCAGGATCGGCACCAGGCGATCGACATGTGTCCGCCGAAGCTCCTCGATGAAACCCAGGCCATCCAGCTTGGGCATGTTCACATCGGTGATGACGACGTCGGGGCCGAAGGTTTCGTAATGACGCAGGCCATCTTCCCCATCCTCGGCAAGATCGACCTGGAAACCGGCCCGTTTTAGGGCTGCGTCCAGGAGATTTCGCATGGTGCGGGAATCATCTACTGCGAGAACGCGCAGGCTCATTGGGGCTCTCCCATTTCCTGTTTGATGCCGATCTCTTGCGGAGAGATGCCAAGCAAGCGGCAGGCATCCGAAAGGTCCCGGCTGGGAGCCGAGATCTCGAAGGAATGCTCGTCTTCCTGCCATTGGAGCTTGGCCGACAGCAGGGTCTGCAATGCCAGCGACCCGCAGAAAGTGACTGCGCCTGCGTCAACGCAAAGCGCTGAACCGCGGGCGGACTTCAATTCTTCGGTCAGCAGCTCCGCCGCCGCGCTGTCAAGGCGCGGTGCCAGTGTCACAGTAGCGCTCATCTCCCAAGTCCCTTTCCGTGGTAAAGCCCGCGACACCCCCGAGTGGCCGCCGGATCTGCTAGATTTCCGATGACTGGCGCATGCCACATCGCAAGGCGCCAATCCGGCTCAAAAAGTCCGGCAAGGTCATCTGGTCCAAGACTGCACGAAGTCATGAGGGCTCCTGTGATGCGATCCGTCCGACCGGACGCAGAGGCGGACGGCACTCGAATCCGGTAGTGCCCCTATCGCTACCTCGAACCGCTGAAGCGAAGGTTAACCGTCGAGAGTCGCCGCATCTCAAAAGCCGACAAATTTAGGATCTCTGCCCGCGGCTTCCGAACCGGGCTGAGGCTTCCTTAACCTTTGACCGCTATCGAACGAACATCAGGTGGTCGGAGAAATCCGCCGAAGGGAAAGGAGGACATAGTGAACCAGGCTGCTTGCGAGACGGCATCCGTTCTGCTGATCGACGCCTCCATCATTCGGGCGCGAAAGGTAGTGGAAGCGATCGCGCGCGATCGTCGACTGACGCTGCTGGCATTGTGCAAGTCCTTCGAGGACGCCTATAATCTTGCCGAAGCGGAACGCCCGTCGATCATCGCAATCGCGGCCGAGCTTCTGGCCAACCCCGGGTTCCCCATGTTCAAAGCGTTGCTTGACGGGCTCGAGACGACGGCGACGATCCTTTGCCCCCCCGGCGCCGACAGCAGTCGTTTCGCGCGGATGGGCCGCGTCCTGGACCTTTGCGAATACCCGAAAGCCGATGATCTCGTAAACGCGTTGCGTTTGCTGACATGTGATCCCGCATCCGCGCACCGGGGCGCACTGACGCGCGCGCCGAAGATCCGGCAGCGGTTGGTCGTAATCGGCGCCTCGACGGGCGGGGTAGAAGCGCTGAGCACCGTGCTGTCGCACTACCCGGTCGACTGCCCGCCCACCCTTGTCGTCCAGCATATCGGACACGACTTCGTTCCGGGTTTTGCGCGCAGGCTCAACCAATTGTCGTCCGCCGACGTCACCGAAGCTATGGATGGTGCCCCGATCGAGCCGGGGCGTGTGCATATCGCACCCGGGATGCCGGCCCATCTGACCATCGCAACCCGCGGCTGGACGTGCCGGCTCGATCCCGGGCCGCCGATTTCGGGGCACAGGCCTTCGGTGGACGCGCTATTTCATTCGGCAGTGCGGTTCGGCACCTCGGTCGTAGCCGTTCTGCTGACCGGCATGGGCCGCGACGGAGCAGAAGGAATGCTGAAGATCCGACAATCCGGTGGACACACCATTGGCCAGGACCAACGCACCTGCGTTGTCTACGGCATGCCGCGCGTCGCCCATGACTTGGGCGGCGTCGCAGAACAACTCCCAATCGAGCGCATCGGCCCGGCCATTCTGGCTGCATCGGCCGACCACCTGGAGAAAGGACGCGCCAAATGACCCTTCCACCGCGCGAAGAGATGGTTCACGTCATCCAGGGCCAGTTCCGGTTGGCGGACAAACCCAATCAATGCCTGTCCACGCTTCTTGGTTCCTGCGTTGCCGCCTGCATGCGCGACCCGATCCTGGGAATCGGCGGGATGAACCATTTCCTGCTGCCCGGCAACGACCCCAACTCGACAAGCAACGTCAAATACGGCGCGCATTCCATGGAACAGCTGGTCAACGCGCTGCTCCGCCAGGGGGCCGCCAGGAACAGGCTTGAGGTCCAGCTTTTCGGCGGGGCCAACATCGTGCAGGGGCTGACAAAGATCGGAACGTCCAATTGTGCCTTCGCCCGGCAGTTTGTCCGCGATGAAGGCTTTCGCCTGGTAGGCGAAGACCTTGGCGGCACACGTGGGCGCAAGATTCGGTTCAAACCGTCCACCGGGATCGTCACTGTCGAGCCAATCGATGCACTGGCCGCCGATACAGCGACCCGCAGCCCGGCGCGCAAGCCGGTGAATGCCGCGTCCGGCGTATCGCCGGGCGACATCGATCTGTTCTGATGAAACGCCGCCTTCCTTCCCCTCTTTCGGAAACGGATGCCAGTACTCGCATGCTTTCCCAAGAGGCTTCGCCAAGCCGCTGCAGTCGGCACTGATCACCGGAGAGTTCCATGTTCCGATCCTTTACGATCCGAAGCAAGCTTCTGGCCCTGGTTGTCGGCACGGGCATCTTGTCGATGTTCACCCTGTCGGGCCTGCTGATGCTCAACGTCGCCACTGTCATTCTTCACGAGATGACGGTGAAGAAAACGACGGCCTTGAATGTTCTGGGCTACGATCTGGAAACGAGGTTCTCTGGACTGGGCCTGAAGCCAGCGACCAACCAGAGCGGGGACGTGACCGGCATTAGCTGGGATGCGATTCCGGACTTCCCCAATCACGAGATCGTTGACCTGTCAGCGGATCAGACCTTTGGCATTGCGTCGATCCTGCTGTTCGATCGCACCAAGAACGCATTCGTCCGCGTGACAAGTTCGCCCGACCCCGTATCCGGTAAACGCCATGTCGGTACCGTTCTAGACGCAAGCCAGGCCGAAGCATTGCAAAGCCTTCCGCCTGGAGAGGTGCTGACGTCAACGGCGACTCTGGGGTCGAAACCCTATTTGACCCGCCTTGTACCCATTCGCTCAAGCAACGGCAAAATCGCAGGCGCGATTGAAGCGGCTCTTCCCAAAAGTGAGCTGACCAGCGCATTGTCCGGAAAAATACTGCTATGCGTGGTTGTGACATTGGTCTTGACCGCAATCGGAATGGGTATCCTTTTTGTCCTCATTCCGAAAATTCTTCGCCCGATCGATGATGTCAACGACTCTATGCAGACGATTTCCACCGGCGCATTCGACACGGACGTGCCCCACATGGCGTTGCCGGATTCCATCGGGGCGATTGCGCGAAATCTCGCCTCCTTCCGGGACGCGCTACAGCGAAATGAAGCGAACCACGATGACCAAATGAAGGCGCAGGAAGCGGTTGCCGAACGCGGGCGCGCGCAGACCGAAGTTCAGAAACGCGTGGTTGCGGAATTGACCCAGGGCCTGAAGCGGATGGCATCCGGAGACTTGCGCCAGACAATTGAGAGCCCGGCGCACGATCCCTTTCCTTCCGAGTACGAAGACTTGCGCCAAAGCTACAATGACGTCCTTCATCAGCTCGGCAAGGCCATGTCTGACGTGTTGAACGCGGCTGGCAATGTCCGCAGCGGGGCCGGAGAAATTGACCAGGCGGCCGGCGATCTGGCATCGCGCGCCGAAACCCAGGCCGCGACGCTCGAACAATCTGCGGCGGCCCTGAACCAACTCTCGGAAAGCGTGCGGCGGACATCGGACCGCGCCGAACAGGCCGAAGCCTCTGGCCGCGACACGAGGGAGCAAGCCGAAAGCGGCGCTCAGGTGATGCGTGAAGCCATCGAGGCTATGCGACAGATCGAACAGTCAAGCGAGAACGTGAGCCGCATCATCGGCGTCATCGACGATATCGCATTCCAGACCAACCTGCTTGCTCTCAACGCCGGTGTCGAAGCGGCGCGTGCCGGGGAAGCGGGCAAGGGATTTGCCGTTGTGGCCTCGGAAGTGCGGGGCCTGGCCCAACGCGCCTCGGAATCCGCACGTGAGATCAAGTCGCTGATTGCCGAAAGCAGTTCCCAGGTCGAAGAAGGCGGTCGGCTGGTCGTCATGACGGGCGAGCGGCTGGATGACATCCTCACCCGAACCAAGGAAATGCAGAACCTGATGTCTGAGATTGCCGGCGCGGCAAGGGAACAATCGTCTGGGCTGAACGAAATTTCAGGCGGGGTAAATCAGCTTGATGGCGTGACGCAACAGAATGCGGCCATGGCAGAAGAAACGAATGCCGCCGCAAGCTCGCTCTCGAGCACGTCTCGGGAACTGGTCGGCATCCTTGAGAAGTTCCGCTTGCCGAGTGCAGGTCAGGATTTTGGTAAAGTAGCGCCCAAACCTGCGGCTACGCCCGTTGCAGTTCCGAAGCCGGGCCCCAGGAAGCCCGCGCCGACCACATCTTCCGGCAACTGGGCTGCCGACGCCATGAACGATGCCGCGTTTCAGGACCTAGCTGTGTCCAAGAGTCCGCGCTCCAGCGCGTCCGGGTTCGAAGGTTTTTGATCGCCGGCCTTCAAATGGTTGCAAAACGAGGTTTCGTCGCGCATTGCTCGCGGCGAGTCAGGGATGATTTCGGTGCGAGAATTTGCTGGTACGGCGGGAGGGTTTCGAACCCCCGACCCACTCGGTGTAAACGAGTTGCTCTACCGCTGAGCTACCGCCGTCCCCCGCCGACAGAACGTCAACGCGATATTGCCTGCCCTAACATCAGTGCATATGGGAGGACAAGAGGCGCCGAACTTGCGTCCACCCAGTTGTGGAGCGTTCAAAAGCGCCCTCCCGAAGCATTGCCACAGTGCAGGGTTTGCGACACGCCGATCTGCTTTGATCCGGCTCCCAGGCACCAGTCACATCGCAAAGTATGCCCGACGACCTGCCCCTTCTCCCAGCCTGACGCCGGATTGCAGAAGTCGGGCTCGAAGACGTAATGGTTGGCCATCGCGAGGAACCGCATGTTGATCTGACGCTCCTTGCCGCGACCGATGCGATCCACCGCCGTGCGCGCGCTCATTGTGCTCGAACCAATGGCGCACAACTCGCGCTGTCGTAGATGCCCCGGCCTGGCACACCGCCAAACACCCGGAAAGCATGCCAATGGGCATCGAAGAGCATCTCGTGCGTTTGCAGGAGATAGGCGCGGACGAGGAAGACGCGGCTGTGCGACAGCTTGATATGCGCGACCTGTAGCTTGGTCCTCTCCCCCCCCCCGATCACCGCGTAATCTTCGCTCCAGTCAAACTGGAAGGCTTCGCCGGGCCGAAACGACAGGGGCACGAAGACACCGCGCCCCGTCGTCTGCTGCTCGCGTTGTCGTTCCCTGCGCCATTCCCGGGCGAACGCCGCCACACGGTTGTAGGAGCCAGTGAACCCAAGGGCCACAAGATCGGCATGAAGATGCGTCAGGGGGCGGCGAAGCTTGCGCGACTTCGAGGCTTCAGTTTTCAGCCAGGCCGCAAGCTTGTCCGCGAAGGGATCAAGCTTGCTGGGGCGCTCTGGCACCGTGAACTTCGGCTCCAAGGTGCCGGCCTTCAGGTCCTTCTTGATCGTGTTCCGCGACAGGCCTGTCCGGCGCGAGATCTCACGGATCGGGAGCTGCTCGCGCAGGGCCATCTTCCGTATGACATTCAGTAGTCCCATGTGGATCACTCCATTGCCCCCGTCGCTCAGTGCGCTCGGGCGGATGGTCACATGGGTCAATTCTCAACGGAAATCGGGCCTCTTCCCGGGTCAGTTCTGGGTGGAAATCAACAGGACCCCCCTGATGCGGTGGTCCATCATGCTTCTGAGGCAAATCGGGAGCGGCTTTTGGGATGTTGGTTGTGGAGACGATCGCGAAGATCCGGCGTTGGCATTTTCAGGACGGCAAGCCGATCAAGGAGATCTGCCGCGAGTTGGGCGTGTCGCGGAAGACGGTCCGGAAGGTGATCCGCTCCGGGGCGACCGAGTTCAGCTACGAGCGCACCGTGCAGCCCCAGCCGAAGATCGAGCCTTGGCGGGATGAACTCGACCGCCTGCTCACCGAGAATGCCCGCCGTCCGAAGCCTGAGCGTCTGACCCGCATCCGGATCTTCGAGGAGCTCCGGGCCCTGGGTTACGAGGGCGGCTACGATGCGGTCCGGCGCTACGCCGCGAGCTGGTCGCAATCGGAAGTCGAAGCCTCCGCTGCAGCCTACGTGCCGCTGAGCTTCGATCCTGGCGGAGCCTTCCAGTTCGACTGGAGCCACGAGGTCGCGCTCATCGACGGGGTGACAACCACGATCAAGGTAGCTCACGTCCGGCTGTGCCACAGCAGGATGGCCTTCGTCCGGGCCTATCCCCGCGAGACCCAGGAGATGGTGTTCGACGCCCACGACAAGGCGTTCGCCTTCTTCGGCGGCAGCTGCGCGCGGGGCATCTACGACAATATGAAGACCGCGGTGGACACGATCTTCGTCGGCAAGAACCGGGCCTACAATCGCCGGTTCCAGCAGATGAGCAGGCATTACCTCTTCGAACCGGTCGCCTGCACCCCGGCTTCCGGCTGGGAGAAGGGTCAGGTCGAGAACCAGGTCGGGGTGATCCGGCGGCGGTTCTTCGTGCCCAGGCCGAAGTTCAGGAGCTATGCCGAACTCAACGCCTGGCTTCAGGACCGCTGCATCGCCTGGGCAAAGGCCAATCCCCATACCGAGTTCCGGGACAAGACCACCTGAGAGGTCTTCGAGGCCGAGCGCCCGCGCCTGGTGCCCTATGTCGGCCCGTTCGACGGCTTCCATGCGGTGCCAGCCGCGGTCTCCAAGACCTGCCTCGTGCGGTTCGACCGCAACCGCTACTCGGTGGACGCCCGCGCCGTCGGTCGCCCGGTCGAGATCCGGGCCTACGCCGATCGGGTCGAGTTCTGGCAGGACGGTCAGGTGGTCGGTAGACATGCCCGCGCCTTCGGACGGGATCATGCCGTCTACGACCCGCTGCATTACCTCCCCGTGCTTGCGCGCAAGCCTGGCGCACTGCGGAACTGGGCTCCGTTCAAGGACTGGGACCTTCCGCCCGCCATGCGCCGTGTCCAGCGGAAGCTGGAACGGATCCCGGGCGGGGATCGCCAGATGGTCGAGATCCTCGCCGCCTTGCTGAGCGACGGCATGGATGCCGTCGAAGCTGCCTGCACCGAAGCGCTCGGCGAAGGTGTCCATTCTGCCGATGTCATTCTCAACATCCTCGCCCGCCGCCGCGAGCCCGAGCCACCCGCGCCGACCGCCACCCCGGAAGCGCTGAAGCTGGCCCACGAACCCATCGCCGACTGCGCCCGACACGACACCCTCAGGAGCACCGACCATGCAAAGATCGCAGATCCTCGACACGATGGGCCAACTCAAGCTCTACGGCATGAAGGCTGCCTATGAGGAGATCCTCACCACCGCGGTGAAGCGCCAGCACGAACCCCAACGGGTGATCGGCGACCTGCTTCAGGCCGAGATCGGCGAGAAGCGGGCCCGCTCCATCAAGTATCAGATGACGGTGGCGAAGCTGCAGCTGGCCAAGAAGATCGACGAGTTCCAGTTCGAGGGCACACCGATCAACGAGACCCTGGTCCGCGACCTCGCCTCAGGCGGCTTCCTCGAGTAGCAGCGCAACGTGGTGCTGATCGGCGGCACCGGAACCGGCAAGACCCATCTCGCCGTCAGCATCGTCCGTGCCTGCATCCGCAACGGCGCCCGAGGCTGCTTCTTCAATGTCGTCGACCTCGTCAACAAGCTCGATGGCGAGGCCCGCGATGATCGCCAGGGCCACACCGCCGACATCCTCGCTCGGCTCGACTTCCTCGTCCTCGACGAACTCGGCTACCTGCCTTTTGCTCAGACCGGCGGCCAACTCCTGTTCCACCTGGTCAGCCGCCTCTACGAGCGCACCTCGATGATCGTGACCACCAACCTCGCCTTCGGGGAATGGCCCGCCGTCTTCGGCGATGCCAAGATGACGACCGCGCTGCTCGATCGCATCACCCACCACTGCGACATCGTCGAGACCGGCAACGAGAGCTGGCGCTTCAAGACCCGTGCGTGACACCCGGTGACCCGCTGGCCCGACACGGCTGCGCGATGTGGAAGCTACGCCGCATCGGGCCACCTACTCCATCTCAAAGGGGTCCCTTTTGGAAGCCGATTGACACGGAGCTTTCATTTCGCGCAGCGGGGCGGGCGATTGCGACGGTCAGGGTTCGCGCGCAGTCGGCCGGGGTTTGGTAATCCAAAGCCGAGTTCGGGCGTTCGGTGTTTCAATCGGCAGCCCAGGCGGCGATCACGATACGTGCATGGGCCAGGTTCCGGAACATGGTCTCGTTGAGCAGCTCATCGCGCATCCCACCGTTGAAGCTTTCGACAAAACCGTTCTGCATGGGTTTTCCCGGTGCGATGTAGTGCCATTCGATCCGCTGCTCGAAACACCATCGCAGGATCGCGTTGCTGGTCAGTTCCGTGCCATTGTCTGAGACGATCATGCCGGGTTTGCCGCGGCGCTCGATCAAGATCGTCAGTTCACGTGCCACATGGCGCCCGATATCGAAGTGTCAGGAATCGCAGCGAGGCATTCGCGGGTGACATCGTCGGCGACATTCAGCCCCCGGAAACGCTGGCCATTGGCGACCTGGTCGTGGACGAAATCGAGCGACCAGCGCGCATTGGGTCGCGCATCGACCTGGATCGGGGCTCGCATCCCGACAGCGTTGCGCCGGGCCTTCCTCTTGCGCACCGTCAGCCCTTTCTCGTGGTAAAGCCGATAGATCCGGTTGATCTCGGAAGGCGCGCCCTCACCCCGCTGCAGCACGAAGAGCCGCCGATAGCCGAACCGTCGGCGCTGGTTGGCCAGTTCCCGCAGCCGTCCGCGCAGCACCGTGTCCGGCGCGCGCTGCGCCTGTTAGCGGAGCATCTTGCGATCCGCCCCGGCAATCCGGCACGCCCGCCGTTCCGAGAGCCCGAGCAGGGACCTCAGATGCGCGACCGCCTCGCGCTTGACGGCAGGTGTCACCACTTTCTTGAAACAAGTTCCTTCATCGCCGCCAGATCCAGCATCTGCACGGCCAGCAGCTTCTTGAGCTTGGCGTTCTCATCTTCGAGTGTCTTCAGCCGCCTCGCTTCCGTTACCGTCATGCCATCGAACTTGGCCTTCCAGTTGTGGAAGGTGCCTGCCGACATGCCGTGCTTGCGGCACAGGTCCGCGCACTTTGCGCCTGCCTCGTGCTCGCCCAGGATGCCCCTCTCGGCAGCATTCTGCGAATGCGCCTGCCGGGCAATGGATGATCTGTTCGTCGGTGAATCTCGTTCGCTTCATTGTCCGTCCTCAAGTTGGGGCGGTTTCTCATCGAAGGTGGAGGAAAAATCCCGTGGCCGGGCGTTCGGCGCGCACGGGTGCGCCGACCATGGCGGCCCCGAGGATCAGCGCACCATTGGTCAGCATCCGGCGGCGCGAGGGCGATTCCGGCAGGTCGTTGAACGGGGTGGACAGGTTGGACATCGGAGGGGTTCACTTGGCATGGGGCGATGACGGTGGGACGCGGGGCCGATGGGCCCCGCGCAAGGGTCAGTCGGCGGCCCGCTTCATCGCGGCCTCGAGCCGGGTCTTGTCGGCGTCGCTCAGCTCGGGTCGGTCGACCTTGATCGTCACCTTGTCGAGCCCGGCCGTCAGCGTGAACGGCGGCAGGTAATCGGCATCATTGACGCCGGTCAGCGTGTCCGAGCCGATGTCGAAGGCTTCGTCCCATTGCAGGATGATGGGGATCGTATGCGCCATCTTCTTCGTATCGACCGCTTTGCCGTCGACCTTGAGCGTGCCGGTCCCGGGTTGGCCCACGCCGCTCATGTCGTTGAAGGCCAGGGTCCCGGCGCCGATCCCGTCATAGGCGAAGTCGAACGCGATCACGTGCTTGCCGGGGCTCAGCGCCTCGGGGCCTTCCCACTTGATGCGCTCCAGGTCGACCATGTTCCACAGGAACACCGGCTTGCCCTTGAGCAGGTAAAAGCCATAGCCGCCGAACCGGCCGCCCGAGGTCAGGATCATGCCCTCGGCCCCGCCCTCCGGCACGTCGATCTCGGCCGTGATCGTGTAGGAGGAATTGAGGATGCTTGGGGAATCCCCCTGCGGCAGGCCGGTCATCGGGCGCGTATAGACAAATTCGGTCCGCCCCGCGGTGATATTGGGCCGGGGGGCCGCAACGCGCGGACCAACCGAGGCATCCAGCGGGAAGACGTTGTATTTCGTCGCCTCGCGGATGAAGGTTTCCTTCAGGTCTTCCACCATGTCGGGGTGATCGGCCGCGATGTCGTGGGTCTGGGTTGGGTCGGCCTTGAGGTCGTAAAGCTCGAAGACCTGGTTATTGAGCGGATCGGGGTTGCCCGGCCCGAAGGCATCCCAGGGCGCACGGTTGACCTTGGTGGCCAGGAACATGTCGTCGTGCCAAAGCCCCCACTGCCCGAACATCTCGAAATACTGGGTATCACGCGGCGGCGGAGCATCCTTGTTCGCGGCATCGAAAAGATAGGCAAAGCTGCGCCCGTCCATCGGCGCCTGATCGATCCCGTCGACGGTTTGCGGCGCGCTGATCCCAGCTACGTCGAGGATCGTGGGCACCACGTCGATCACATGCAGGAACTGGTCGCGCCGGCCGCCCTTGTCGGTGATCTTGGCCGGCCATGTTACGGTCATGTTCTGCCGGATCCCGCCCAACTGAGAGGCGATTTGTTTCATCCATGGATAAGGCGTATCAAAGGCCCAGGTCCAGCCGACAGCCATATGGTTGTAGGTCGCCTCAGTCCCCCAGACGTCGTACCATTTCATCTGGGTTTCCACCGGGATCTTGTTCAGCCCGTTGAAGAAGGCGACCTCGTTCGGGGTGCCAAGTTCGCCCCCCTCGGCCGAGGTGCCGTTGTCGCCGTTGATGTAGATGATCAGCGTGTTGTCATATTCACCGATGTCCTTGAGCGCCTGCACCACACGTCCGATTTCATCGTCCATATAGACGGAATAGGCGGCAAAGACGTCGACCTGCCGAATGAACAGCTTCTTCTCGTCGTCGGTCAGGCTGTCCCAGTCCTTGATGTAATCGGTGGGCCAGGGCGTGATCGCGGTGTCTTCTGCAAAATAACCCATCTTCTTCTGGTTCTCGAAGATGGTGTCCTGCAGCTTGTTCCAGCCGTCATCGAAAAGATGCATCGCGCTGATCTTGTCGACCCATTCCTTGGTGGGATGGTGCGGTGCGTGGGTGGCACCGGGGGCGAATTTCACGAAGAAGGGCTTCGACGGGTCGATCTGGTGCATGTTGGTGATCCAGTCGATGGCGTCATCGGCCATGGCGGTCATCAGGTTCCAGCCCGGCTTGCCCTCGAACGGATAGATCTGCGTGGTGTTGCGGAAGAGGTTCGGCTGCCACTGGTTGGCATCCCCGCCCACGAAGCCGTAGAAGTATTCGAACCCCATTCCGGTCGGCCATTGGTCGAAGGGACCGGACTGGCTGGCCTCGAAGGCGGGCGTGTTATGATCCTTGCCGAACCACGAGGTGTTGTAGCCGTTATCCAGCAGGATCCGGCCGACCGTCGCCTTGTCCTCGCCGATGATCGAATTGTAGCCCGGGAAGCCCGTGGCCTGTTCCGAGATCACGCCAAAGCCCGCGTTGTGGTGGTTGCGCCCGGTGATCAGGGCGGCGCGGGTCGGCGAGCAGAGCGATGTGGAATGGATCTGGGTGAAGCTCAGCCCGTCAGCGGCGAGTGCATCCATGGTCGGATGCGGGATCACGCCCCCGAAGGTGCTGGGAATGCCCCAGCCGGAATCGTCGGTGATGATCAGCAGGACGTTCGGCGCCTCCTCGGGCGGCACGATCCGGGGCGCCCACCATTGCGTCGAGTCATTTGCGGTGAGGCCAATGCTCCCGCCGAAGGGCATTGGCGGCGGCGGCAATTGCAGGCCATCAATCGTGGTCCTGGCGTTTGGCGCCCCAGTCGCATCCTGCGCGAATACCATATGTGCTGGCCCAACCGCCCCGGCAATGCCAGCGACCAAAGACAGAACGAAGATCTGTCGTTTCATTTTGCACTTCCCCCAAACATACAAAACTCCCCCCACGAAGGCATTCACACGTCCACGGTCCCGTTTCCGGAGCTCCGCAATTCCTGCGTCATGGAAACAGGAACATGACTCGAATAAGGCGATCCGACTTGATCCGGATCAATTTCCTGCTGCAGACTTAACCTTGCCCGCCAAAAAGCGTCGCGATGGCTGACCGGGACTGGAGGATCGATGACGTCGACAATTCCACTGATCCGAGCAGCCGTGGTCGTGCCCTGGATCCGGTGGCTGGAAGACCAAGGCAAATCGCCCGCTCCCCGGTTGGCCAAAGCCGACCTTGAATACCTGTTCGTGGACGATCCGAATTGCCCCGTACCGCTTCTGAATGCCTTCTCTTTCGCCCGCCAGATGGCCGAGACCGAAGGCGTAGACATCGGATGCCGGGTCGCTTCGAACGCCACCATCGCGCAACTCGCCAATCTCGGTCTTGTCATGCGAAACGGAGGCAGCCCTCGCCGCGCCCTCTCCCGGACGGCTGCCGCCCTGCCACGGCATTGCACGCATGAAATCATCGCGGTCACGGAAACCGGGGGCGGAATCGTGGTCAGCGACAACTGGCAGTGGCCATTCGATGCCGAGACGCTCCACGTCGTTCAGCAGAACGTGGCGTCCATCATGAGGTGTGTCTGTCACATGACGGGCCTGGACGAGCCATATTTCGACCAGGTCAGGATGGTGCCGCACCCCGTGGCGGGGCTGGACCATGTGGCGCGTCATCTCGGATGCCCGGTCGTCCCTTCGGACCACCAGCGCCTTGAGGTCAGCATTCCAAACATGGTTGCCGACGCCCCCTTTCTCGCCGCGTTCGCTGATACCCCTGCGGCTCAGCCGCTGCGTGGCGACTGGCTCCGGCTGCGCGAAGACGGCACCCTGACGGCGTCTGCGCGGATCACGTTAGAGGTGATGATGAAGGGCGGGCTGCCCACGGTCGAACAGCTTGCCGCTTCCGCCGGAACCAGTGTTCGGACGCTGCAAAGGCGGCTCGGGCAGGAGAGCACAACCTTTGCCATGTTGCTCGACGACGTCCGCCGAGGCATCGCAACCCAAGCCCTTGGGTCACGAAACATAGACATAGCGGCACTGGCCTCTCAAATGGGTTATTCACATCCTGGAGCGTTCACGCGGGCCGTTCGGCGGTGGACCGGGCTGTCACCGAGAGCGTTCCAGCAAAATCTGCAAGGTCGTAACTGAACCAAAATTCGCGTTAGCCTGTGTCCTCCCTCACCGTGTCTCTCTCGGCGAACAGGGACTTGAGTGGCGGGAGGGCCACCGGAGAAATCAAATCATAGCTGCGACAGCAATACCTTGGTCAAAATCCAGTGAAGAACTTTCGGCACGGTCGCAGCACCTGAGCTTATGTGCCCCTTGGTATAAGGAGGCTCTGGAGGCGAAAATCGTCGCCATGCAGTTTGGACTTCAGGATAAGCACCCTTAGGGTTTCCTGATGAATCTCCTGAGTTTCCCCAGCGCCTTTATGATGGAGAAATACCTTGAAATCAGAAAATGGGCCCGAGTTTGTGTCACATGATTGCGCCGCCTATGCGCAGTCTCGATATGGAGATGGCGTCGGTCAGCGCACGGTCTGGACCGAACTGGGCCACCTGATGACCGTCTTGAACTGGGCCAAGAAAAACCAGCTGATCGACCGGGTCCCGACCATAACGCGGCCCGCGAAACCGACGCCAAGCGAACGGTTCTTCACACGGGAAGAAATTCGTCGGCTCCTGAGCGTGAAGGACACGCCCCACCATATCCACCTGGCCATGCTACTGATGCCCTCAACGGCTGGCCGTCAGGCCGCCATCCTTGAGTTGACCTGGGAACGCGTCGATTTCGCAAGGAAACAGGTCAACCTCCGGACCGACGGCGCGGCGACCAGGAAAGGTCGCGCGGTTGTCCCGATGAACGATGGGCTGCACGATGCTCTTCTCTTGGCCAGGGATGCCGCGATCAGTGACTACGTGTTGAATGGTCGGCCGGAACGTCAAGAGCGTCCGCAAGGGGCTCGAAACGGTCGGCCGTAAGGTCGGCGTGGAGGGTGTGTCAGCCCACGTTTTTCGCCACACGGCAGCCGTTCACATGGCCGAGGCCGGGATACCGATGTCGGAGATCTCCCAGTATCTGGGCCATTCCAACACCGTCATCACCGAACGCGTCCACGCTCGGTATTCCCCCAACCATCTCCGTCGTGCAGCCGAGGCCGTCGACTTCACCAAGCAGTAGGAAAGGCGAGAACCATGACCAAGAGCGGTCAAGACAACGGACCCGGATTCAATGTCGTCGCCGACAACGGCAGTGAATTGTTCGGGCTGTATGTCACGTACACAGAGGAAGGGCCCATCTACGACGCTGTCGGCATCGACAGCGAGCGTGATGAATTTGCTATCGGGTTCGACGACGGCTGTGCCCGCCTGATCACGGATCGCCTCGACTGTCTGGCATTGAGCCCGGAGGACCTTCGAGCCATCGCTGCTCTGATCGAGGAAGCAGAAGGCCACTTCCAGATCTGGCGAGAGAGCCCAATGGGCGAAGATTTCGAAGGTTCCCCTGGCAGGGTTGCGCCCGAGGGCGAGCGCGCGCGAATCCGCGCCAAATACAGGGAGATCATGACCATCCGCGTCGAGGTCTAGGTTCAACGAACCACAGAGCTTTTCGCAATCCGTCCCATTCTGCGGATTAATCTAGCCATATCAGTAAGATAGTGGTGGGTGATGAGGGATTTGAACCCCCGACATCTTCGATGTGAACGAAGCGCTCTACCACTGAGCTAATCACCCATGGGCGCTGTCTTTAGACTCGGTCCTTCGGGGCCGCAAGCAGTTTTTTCACCACCCTGCCCCGCCCCGTCACATGCCCTTGGGGCGTCCGGTCCCAGCCGGTCCGCCATGACGCCGCGCCAGGTCCGGGTTTTTCGGGAAATGTCACAAAACGGCATTCATCGCGCAGTCATCTGGCCCCACCCCCCAAGCCCCCCCAAGCCGGCTGCGGCCGGCGCCGCAAACGACACGGAGACCACGATGAACACCGTCGCTGACACCAGGCTCTCAAAGCTTGATGCTGAACGCTCGGTTCAGCAATGGATCGACCAGACACCTCAATGGCCGGACGGCACCGCTGTCACGGCCCACCCATTGACCGGCATGCAGACCCGGATCTGGGCGCTGGCCGCCGCCGGCAAGTTCTTTGAAGGGATGGTCGTCTTCATGGGCGGCATCGCCCTGCCGCTCGTGGCGCAGGAGTTCTCGATCTCAGCCGCGCAGCATGGATTTGTCACCGCCGCGTCGCTGGCCGGGATCCTGGTGGGTGCCAGCCTGCTGGGCGGGCTGGCCGACAGCTTTGGGCGGCGGGCCATGTTCATCGCCGAGATGATCCTGTTCACGATCTTCCTGATCGCCGCCTGCTTCAGCCCGACCTTCGTCTTCCTGATCGCCTGTCTCTTCGGCCTGGGGCTGGCGCTGGGGTGCGATTATCCCACCGCCCACGTCATCATATCCGAAACCATGCCCTCGCGCGTGCGCGGGCGGCAGGTGCTGTCGGCCTTCGGCTTCCAGGCGGTTGGCGCGCTTTTCGGGACCGGCGTCGGATACGTGATCCTGGCCAATACCGACAGCCTGCAGGCCTGGCGCTGGATGTACGCCACGGCCGTGGTCCCTGCGATGATCGTGGTCATCCTGCGCTTTACCATCGTCGAAACGCCGCATTGGCTGATGTCGCGCAACCGTCCCGAAGAGGCGGCCCGATCGACCCTGCGCCTGCTGCACCGTCGACCGATCTACCCCAGCCAGGTCGCGCTCCGGGCCGACACGACACAGGGCGCGTCGCAGGCCGACACGACACAGGGCGCGTCGCAGGCCGACACGACACCAAGCGCGTCGCAGGCCGACACGACACCGAGCGCGTCGCAGAAAAACAGCGGCTGGGCCGAGCTGTTCGCCCCCCGCAACCTGCGTGCCACGATCCTGGCCTCGGTGCCTTGGTTCCTTCAGGATCTGGGCACCTACGGGATCGGCATTTTCACCCCCGTCATCCTGGCCGAAACGGTGGGCCACAAGAAGGACCACGCCACCGCCATCGCCGACCTGGTGCACAACGACATGCTGGCGGCCCGGGGGGCTGCGCTGATCGATGTGCTGCTGATCATCGGCATCCTCTTCGCCATCTTCCTGGCCGATCGGCTGGGCCGCATCCCGCTGCAGATCGGCGGGTTCCTGGGCTGTGCCGCCGGGCTGGCCATCGCGGCCCTGTCGACCCAGGCCACCGGCACGACCGCCACGATGATGATCTTCGCGGGTTTCATGCTGTTCAATTTCTCGACCAACATCGGCCCCAATGCCCAGACCTACCTGATCGCCGGCGAAGTCTTTCCCACCCGCATCCGGGCCAAGGGCGCCGGTTTCGCCGCCTCCTTCGCCAAGATCGGCGCGGTCACCACGGCGTTCCTGTTTCCGATCCTGCTGGCCGATATCGGCGCCGAACCCCTGTTGTGGGCGCTGGTGGGCACGTCGATCATCGGGGCCTGCGTGACCTTTGCCTTCCGGATCGAACCCGCGGGCAAGACCCTGGAAGAACTGGATCACGCCCTGACCTGAGCCCCGGACAACAAAAAGGCGCCCCGGGGGGCGCCTTTCGCGTTCAGATCAGGACAGGATCAGTGGGCCGTGGCCGAAGATCCGGCATCGCCCGCAGGTTTGGCAGCGGCTGCGGCCGCCGCGGCTTCCTCGGCCGCCTCGTCCCATTCCACCGGCTCGGGCTGACGCACCAACGCCAGCTTCAGCACTTCGGACACGTGGCTGACCGGGATGATCTGCAGCCCCTGCTTCACGTTGTCGGGGATATCCGGCAGATCCTTCTCGTTCTCCTGCGGGATCAGCACCGTCTTGATTCCACCGCGCAGGGCCGCGAGCAGTTTCTCCTTCAACCCGCCGATCGCCAGCGCATTGCCGCGCAGCGTGACCTCGCCGGTCATGGCGATGTCCTTGCGGACCGGGATCTGCGTCAGCACCGACACGATCGACGTCACCATGGCCAGACCGGCGGACGGGCCGTCCTTGGGCGTGGCGCCTTCGGGAACGTGGACGTGGATGTCCCAGCGTTCGAACTGCGGCGGCTTGATGCCCAGCTGTGGCGAAATGGACCGGACGTAGCTGGACGCCGCGTCGATCGATTCCTTCATCACGTCACCCAGCGTCCCGGTGGTCTTCATCCGACCCTTGCCCGGCAGGCGCAGCGCCTCGATGGACAGCAATTCGCCCCCGACCGAGGTATAGGCCAGCCCGGTGACGACGCCGATCTGGTCCTCCTTCTCGGCCAGGCCAAAGCGGAACTTGGCCACGCCCAGGAACTCGTCGATGTTGTCGGCCGTCACCTTAACCGCATCCGTTTCCTTGCGGATGATGCGGGTCAGCGACTTCCGTGCCACCTTGGCGATCTCGCGTTCCAGGCTCCGCACGCCCGCCTCGCGGGTATAGGTACGGATGATCGCCGTCAGCGCATCGTCGGTGATCTCGAATTCCTTGGCTTTCAGGCCGTGGTTCTTGATCTGCTTCGGCACCAGGTGGGTCCGCGCGATCTCGCGCTTCTCGTCCTCGGTGTAGCCGGCCAGCGGGATGATCTCCATCCGGTCCAGAAGCGGGCCGGGCATGTTGTACGAATTCGCCGTGGTCAGGAACATCACGTCGGACAGGTCGTATTCCACCTCAAGATAGTGGTCCACGAAGGTGCTGTTCTGTTCCGGATCAAGCACTTCCAGCATGGCCGAGGCCGGGTCCCCACGGAAGTCCTGCCCCATCTTGTCGATCTCGTCGAGCAGGATGAGCGGGTTCGTGGTTTTCGCCTTCTTCAGCGCCTGGATGATCTTGCCGGGCATCGACCCGATATAGGTCCGCCGGTGGCCGCGGATTTCGCTTTCGTCGCGCACGCCGCCCAGCGAGATGCGGATGAATTCGCGCCCCGTGGCCTTGGCGACCGATTTGCCCAGCGATGTCTTGCCCACGCCCGGAGGGCCGACGAGGCACATGATCGGCCCCTTCAGCTTTTTCGACCGCTGCTGCACGGCCAGGTATTCCACGATCCGTTCCTTGACCTTTTCCAGGCCATAGTGATCGGTATCCAGGATTTCCTCGGCGCGGGTCAGGTCCTTCTTGACCCGGCTCTTGGTGCCCCAGGGGATCGACAGCATCCAGTCAAGGTAGTTGCGCACGACCGTCGCTTCGGCCGACATCGGACTCATGTTCTTGAGCTTCTTCAGCTCGGCATCGGCCTTCTCGCGCGCCTCTTTCGACAGCTTGGTCTCGGCGATCTTCTGTTCCAGCTCGGCGACTTCGTTCGACCCGTCCTCGCCGTCGCCCAGCTCCTTCTGAATGGCCTTCATCTGCTCATTCAGATAATACTCGCGCTGGGTCTTCTCCATCTGCGACTTGACGCGGGTCTTGATCTTCTTCTCGACCTGCAGGACCGACAATTCGCCCTGCATCAGGCCATAGACCTTTTCCAGCCGTTCAGAGACCGACAGCGTTTCCAGCAGGTCCTGCTTCTGATCCACGTCGATGCCCAGATGCCCCGCGACCAGGTCGGCCAGGCGGGCGGGTTCGGTGGTGTCGCCGACGGCGGCCAGCGCCTCTTCGGGGATGTTCTTGCGCACCTTGGCATAGCGTTCGAATTCGTCGCCCACCGTGCGCACCAGCGCGGTGGTGGCGGCGGTGTCGCCCGGCATCTCGCTCAGGTACTCGGCCGTGGCCTCGAAATAATCGTCGTTGTCGATAAAGTCGGTGATCTTCACACGCACCTGACCTTCGACCAGCACCTTCACGGTGCCGTCGGGCAGCTTCAGAAGCTGCAGCACATTGGCAAGCACACCTGCCCGGTAGATACCATCCGCCGTCGGTTCGTCGATCGACGGATCGATCTGGCTCGACAACAGGATCTGCTTGTCATCGGCCATCACCTCTTCGAGGGCGCGCACGGATTTCTCGCGCCCGACGAACAGCGGCACGATCATGTGGGGGAACACCACGATGTCGCGCAGGGGAAGAACCGGATAGGAAGCGTTGATGGGCTCTTTCATGCTCTGTCCTTATCTTGGCAAGATGGCGCCGGCCCCAGCTTTGGCGGCGCTTGGCCATCTCCTCTCATGGAGGATGAAGGTGGGGGTTTGTCGCGCCTCTTTCAACTGCAAAAGCCCCGTCGGCTTCAGTTTGCGCTCAGGACCACGGCAGGGCAAGGATTCAATATGTGGTTGGTTTCCAAGGGGCGAAACACCACTGCACGCCCCGCCCGGCCCGCCCGCTCCCGCAAGGTCACCTCTGCGTGTGCCGCTTTTCCATGCGCCGCCCCGTGACCCGGCCCATGCCCCGCGCGGATGTCCGCGCGCGAATCGCCGCCCCCGGGGACGGGGTGCATGGTGACGCCGGGACACGCGCCCAAGTTGCGCCACAATGCCAGCTGTTGAACGTTGGTGTAACAATGAATGCCGCTGCCCCTGCGTCGTCGTGGATACGGAAACGCGATGTGCCGAAAATTTGCCACAAGCCGCGGACCGCCCTAACAGAACGACCACGCAAGCCCGTTCAAAGGAAGAGTACCCCATGGGAACCGCCCTCATCGCCATGTCTCTTCTGTTTGTCATCTGGACGCTGCGCGTTACCGTCCTGTGCCTGAACCGGGGCAGTTTTGCCGTTCCCCATGGCCCTGACACGGCTGCGCCGGCGGCCGACCTGGCCACCCCGCACGCCTGATCCTTTCGGCGCCTTTCCCGACATCATGATGATCGCGCGACGTGACCCTTCGGGTCCTGCGGCACGCTTCAGCGTGCGGCGCGTTCCGCGACCCTGAATGGCGAGAACCTGACCGAGGACCGCTTCTGTTCGAAGGGAATGATTTCGGCGATACCGCTGTCGGCCAGCCCGACATCTGACAGCCCCGCATCCGTCGGGGCCGCATCAGTCGGGGCGGAATCCGGTACCGCGGCGTCTGTCGCCCTTGCGCCAAACGTCACCGGCACGGCGACGGGGCCTTCGATAGGAAGCATGCGTAACGTGTCGGCCAGCCCCTGATAGGCCCCTTCGGACACTTTGCGCGGGTGATGAACCAACCGCATGTCGTGCTGCAGCGTGACATCGAATTGAATCAAATCGCCCGTATCCAAAACGCATCCCTGATCGTCCACGGACTCCTGACAGAACGCCAGATCGCCGTGGTCTTCGCACCAGATCACGGCCTTCCTGTCCTTGTGATCACTCCAGATTACGACACCAAACATCATGAGAGTCCCATTTGACCTGACTGCATACTGCGCGAGTTTCAGGTTTTCATGAACTGGCTAATCGGTCCAGAAGCTTTGCTTTTTGTGTCTGCTTTGCTAGCGTAGTGACGCGAGTTGGCGACAGTGTGATGCCAATCCGCGTCATGTGGTAGCGATTTCCCCTGTATTGCCACGGGTTGCATGCCCGGCCAACATCGGAGGCACATAGCCGCAGAATGTCACGAGAGAAGAGATCGCCCGCGGAATTGAGGAATATGTTTGGCGCGAATCTGCGTCATCTGTCCCAAATGTCCCCGTCGATAGCCGAACTTTCCCGTCAGTTGGGAATTAATCGCACACAATTCAACCGATACTTGTCTGGCGAGAGTTTTCCGCGTCCCGACATCCTTGAACGCATATGTGCCTTTTTCGAGACCGACGCGCGCATCCTTCTGGAACCGGTCGAAAGCCTGACCTACACGCGCGACATCCTGACCGGACCGGAATTGCGCGACTTCGTCGGCGCCGGCGCCAACAACATCCCCAACGAAGACTTCCCCAGCGGCTTCTACCGGTTCACCCGCCGGTCCTTCGTCAACGAAGGCCAGTTCGTCATCGGGCTGGTCTATGTCTACCGCAAGGACGGCGCCACCTTCGTGCGCGGATACGAGGCCAAGGATGCCCTGCGCCAGCAGGGCCTGCCCGTCGACCAGCAGTCGCGGGAATTCCGCGGCTTCGTCACCCGGCAGGAAGACGGCATCGCCTCGGTCATGTCGCGCCGCCAGGCGATGACCTGTTCCTTCAACTACCTGGCCCGGATCGCGTCGTTCGAGAACAACTTCTGGGTCGGATACGTCAGCCGGACGGTGCGGGAAAGCGTCACCGGGCGCCGGATCGTGCGCATGGTCTACGAACATATCGCCAGCAACACGCGGGCGATCATGACCGCCGCCCGCACCACCGGCTATGTCGATACCAAGGACGTCCTGCCCTTCCACCTGCGTCTGCTGCAGCCTGACTCCGAATTCCGCTGACCGATCACGCCGCGCGCCCGCCCGTCACGGTGCGGGCGCCAGCCCGCCGGGCATCGCCACCGTGTCGCTGTCGCGCTGCGCGATCTGGTCGTACAAATGCCACGATGCGTGCCCCAGCAGGGGCAGCGCGACCAGCAGGCCCAGGAACCACGGCACCATCGCCACAAAGGTCACACTCGCCACGAATATGCCCCAGGCCAGCATCACCGGCAGGTGCCCGGCGACATAGCCCATGCTGGCCAGCATGGCGGTGATGAAATCCACCTCGCGGTCCAGCAGCATCGGCAGCGCCAGCACCGCCATCATGAACAGCACCATCGCGAACCCCGCGCCCACCGCCGTGCCGAAGGCCAGCATCTTCAGCCCCGGACCGGTCAGGAAGACCTCGGCGCTGGACGATACGTTGGTCATCGGTGAAAGGCCCAGGAACAGGGCAAAGATCATGTGCCCAAGGAAGAACCAGAACAGGAACACGAAGACGATCAGCGCACAGAGCCAGGGCAATTGCCGCCCGGCTTCGCCCCAGATCACGCCCAGGACGGGGCGCCAGGTCAGCGGCGCGCCGTCGGCGATGCGGCGCGACACCTCGTACAGCCCCACCGCCGCGAACGGCCCGATCAGCGGAAAGCCGATGACCGCCAGCACCAGCCAGTAACTGGTGCCCGTGGCCCAGGTCAGCCACCCCATTCCCCAGCCGATCAGGACATAGAGCCCGGCAAAGACCAGGCCGAAGACCGGCGCGGTCCGGACATCCGTCCAGCCGCGCCGCAGGGCCTCCTTCAGGATCCCGGGCGTGACATCGCCCAGGACCGGCGCGCCATGCGCCTTCTCCTCCCCCATCGCATCCTCCCTACGACAGTCTTCACATCAGGGCGGGTCTCCTCCCCGGCCAGTCCGTCATGGCGTGCCAGGCCGCGCCCAGCGACAGGATATCCGCATCCGCCCCGCGCCGTCCAATGATCTGGAAGCCCATGGGCAGCCCGTTGTCACCAAAGCCGGCAGGCGCCGCCAGCACCGGCAGGCCCAGCAGGCCCGCGGGCACGACGACTTCCATCCAGCGGTGATAGGTGTCCAGCTTCTGGCCGTTGATCTCGTCCTTCCAGGGCTTTTCCACCGGGAAGGGCCAGACCTGGGCCGACGGCAGGACCAGCGCGTCGTATTCGTCGAAGAGACGCGCCGCCTTGGTGAACCATTCCGACCGGATGACGCTGGCGCGATGGATCTCCATTGCCGACATGGCCAGGCCCCGGTCCAGTTCCCAGATCGCGCTGTCCTTCAGATGGGCCCGGTCCAGCACCGCCATCCCGGTGGCCACCGACCACGACCTGAGCGTGATCCAGCTGTCCCAGATCCGCTGCATCGGGAACGGCGGCGCCAGGTCGTCGACGATGGCGCCCGCCTCTTCCATCTGCGCCAGCGCGCCGCGGCACAGATCCAGGATCCCGGGTTCGAACGCCAGCGCCCCGCCCCAGTCGCCCAGCCAGCCGATGCGCTTGCCCGTCAGGTCGCCAGGCGTCAGCGGCGACACGGGCGAGACCGGGCAGCCGTGGGGCTGACGCGGATCGGGGCCGGACATGACGTCCAGCAGCAGCGCCACATCCTGCGGGCTGCGCCCCATCGGGCCCAGCGTGGACATCTGGTGCAGGAAGTTGTCGCCAATGGCCTCCGAGGGCACGCGGCCCCACGACGGGCGATAGCCGTAGACGTTGTTCCAGGCGGCCGGGTTGCGCAGGCTGCCCATCATGTCGGACCCGTCGGCAATGGCCAGCATGCCGGTGGCCAGCGCCACCGCCGCCCCGCCCGAGGACCCGCCGCAGGATCTGGTCAGGTCATAGGGGTTCAGCGTCGCCCCGTGCACCGGGTTGAACGTGTGCGAGCCCAGCCCGAATTCGGGCGTGTTGGTCTTGCCGATCACGATGGCCCCCGCGGCGCGCAGGCGGGCGACCATGATGTCGTCCTTGGGCGCGACAGTGCCCTTGAACAGCGGCGAGCCCATCGAGGTTTCGAACCCCCTGGCATTGGCCAGGTCCTTGATCGCGATGGGCAGCCCCGCCAAGGCCCCCTTGAGCCCCGCCTTGTCCGCCGCCCGCGCCTGATCCATCAGCGCGCCCGGATCCGCCATGGAGACGATGGCGTTGACCTGGCCGTTGACGGCGTCGATCCGGGCCAGCGTGGCCTCCATCAGCTGGGCCGCGGTGAGTTTGCCGGTCCGCAGGCCGTCGGCCAGCGCGGTCGCGGAGCGGAAGGGAAGAGGCGTGTCGGTGGGCATTTGAGGGGCCTTGTCGGGAAAATTGTCCCCTTGGTCTAGCTGAACGCGCGGCAGAGGCAATCGTCAAGCGCCCTTGTCCGGCGTCCGGCCGGGCGGGACGCGGCGGACAGGGGTATTTTTGAAGAGAAAGAAGCGGCAGCGTGGCCGCGTCAGGGGCTGTCCTTGGGGGGGATGGCGGCGATGTCGCGGCGTTTCAGCAGGCTGCGGTAGCGGATCCGGAGCCAGGCGAGGAACACCAGCCAGACCGGCAGCGCCAGCCAGGGCGTATCAAGCAGCAGCGCGGCCGCCATGAACAGCCCCGTCCCCAGGCCGTAGCGCAGCGACAGCGACCGGGTCCGGCGGATCGCCGTATCGTATTCGGCGAGCAGCGCGGCCCGGTCGGGGGCCGTGTCGGATGCGAGATCGTCGGGCATGGTCACCGGATCATCTGCAGGCCCTGGCCGAACATGGCCGAGGCGGCGGCGAAGCTGGCCGGATCGTCGGCGACGCCGGCACCGGCCGTCAGCACGTCTTCGGCCAGGGTGGCGCCGATGACCACGACGCCGCCCACGATGATCACGCCGCCCACGATGGCCCGGCCGTTGTCCCGCACGAAGTCCGACGCTTCGTTCCAGGCCTGTTCGTACCAGGGGACCGGGTCGGGCACGCGCACCCGGGTCGGGATGATCTGGACCTCGACCTCCATGCCCATGGAGCCTTCGTAGACGATGTCCTTGTGGGTGAAGCTGACCGGCCTGGGCGCGATCGCGCCCTTCAGCGTCAGGTCCCTGGTGAAGCTGAGCGAGACCTTCCAGACCGAGCCCGAGACATTGGAGGCGAAGGTGATCGCCTCGGGTTTGAAGCTTTTGATCTTCACAGAGGATTCGAAGGGCTTCATGCCGTTCGACAGCTCCGTCTCATAGGTACGCATGTTGAACGAACCGGGCAGCGCGCCCTTCTTCTGCGCCTTGATCGCGCCTTTCAGGGTGGTGGTGATGCGGATCGTCATTCCCGGCGCCGAGAACACCGCGACGATCGAGCTGCCCTTTTCCAGGTCGAATTCCAGCGTCGGGTACATCACGCAGACCGCCGGCCTGGTCGCGTCCTTTTCCTTCTTCTTCGCCACCTTCTTCAGCGGTTCGACCGCCGTCTCGGGCGCCTCGGGGATCGGGATCTTGGGGATCTCCAACTCCACCCCCGCCAGGATGAAATTGCCCTTGGACCTGACCTTCTTGGGGTTGGCCGCCGCGATCGCCGGCCAGTACAGCCCGTGGCCATAGGTCTTTTCCGCCAGCGCCCAGAGCGTATCGCCGGGTTTCACGATCACCTTGGACCCGCCGGCCGGCTTCATCCTGTAGGTGGCCGTGGCCGTCGCCGTGGCGATCCAGCTGGCGTCCTTCTGTTCGTAGGTGACGTTCGGCGCGACTTCGACGCCGTTGTATTTCTTCGGCAGCGACGACAGCGTCTTTTTCAGCGCGCCAAGAAACACGTCATGCACGGGCTTTGGCGGCAGCTTGCCGGGGGTGGAGCTGTTGGTCTTGTCGTCGGCCTTCTGCTGGACGTCCCTGGCGCGCAAGGCTGCCGTGATGTGTTTGCCAAGCTCGGCCGACAAACGCTTTTCGTGGGATTCGATGTCCTTCAGATACGGGTTCTGGGCCAAAACGGTGCCCCCCTGTCAATTGTGAATACAAATGCGATCGCGACCCCGAAATCATTGGGGGCGACAGGGCAAACATAAGGCCCCAAGGGCCATTTCGCAAAGACCGGATTGCGCGGCGGCCCAAATCGGGTGCCGCGACGGGGCGAACCGCCTAGTCGGCGCGGGCGTCCGCGCGGCTTTTGCCGGACAGGTCCATGGCCAGCGTCGCCGCCATGAATTCATCCAGATCGCCGTCCAGGACGCCCTTGGTGTCGGACGTCTCGTGTTCGGTGCGCAGGTCCTTCACCATCTGGTAGGGCTGCAGCACGTAGGATCGGATCTGGTTGCCCCAGCCCGCGCTGCCCTTGCTTTCATGCGCCTCGTTGATGGCCGCGTTGCGCCGGTCCAGTTCCAGCTGGTACAGCCGCGATTTCAGGGCCTTCATGGCGATGTCGCGGTTCTGGTGCTGCGACTTCTCGGACGACGTCACCACGATCCCCGTGGGATGGTGGGTGATCCGCACGGCCGAGTCGGTGGTGTTCACGTGCTGACCGCCCGCGCCCGACGACCGGTAGGTGTCGATGCGGATGTCCGAGGGATTCACCTCGATCTCGATATTGTCGTCGACCACCGGGTAGACCCAGACGGATGCGAACGACGTCTCGCGCGTGCCCTTGCCGAAGGGCGAAATCCGCACCAGGCGATGCACGCCGCTTTCGGATTTCAGCCAGCCATAGGCGTTGTGGCCCGTGATCTTGTAAGCGCAGGACTTGATCCCCGCCTCGGCGCCGGGTTCTTCCGACTGAAGTTCCACCTTGTAGCCGCGCTTTTCCGCCCAGCGGACGTACATGCGCTGCAGCATCTGCGCCCAGTCGCAGGCCTCGGTGCCGCCAGCGCCGGCGTTGATTTCCAGGAAGGTGTCGTTGGCGTCGGCCTCGCCGTCCAGCAGCGCTTCCAACTCCTTCTGCGCGGCGGTCTCGGCCAGCGACTTCAGAGCGGTCTCGGCGTCGGCGATCACCTCGGCGTCGTCTTCCATCTCGCCCAGCTCGATCAGCTCGACATTGTCGGACAGATCCTGGCGGATGCTTTCATAGACCCCGATCGCGTCGACCAGCACCTGGCGGTCGCGCATCAGCTTCTGCGCCTTCTCCGGATCGTTCCACAGATCCGGATCCTCGACCATCGCGTTGAACTCCTCAAGGCGATGCGGCGCGGTGTCGTAATCCAGCCGCTGGGCCAGCAGCTCCAGCGATTTCTCGATTTCGGCAACGGTGTTCTGGGTCTCGGCGCGCATCGCTTCAGGTCCTCGCTTTCAGACCCGCGTGATATCCCATGACCCGCGACCGGGCAAGCGGGTCCGATATTGGCCCCGGAGGGGACGCGGACAGGACGCGGACAGGAAGCGGACGTGGCACGGACAGGACCCGAACGATCCGTAACGCACTGAAACGAAACAGGTTCCCGAAAAATCCTCCTGATTTCGCATTTTTTTCACCGCACCGGGGAACTATCCGCGCCCCTGCGCCGTCATCTGCACCAGTAGAACATGAACAGAAAGGTCGATGACCGGCATGGTCGCTTCAACCACGTCCCACCTCCCTCGCCTCCGGACCGGAGGCCTGTCGAACGGGCCCGGCCTGCGTGGGGGTCACGTTTCCATCGTGACCGTCACGCAGGCCGGGTCCGCTTTGCCAGAGAGGCGTCGCAGGGAGTCCCACATCTCCCCAAGATCCGGTGGCGTGGCGCAGAAGCACCATTTCGATCTGCCTGTATGGTCCGGAAAGCCTTCGCCATCCGGCCAACCACAGCACAGGGATGGGGCACCGCGTCGTACCGGCGCACCCTGCCCCTGCACTGGCCCCGCCGGTCGCCGGAACGTCCGGCGCGGGTCATTTTTTGACATGCGCACTCTCCCGTCACGATCCCTGATCCCTCTTCCCGGACCCGGCCCTTCCCTGCGCCTCCGGGTCCACGAAGCAAGAAAAGCCACTCAACCGGTCATCCCTCAGCGGATCATCCCAAGGTCGTAGCCTGCTGCGACCCCACTGTCCCTGCACACATCAACCCTGCATCCCTGCGCCCGTGTGCAGGGACACCTTTTCCTGCCGATCATCCGATGTTTGACATGCCGTAGCCCCGGCTGCAGTCTCGCGCGCCGCGCGATCCTCCCGGGGGGCTTTTTCCGGGCGTGCCGTCAGTGTGCGGCGCCCAGCACGACGCGGCTGGTCGGGCCTTCGGGGCTTGCCGGGCGGCCTTCGCCCAGGACCAGCGTGTCGCCCGCCGACAGACCCGCCCGGATCCAGCCGCCTTCGGCGCCCAGGTAGCGCAGGCCGCCGTCTGTCTCGACCCAGATCTGCAGCGTCTGCGGCCCGGCGTGGTCCAGCCGGATGCGACCCTGACGGGCGTGCCAGGCCAGTTCGGCCGGGCCATAGGGTGTCGCGATGTCGATCGTCGTGGTCCACCAGGCGTTCCAACCCAGAACCGCGCCCACCGCCACCACCTTGGCCGCGACGATGGCGCCGATCAGACGCCCCCAGGGAAAGCCCGGCGCCACGGGGTCGGCCGGCCGGCCGAACAGCCGCGCGCGCACCGCCTCCAGCACATGGGCCGGTGCCACGTGATCGGCAGGTCCGATCAGAAGGCTGCCGAAATCGTCTTCCCAGCGGCGCACCGCCCCGGCAAAGACCGGATCCGATCGCATACGCCCGTCGGCCCGCGCGATCGCGGCGTCATCGGCCAGGCCCAGCACGTATTCGGCGGACTGGATCTCGTCAGTTTGCGTCAAGACCACGGTCGTCGTCCCCTTCGCTTTCGCCCTCGGGTCGGTCGACGTCGTCACCGTCCCGATTCAGACAGGCGCGCAGCAATATCAAGCCGCGATGCAGGCGCGTCCTGACTGTATTCTCGGGAATGGCGGCGCGTTCGGCCATTTCCCGGTACGTATACCCCAGCTGATACACGCCCAGGATAGCATTCGCCTGCGCCCGTGACAGCCTGCTTAAACAAATCTTGATCTTCTGACGTACGATATAGCGTGATTCCGTTGACGCCAAGTTATCGACAATGTCGTCCGGCATGTCGTCGCTGGGGGCCTGGCGGCGATGCGCGCGCAGCGTGTCGATCGCTTCGTTTCGCGCGATCGTCATCAGCCAGGCCAGCCCGCTGCGGTCCGGATGGAACCGCGCGGCCCCGCGCCAGGCCTTCACATAGACATTCTGCAGCGCGTCCTCGGCATCGGCCCGGTTGCGCAGGATCCGCATCAGCGCGCTGAAAACCAAAGACGACGTGCACTTGTAAAGCCCATCCAACGCCCGCCGCTCGCCTTCCCCCATGGCAAGGATAAGCTCCACAACTTGTCCGTCCGAGGGCTTGCTGTCATACATGAAAACGTGAATTACCCTGGGTTCGGAGGCAGAAAGACATGGCCGATAGCGTACACTACCAGAAGCGGATCGTGACACACGTGCTTGTCGCAACCTTCATCGGCCTGCACGTGCCGCTGACCTGCATGGTGCTGTACGCCTTGCTGACGGGGTTCCAGGGGCTTGTTCCCGTCCTGCTGCTGGCCTTCGTGGCTACCCTGTGCGCCACCGCCGCGACGCTTCTCTATATCCGCGCGCGGCTGATGCCCGGCGGAAATACGCTGACGGCCTGACCGGCCGCCAGCGTCCTGTTCAGTACAACCCGCCCGAACTCACGGTGCCGAAGTTGGCCTTCGGTCCCACCACGGCCGTGCCCCCGGTCGACGTGGTCACCGTGCGCCCGGTCTCGCGGCTGACTTCCTCGACCAGCGGCAGGTTCGACCCCATCGCGAAGCCCCCGTCATAGGCCACGCCAAAGATCGGCTCTTCGCCGTCGCGGAAGTATTCGGCCACCACCGACGGCCCCGACGCATCGTCGGGCAGCCGTTCGCCGGTCAGGCGGTTGATCTTGATGAAATGGCCTCCCGGCGGCACCGTGAAGGGCCCGCCGCCGTATTTCTTGACCGCCTTTTCCATGAAGCGCTGGAACACCGGCCCGCACATCGACGCGCCATAGGCCCCCCGCCCCAGCGGGCGCGGCTGGTCGTAGCCGATGTAGCAGCCCGCCACGATGTTCGAGGTGAAGCCGATGAACCACACGTCGCGCGCGTCGTTGGTCGTCCCGGTCTTGCCCGCGGTCGGCACCGGCAGGTTCACCACGCCGGCGGCGGTGCCGCGTTCCACCACGCCCTGCATCATCGACGTCAGCTGGTAGGCGGTGATCGCGTTCATCACCCGTTCGTTGTGCGACACGATCTTCGGTTCCACCCCCGGCGCCAGGTAGGGCGACGTGCAATCGGTGCAATCACGCTGGTCATGGCGATAGATCGTGCGGCCGTACCGGTCCTGGATCCGGTCGACCAGCGTGGGTTCCACCCGCTCGCCGCCATTGGCGAACATCGCGTAGGCCGACACCATCTTGTACAGCGTCGTCTCCTGCGACCCCAGCGCATTGGCCAGGTAGCGGCCCATGTCGTCGTAGACCCCGAAGCGTTCGGCGTAATCGGCGACCACGCCCATGCCGACCTCCTGCGCCAGGCGCACGGTCATCAGGTTCCGCGAATGCTCGATCCCGATCCGCATCGGCGTGGGGCCGTAAAACTTGTTGGACGAATTCTTCGGCCGCCACAGGCCCTGCGGCGTGTTCACCTCGATGGGCGCGTCGACGATGATCGTCGCGGGCGTATAGCCGCTGTCCAGCGCCGCCGCATAGACGAACGGCTTGAAGCTTGATCCCGGCTGGCGCATCGCCTGCGTCGCCCGGTTGAACACCGACGACTGGTAGGAAAAACCGCCCTGCATGGCCAGGACCCGGCCGGTGTTGACGTCCATCGCCACGAACCCGCCTTCGACCTTGGGCACCTGCCGCAGGGTCCAGCGGATGAACGATCCGTCGTCGTCCGACGTCATCTTGCGCACCAGCACCACGTCGCCGACATCGACCAGGTCGCCCATGTCGTTGGCCTTGGACGCCAGCTTGCCGTCCCTCAGCCGCTTGCGGGCCCATTGCGCGTCCTTGGCCGGGATCCAGTGGCCGCCGTCCACCTCGTCCACGCCCTCGATCCCGATGCGCGCATTGCCGTCCCTGATCTGCAGCACCACCGCCGGCATCCACGGACCGTCCAGCACGATGTCGCGCGGCACCCGCGCATCCCCCAGCGCCTTGCGCCAGTGGTCCTCGGTGTCCAGCTGGTCGGCCGCGATGGTCTCGCCGGTGCCGTTCCAGATCCCAAGCGAGCGGTCGTAATCCTCCAGCGCGGTGCGCAGGCTTTGCGCCGCGTCGCCCTGCATCTGCTCGTCGATGGTCGCGCGCACCGCGTAGCCGCCGGTAAAGAAATCCTCCTCGTCGGTGGACCCGATGTATTCGTCGGATTCGGTCAGCTGGCGGCGGATCTCGTCGGTGAAATAATCCCGTGGCGGCAACGCCGACCGGAACCCGTCGATATCGCCGGTCTGCACCGTGCGCAGCGGCGCGGCGATGGCCGAATCCGCCTCGGCTTCGGTGATGTAGCCGTTGTCGCGCATCTCGCGCAGGACATAGTTGCGCCGGGCGATGGCGGCGTCATGCTGATACACCGGATGCAAATTGCCCGGCCGCTGCGCCAGCGCCGCCAGATAGGCGGCCTCGCCGGGCGTCAGCTCGGACAGGGTCTTGTTGTAATAGGTCTGCGCCGCGGCCGATACGCCATAGGAATTCTGGCCCAGGAAGATCTCGTTCAGGTACAGTTCCAGGATCTTGTCCTTGGACAGCGCATGTTCCACGCGCGTCGCCAGGATGATCTCCTTGATCTTGCGCTCCGCCGTCCGGTCCGAACTCAGCAGGAAGTTCTTCATCACCTGCTGGGTGATCGTGGACGCGCCGCGCACGTTCTGGCCGCGCGACGTCACCGCCTGGATGGCCGCGGCGGCGATGCCGCGCGGGTCATAGCCCTGGTGGGTATAGAAATTCTTGTCCTCGGCCGAAATGAAGGCCTGTTTCACCAGGTCCGGGATCTCGTCGGCCGAGGCATAAAGCCGGCGTTCCTTGGCGAATTCGTCGATCAGCTGGCCTTCGCCGGAATAGATCCGGCTGATGGTCGGCGGCTGGTACTGGGCCAGCGATTCATAGCTCGGCAGGTCGCGGCCATACATGTACAGCACGCCGCCAATGGTCAGCGCGGCCATGGCGATGCCAAGCGTAATGAAACTGAAGATCGCTCCGAAGAACGAGAATATGAACCGGATCACGCGCCTGCCTCTAGTCTTTCAAGCCCTGCATTATAGGGATTGCCCTGAAGGGGGTCAAAGCACGACGGTGCGACCCATGCCCTTTCCCGCCTATTGCCGGACCAGCGGTTTGCGCGCAACATCCGATACCGCCCAGGATTGCAATGCGCTGCGGATCGCCTCGGCCATGCCCGACCGCCAGCCGGGATTCTGAAGGTTGTTCAGGTCGCGCGGGCTGGACAGGAACCCGATCTCGATCAGAACCGACGGGATGTCGGCCGCCTTCAGCACCGAAAAACCCGCGTTGCGCAGCGGCCGGCGGTTCACCGGCCCGCCTCTCTGGGTCATTTCCGACACCAGCGTGCGCGCCAGCGCCTGGGTGCGCGGCCGCGTCTCCTGACGGGCCAGGTCCAGCAGGATGTCGGTCACCTCGTCATCGGCCCCGCTCAGGTCCACCCCCGACAGGATCTCGTCGCGCTCGTGGCGTTCGGCCAGCAGTTCGGACGCCTTGTCCGACGCGGTCCGGTCCAGCACGTAGACGGTCGCGCCATGGGCCGATCCCTCGGCCAGGGAATCGGCGTGCAACGAGATGAAGACATCCGCCTGTGCCGCGTGCGCCATCGCCACCCGCCGTTCCAGCGAGACAAAGTAATCGCCGTCCCGCGTCAGGATCACGTCGAAGCCACCGGCGCGCAACAACGCCTCGCGGACCTCGCGGGCAAAGGTCAGCATCACGTCCTTCTCGGCCAGGTCGCCGTGTTCGGCGCCGGGATCGATGCCGCCGTGCCCCGGGTCGATCACCACCACCATCGGCGCGTCCTCGCCCCGGGTCCGCGGCGCGACGACCTCCGCCGGCGGCGGCAGGTCCCAGCGCGGATCGCTGGGCGCGCCGGCCTGGGCGGCGAAATCCGCCTCCGTGCCGGGCACCATCGTGACCTTCAGCACCGCCTTGCCGGTGCTTTCCGACACCGACAGCCCGGCGGTCTTGACCTGCATCGGCGCGTTCAGCCCCAGCACCATCCGCGTCAGCCCCGGCCGATAGACCCCGACGCGCGCCGTGTCGACACGCGCGGATTGCACCAGCGCGTCCAGGTCCAGCCCCTGCCAGTCGACCTCGCGGAAATCCAGCACCAGCCGGCGCGGGTCGTCCAGCGTGAACAGCCGCCAGGGCACGCCCTGGCTCAGCGCCAGCTCGATCTCCATGCCGCCCCGGGGCGCCTTGCCGGTGTCGGTGACGTGGCTCGCCGCGCCGTCGACCCGGGCCAGCCCCGAAAAATCCTGTGCCGCGGCGCCCGCCGCGATCATCCACATGGCCGCGACCGCGGCCACGATCCTGCCCCCACCAATACTGCTCATGGGTCTGCCCCGCCCCTGTTTTCGAGGTCCGTCATCTGCTCTGCCGACCCCGCACCGCGCAGCACCGCAAGGCCGCCTGCAGCGGCGGGTTGGGCGGGCGGAAGCCTCCGGAGCCGGCCTTGCGCCCCTCCGTCGGCCTCCTTCTACCTCAGGCCCGCTCCTCCATGAAGACCTTCAGGCGCGACAGACCCTCGCGCAGGTCATCCGTCGCCCCGGCATAGGAAAACCGCAATGTCCCCCTGCCCCGGACGGGATCGAAATCCAGCCCCGGCGTCACCGCTACCCCGGCCTCTTCCAGGATCTCGCTGGCAAAGGCCCGGCTGTCGTTGGTCATGTCCGACACGTCCGCATAGATGTAAAACGCCCCGTCGGGCCGCGCGATCTTGGGGAACCCCACCTGCGGCAGCCCCTCCATCAGCAGCTTGCGGTTGGCCCTGTAGACCTCGACGTGACCGCGCAACTCGTCGTCGCAATCCATCGCCGCCAGCGCGGCCAGCTGCGCCACGTGCGGCGGGCAGATGAACAGGTTCTGCGCCAGACGTTCGACGATGCGCACGTGATCTTCCGGCACCACCATCCAGCCGACCCGCCATCCGGTCATCGAGAAATACTTCGAAAAGGAATTGATGACATAGACGTCGTCGGAAATCTCCAGCGCGGTGACCGCCTTCGATTCGTATTCCAGACCATGATAGATCTCGTCGCTGATGAACGCCGTATCCTCCGCCTGCGCGGCCCGGATCAGCGCGCCCAGCTCCGCGCGGCTCAGCATCGTGCCCGTCGGGTTCGCGGGCGACGCCACCATCAGCCCGGCCAGCCCCCGGCCCTCGAAATCCTGCGGCACCGGCTGGTACCCGTTCTCGGCCGAGGTGATCAGATCGACGGGCACCATCCCCAGCGCCGTCAGGATCTGGCGGTAGGATGGATAGCCCGGGGCCCCGATGCCGACCTTGTCGCCACTGTCAAACAGCGCGTTGAAGGCCAGGATGAAGGCTCCGGTGGACCCGTTGGTCACCACCACGCGACCCGGATCCAGGTCGACCCCGTACCATTCCTTGTAAAGCCCCGCGATCCGCTCGCGCAGCTCGGGCAGACCCAGGGCGACGGTATAGCCCATCGGGTCGTCGTCGCTCAGGGCATCCTGAACGGCGGCAACGGCGCCCCCCGGGGCGCCCGTCGACGGTTGTCCGACCTCCATGTGTATGATGTTGCGCCCTTCGTCTTCTTCGAACTGGCGGGCGGTCTCCATGACATCCATCACAATGAAGGCATCGACATTGGACCGGCTTGAGTTTCGCATAACGCTCTCCCATGGTGCGCCTATGGGTTTTCACCGGGTTGTCCGGGCCGCGTCAACACCGGCCATAGTGCTTGTCTGGATCGTGACCTGCTGCCTGGGTGCACCTGCTGCAGCGATAGGCTTATTGCGCGATCCCGACATCGAAAGGTCGCTTTCAAACCTTTCCGCCCCGATTCTCCAGGCCGCCGGGCTCAATCCCAACCGGGTGCGGGTGCTGATCGTCGATGACAGCTCGCTGAACGCCTTCGTCGTCGACAACCAGACGATCTTCATCAACCACGGCCTGATCAACCGGGTCGAGAACGTCGGCGAACTGCAGGCCGTCATCGCGCACGAGGCCGCGCATATCGCGAACGGCCATATCGCCCGGCGCATGGGCAACCTCAAAAGCGCGCGCACCGCCGCGGGTCTCGGGATGGCGCTGGCCGTCGCCGCCGGGGCCGCCGGGGCCGGCGATGCCGCCGCGGGGCTGGCGCTTGGCACCTCGTCCTCGGCCCTGCGCACCTACCTCGCCCACACCAGGTCCGAGGAAGCCTCGGCCGACGCCTCCGCCGGGCGTTACCTGAACATCGCCGGGGTCAATCCCCAGGGCCTTGTCGACCTGCACCAGATCTTTCGCGGCCAGGAAGTGCTCAGCATCGGGCGCCAGGATCCCTACATGCGCACCCACCCGCTGACCGCCGACCGCATCCGCGCCGCCCAGGCCTATGTCTCGGCCCATGGCAACGGCGCCGCAACCTCGCCCGAAGACGCCTATTGGTACGCCCGCATGCGCGGCAAGCTCTCGGCCTTCACCCGCTCGCCCAGCTGGACGCTGACCCGCGCCGCCTCCGATCCCTACCCCGATGTCCGCCAGATGCGCGAAGCGGTGGCCTATCACCAGCAGACCAACCTCAAGGCCGCGCTCAGGGCCATCGACGGGGCGATCGCGGTCAAACCCGGCGATCCCTATTATTACGACCTCAAGGGCCAGATCCTTCTGGAAAGCCGCCAGGTCAAGGCGGCGGTGGCCGCCTATGCGGTGGCCGCCAGGGGCGCGCCCACCGAACCGCTGATCCTGGGCGCCTATGGCCGCGCGCTGCTGGCCGACGGCCAGCCCAAGGCCGCGCTGAAACAGCTTGAAGCCGCCCGCGCCCGCGATTTTCGCGACGCCCGCATCCTGCGCGATCTCGGGCAGGCCTATGCCGAGACCGGACAGACCGGCATGGCCTCCCTTGCGGTGGCCGAACGCTATGCCCTACAGGGCCGGATGAAAGACGCCGGCTATCACGCTGAACGCGCCTCGGGGCTGCTGCCCCGCGGCTCCCCCGGATGGCAGCGCGCCCAGGACATCGTGGACGCCGCCGAACAGATGAAAAAACGGAGTAAACGATGATCCGCCACCTCGCGCCCCGCCTCGCGCCCCTGCGTCTCGCGCAGCTGGGCCTCGCGCCGCTGGGCCTTGCCGCCGCGCTTGCCGCAACGCCGGTTCTGGCCTTCGACATCACCAACATGACCGACGCCGAAAAAGCCGCCTTCGGCGACGCCGTCCGCGACTACCTGGTCGCCAACCCCGAAACCATCGTCGATGCCATCAACGTGCTCGAGGATCGCCAGAACCAGGCCCAGGCCCAGGCCGATTTCGACCTGGTCGACCAGTATGCCGACCAGATCTTCAACGACGGCTATTCCTGGGTCGGCGGCAATCCGGACGGCGACATTACCCTGGTCGAATTCATGGATTACCGCTGCGGCTATTGCCGCAAGGCCCAGCCCGAAGTGTCCGAGCTGCTGAAGACGGATGGCAACATCCGCCTGATCATCAAGGAATTCCCCATCCTGGGCGACGCGTCGATGATCTCGTCCCGCTTTGCGATCGCGGTCAAGCAGGTGGCGGGCGACGACGCCTATGGCCAGGTGCACGACATCCTGATGGCGTTCTCGGGCGATCCCACCGACGTGGCGCTGCGCCGCATCTCCGACGGGCTGGGGCTGGACAGCGATGCGATCCTCGCGGCGATGGACAGCGACGCGGTCACGCAGGAAATCGCGACGACCCGCAAGCTGGCCCAGGATCTGCAGATCAACGGCACGCCGACCTTCGTTCTGCAGGACGAACTGCTGCGCGGCTTCGTTCCGGGCGACCAGATGGAAGTGATGATCGCCGACAAGCGCGGCTGATCCATCTTCGCAGGATGGGTGCACAGCACCCATCCTACCCCACCGGATCCGCCCGCCGCACCCTGTGGACCGAAGACAGCGGCCAGTCCCTGGCCCGCGCCACCAGCCCGTGGCGCACCGGATCGTCGCGGCACTTGTCCATGTGCAGCCGCAGGTCCACCCCGTCCCGGATCGCATGTTCCCAGAACCGCCGCTGCCACAGCCCGCAATCGCCCTTGTGCGCCTGCGACGCCCCGCGCGGCGCCTTCCAGCCCAGCCCGCGCGTGAACCGCGTCTTGATCAGCCGCCAGCGGGTCGAGAAATCCGCGTCCCCCGGCGGCAGGGTCCAGATCGCGTGCAGGTGATCGGGCAGCACCACGATGGCCCGCGTCCTGAACGGCCGCTCGCGGCAGGTGATGCCATAGGCCGCGCGCAGAAGATCCACGTGATCGGTCAGCTCCGTTCCGCCCCTGCGGGCCAGCCGGACCGTGAAGTAATAGGTGCCACCAGGAATGCGAAGCCGCCGATACGCCGTCATGCGGCCTGTGTGGCGCAATCGCGGTTAAGGATGGGTGAAGATCACCCATCTTACGCCCAGGGACAGGTCCCAAAACACCGGCCCCCAAAACACCGGCCCCGTAGGATGGGTGATCCTCACCCATCCCCCCCCATACTCACGCCTCACGCCCTCAGGATCTTTTCCATCTTGCGCCCCTGCGCCAGCTCGTCGATCAGCTTGTCCAGGTACCGGATCTCGCGCATCACCGGCTCCTCGATCTCCTCGACGCGCACGCCACAGACCTTGCCGGTGATCGCATGACGCTTCGGGTTCATCGCCGGTGCCTCGGCCAGGAAGGTCTGCACATCCGCCCCGCGCGCCAGCTGCGCCGCCAGCGCCTCCCCGTCATATCCGGTCAGCCAGAAGATGATCGCATCCACCTCCGCCCGCGTCCGCCCCTTGCGTTCGGCCTTGGCCACGTAGGCCGGATAGACCTTGGCAAACGGCATCCCGTAGATCCTGTGCCCGGCCATCGCAGCATCCTCCCACGCGCGCCAAACCTTAAGACTTCATGAAGACGCCTCTGCAACCCATTGAAAACAATGGATGCGCCAAATGTCCCACGCGTGGGACACCTATTCCGCCGCCGCCTGGACGGCGTCCAGTTCGGCGGCCTTCTTCTCGACCTCCTGCACGATATGGTCGATCATCTGGTCGTTGCTCATCTTGTGGCTCGCCTTGCCGGCCAGATAGACCATGCCCGCCCCGGCCCCGCCGCCGGTAAAGCCCACGTCGGTCATCAAGGCCTCGCCCGGCCCGTTCACCACGCAGCCGATGATCGACAGGCTCATCGGCGTCTTGATGTGCTCCAGCCGCTTTTCCAGCGCCTCGACCGTCTTGATCACGTCGAACCCCTGCCGCGCGCAGGACGGGCACGAGATGATGTTCACCCCCCGATGCCGCAGCCCCAGCGACTTCAGGATCTCGTAGCCGACCTTCACCTCTTCGACCGGATCGGCCGAAAGCGACACGCGGATCGTATCGCCGATCCCCATCCACAACAGGTTCCCCAGCCCGATCGCCGACTTGATCGTGCCGCTGGTCAGCCCGCCCGCCTCGGTGATCCCCAGGTGGATCGGCGCGTCGGTGGCGTCGGCGATGCCCTGGTAGGCCGCCGCCGCCAGGAACACGTCCGACGCTTTGACAGAGATCTTAAACTCGTGGAAATCATTGTCCTGAAGGATCCGGATATGTTCCAGACCCGATTCCACCATCGCCTCCGGACAGGGCTCGCCGTATTTCTCCAGCAGGTGCCGCTCCAGCGACCCCGCGTTGACCCCGATCCGCATCGAACAGCCATGATCGCGCGCCGCCGCGATGACCTCGCGCACGCGCTTCTCGTCGCCGATATTGCCCGGGTTGATCCGCAGGCAGGCCGCGCCGGCCTCGGCCGATTCAATGCCGCGCCGGTAATGGAAATGGATGTCGGCCACGATCGGCACGGGGCTTTCGCGCACGATCTCCTTCAGGGCCCTGGACGACGCCTCGTCAGGCACCGACACGCGCACGATATCGGCGCCGGCATCGGCCGCCGCCTGGATCTGGGCGACGGTCGCGGCCACGTCGGTGGTCAGCGTGTTGGTCATCGTCTGGACCGAGATCGGGGCATCACCGCCCACCGGCACGTTGCCGACCATGATCTGGCGCGACGTGCGGCGATAGATGTTGCGCCACGGGCGGACGTGGTTCAGCGACATGAGCGCCTCCTCGGAATGATTACCCGGTAGATAGGCCCCATGAGAGCGAGTGGCAATGCGCCCTTACGGTTCGACCGCGGCGGTCTGCGCCTCGGCCACGACGCGGGCCAGGTCGCGGTCGGCGTCCAGGTTGGCCACCTGGAACCGTTCGGACACGGCCGCGATCGACAGCGGCACGTTCGACGTCACCTTGCCGCTGGGCCCCACGGGTCCGTAATGCTTGCCGTTCATCGCGAAATACACCGCGCCGGATTCCCCGGCCCTGAGCGTCGGCGGCTCTTCGGTGGCGGGCACTTCGTATTGCTCGCCCGGTTCCATGATGCCTTCATAAATCACCGACCCGTCGGCGCTGCGGACCCGCACCCAGGACGGGCGCACGGCCACCATCACCAGTTTCGGCGCGGCGTCCTCGACCACCTGGGGCGTCAGCGGGCCCTGGACGTCGCCGGGCTGGGCCACGGGCGCTTCGGCCAGGTCGATATCGGGCAGCGTGGCGGATGTCAGCGTGCCGACCTTGTTCGGATCCAGGGTCGAGATCGGGGCATCGCGCGCCACCATCACCGGCAGGTCCAGCGCGGCGGGGCGATACAGCCGGTCCAGCGCTTCGGTGGTCGGCGCCGGGTTGGCCGGATCGTCAACCGTGCCCGGCTGCGCGGTGGCCGCGGTCAGCGGGTCCAGGTCCGACAGCACCACGGGCGTCTGATCCACCGGGGCAAGCTGCACCTGCTGCACCTGTTTCAGCACCATCCAGGCACCGTAGCCGATGCCGCCGATCAGCACCAGCAGCACCAGGGTCGATCCGATGGCGCGCGGTTCGAAATCCGACCAGAAGCTGGATCCCGTCGGGGCGAACGGAAGCTTGGGCGACAGGAAGGGATCGTTCTCGATCGGGACCTTGCGGCTTTTGACGCGCATGGACACCGCCGGCTTGCGCACGCTCGACGCTTCGGCGGACATGCCGTGGGCCACGGAAAACCCGCTTTCCGCGCAGAACGTGGCAAAGCAGTCTTCGGGGTTCATGTTCAGGTATCGGGCATAGGACCGCACGTAGCCGGCGATGAAGCCGGGCGTGTCGAATGCCGAAGGATCGCTGTTTTCGATGGCGGCGATATAGGTCGCCTTGATCCTCAACTCACGCTGAACGTCCAGCAGGGACTTGCCCATGGTGGCCCGTTCGCCTCGCATGACGTCACCCAGCTTGAGCTCGAAATCGTCAAAGCTCTTGATGCGGTCAGCGTGATCGCCATCCGCGTGCTCGAGTGTCCTGCGTGTATCACGCCGCCCGATCATTGCCGTTGTGCCCCATGTCCCTTAACGCTCCGAATCATTTCCCGATTCGATAACGCCTTATTTTAAAGGCACGTTAACACAGGCCATTCTTCCTGCGAAGATCGCGTGGCGTCAGCCCGCCAGTTCTGCGCGATTAAGCGCGCAATGCGACCACAGGCTGTCCAATGCGTGGATCAGTGCGTCCATCTCGTCCGGGCCATGCACGGGCGACGGCGTAAAGCGCAGCCGTTCGGTCCCCCGGGGCACGGTGGGGAAGTTGATCGGTTGCACGTAGATGCCGAAATCGTTCAGCAGCATGTCCGACAGCATCTTGGTGTGGACCGGGTCGCCGACGATCACCGGAACAATGTGGGACCCATGGTCGATGATCGGCAGCCCCATGGCTTTCAGCCGTGTTTTCAGGATCTTGGCCTGTGTCTGATGCTGTTCGCGCAGCTCCGGCGCGCGCTTCAGGAACGCCACCGACGCCGCCGCGCCCGCCGCCACCGAGGGCGGCAGCGAGGTGGTGAAGATGAAGCCCGGCGCATAGGACCGGATGGCGTCGCACATCTTGTGGCTGGCCGCCACGTAGCCGCCCATCACGCCATAGGCCTTGGCCAGCGTGCCGTTGATCATGTCGATCCGGTGCATCAGCCGATCCCGTTCAGCGACGCCCGCGCCGCGGGGGCCGTACATGCCCACCGCATGAACCTCGTCAATATAAGTCAAAGCGCCGAATTCATCCGCCAGGTCGCAGATCGCCTCGACCGGGGCGAAATCGCCATCCATCGAATAGACCGATTCGAAGGCGATCAGCTTGGGCGCCCGGGGGTCGTCGGCCTCCAGCAGCGCGCGCAGATGGGCCAGGTCGTTGTGGCGAAAGATCCGCTTGGCGCCGCCGTTGCGGCGGATGCCTTCGATCATCGAGGCGTGGTTCAGCTCGTCCGAATAGATGATCAGGCCGGGAAACAGCTTGGGCAGGGTCGAAAGCGTGGCATCGTTGGCGATATATGCCGAAGTAAACAGCAACGCCGCTTCCTTGCCGTGCAGATCGGCCAATTCGGCCTCAAGCCGCTTGTGAAACACCGTGGTCCCGGAAATATTGCGTGTGCCGCCCGATCCCGCGCCGGCGGCGTCGATCGCCTCGTGCATGGCCTCCAGGACGACGCGATGCTGGCCCATGCCCAGGTAGTCGTTGCCGCACCACACGGTGACATCCTGCACGGTGCCGTCGGGACGGGTCCAGGTGGCGTGGGGAAAGCTGCCGCGGTGGCGTTCGATGTCGATGAACGTGCGGTACCGCCCCTCTTCGTGTAGACGGTTGATGGCGCTGTCCAGCTGAGCGACGTAATCCACCTTGCATTCTCCTGCTACTCGAAGCCCGGTGGCTCCTTCTGCCGACCCGCCTTTCGAACGGGCCCTCATTTCCCAACTCTGGAATGATTAAAGATCCAGAATGTGTATGACAAGCTCGTAGACCTTGCACCTATGTCGCAGCCTTGACATGAATCAACCGGGTTGCGCCGCCGTAAAGAAACCTGCTGCGCCTTTCGGAAACCTTACCGGGCGGGCTCTGGACGCGGCGGATCACGCTGCTAGGGTCGCGCCGACAATGCACAGACCCAAACAACGCGAAGGTGCCCTCCTCATGTCCCTCGACGCCGTCCTTTCCCGCATCGACACCGATCTAGACGCCGCGCTGGGGCGCCTGACGGCGCTTCTGCGCATCCCATCGATCTCGACCGACCCGGCCTTCAAGGCCGATTGCGACGCCGCCGCCGACTGGCTGGTGGCCGACCTGCAAAGCCTTGGCGTGACGGCGGAAAAACGGCCCACCCCGGGGCATCCGATGGTGGTGGGCCATGTGGAAGGCCCCAAGGGCGCCGATGTTCCGCACCTGCTGTTCTACGGCCATTACGACGTGCAGCCGGTCGACCCGCTGACCCTGTGGGACCGCGACCCGTTCGACCCCGAAATCCAGGACACCGCCAGGGGAAAGGTGATCCGCGGCCGCGGCTCGGCCGACGACAAGGGCCAGCTGATGACGTTCGTCGAAGCCTGCCGGGCGTGGAAGGCGGTGAACGGGGAACTCCCCTGTTCGATCACCTTCTTCTTCGAAGGCGAAGAGGAAAGCGGCTCGCCCTCGCTGGTGCCGTTCATGAAAGACAATGCCGAAGAGTTGAAGGCCGACCTGGCGCTGATCTGCGACACCGGGCTGTTCGACAGCCGGGTTCCGGCGATCACCACCATGCTGCGCGGCCTGCTGGGCGAGGAGCTGACCATCACCGCCGCCTCGCGCGACCTGCATTCGGGCATGTACGGCGGCCCGGCCATCAACCCGATCCGGGTGCTGTCGAAGATCATCGCGGCGCTGCACGACGAGACCGGGCGCATCACCGTGCCCAACTTCTACGACGGCGTGCCCGAGATTTCCAACGCGCTGAAGGCGCAATGGGCCGACCTGGGCTTTGACGCGCACGCCTTCCTGGGCGACGTGACCCTGTCCGAACCGGCGGGCGAAACCGCCTATTCGGCGCTGGAACAGATCTGGTCGCGCCCCACCTGCGAGGTCAACGGGATCATCGGCGGATATACCGGCGACGGGTTCAAGACGGTACTGCCCTCGCAGGCCTCGGCCAAGATCAGCTTCCGCCTGGTGGGCGACCAGGACCCGCTGCAGATCCGCGAGAACTTCCGCGCCATGGTCCGTGGCATGCTGCCGCCCGACTGCACGGTCGACTTCAAGGACCACAGCGCCTCCAGGGCCGGCGCCTTCGACACCTCCGACCCCGCCTTCGAAGCGGCCCGCCAGGCGCTGTCCGACGAATGGCCCGACACGGCCGCCTTCGTCGGCTGCGGCGGCTCGATCCCGATCGCGGGGCATTTCGACAAGCTGCTGGGCGTGACGCCGATGCTGATCGGGTTCGGCAAGGACGACGACCAGATCCATTCCCCGAACGAGAAGTACGATGTGGAAAGCTTCCACAAGGGCACCCGCTCCTGGGCCCGCGTGCTCGCCGCCCTCTCGGCGTAAGGCCGGGTTGAACGGTTCGGATTGAGGTATTTAAGCCAAGAAGAAGCAGCAGGGCACGCGCATGTCTTCTTCTTGGCTTCAAATACCCTCGGGGGAGACGCGCGCAGGCGCGGCGGGGGCAGCGCCCCCATGAGTACGCGAGGAGGACAGGATGACGGATCCCATTCCGGGCTTCAGCCATGGCACGGCCAAGGTGAACGGCCAGACCATCGCCTTTTCCCACGCAGGGTCCGGCCCGGCGCTGCTGCTGCTCCACGGCTTCCCTCAGACTCGTGCCATGTGGCGCGCCATTGCGCCCGACCTGGCCCGCACCTGCACCGTGATAGCTGCCGACCTGCGCGGCTATGGTGACAGTTCCAAGCCTCGGGGCGTCGCTGCCATGACCTTTCGCCAGATGGCCGCGGACCAGGTCGCGCTGATGGCGCATCTGGGGTTCGACCGCTTCCACTTGGCGGGCCACGACCGGGGCGCGCGGAGTGCGCACCGGATGGCGCTGGACCATGGCGACCGGCTGCTGAGCCTCACGCTGATGGATATCGTGCCCACCCGGCACCTGCTGACCCACCTGACGCCCGAGGTCGCCGCCGCCTATTACCACTGGTTCTTCCTGGCCCAGCCCGCCCCCTTCCCCGAAACCCTGATCGCGGCCGATCCGGACCTGTATTACGAACGCTGCCTGCTGGGGTTCGGCAAGGCGCAATTGTCGGACTTTGCCCCAGAGGCGCTGGCCTGCTACCGCGACAGCTGGCGCCGTCCCGAAACCATTGCCGCCATGTGCGACGATTACCGCGCGGCGCTGACGCTGGACCTGGACGACGACACTGCCGACCTGGCCCGGCGCGTGAGTTGCCCCGCGCTTGTGCTGTATGGCGCGCAGGGCGCCATGGCCGCCCATTACGACGTGCCCGCCACCTGGGCCGACCGGCTGTCCGAGATGCAGGCCCGCGCCATTCCCGGTGGCCATTTCTTCATCGAACAATCGCCCGGTGAAACACTGTCGGCCCTGACCGGGTTTCTTGCCGCGCTCTGACGCGCGGGGCCGGCGCGGGATCCCGCGATATACCCACCGGCAAAAGGTTCAAAAACAAACCCCTGATTTCACGTGATTATTTCGCTCAACGCAGGTTGATCGCCGGAAAACCCGCCCCAGGTTCGTTTCCATTGTCGCAACCGGCGTTCACAGAAAACGGCCATGGGCTCTGTCAAATTCGGCAAGAAATCCTTCCCGTCGATGTCCCCGGCCTCCGCAAGGATGCGAAGCTTTTCAAGGCCTTCCAGGCGTATGCCAAGGGCGCCTGCATCAGTGAATCGGTCGCGTTTCTGACGACCACCTTCGACCCCAGGAAGCATTACCCGATCTACATCCAGAACAACGGATCCGCGCAGGTGCACCTTGCCGGCAAGGTGCGCGAGCCGATGGATGATCTTGCCGCGGCGAACAACTGGAACCAGAAGGACTGGAACCAGAAGGACTGGGAAAAGCACGTCGTCGCGGCCAAGACGGCCGGCGGCCTGGTCTGATCAGATCACGCCGACAAACCGCTCCGGCAGGACATATTGCGTGTCCATGTCGGGGCGGTCGAACTGGTAATACCCGGTGTCGCCGCGCGGCTTGAACGACCGCTGCATCTTCTGGCGCAGCGGGCCCATCTCGAACCCGTCCTGCATCCGCAGCCCGGCAAACGCCTGAAATACCGCGCGGTCCTCGCCCCGTTCCTCGGCGAACCAGTGGCGCCCGATCGCCACGTCCTTCAGACCGCCGCCCGTGGCCGATACCGCCGCGTTGCGCTGGTTCATCACCCCGCAATAGGTGTCGAAATCGCAGAACTTCAGGTGAAACAGGTACAGGTGTTCGGGCGTGTGCAGCTTGGCGTATTGCGTGAAATGCCCGCCCCGCGCGATCTTGGTCGGCACCGACACCACGCAGGGCTTGGAATAATGCGGCGCCGGTCGCACGTGCCGCCGCGGCCCCAGGATCCTGCCCGTCACCGGCTCGGGCTCCACGTCGATGCGGTGGATCACCTCCAGCCCCAGCGGCGTCAGCACGCGCTTTTCCGGCATTGTCTCAAGCCAGGTCTTCAGGTCCGTCCCCGCCGCCGGGTCCAGCACGACCAGTTCATCCACGTCGCCCACGATCACGTGGCGGTAGTAGTTGCGCAGGCCCTGCACCATGCCGTTCAGCAGCCGCCAGCGCTTGATGTCGAACTTCGGGTGGGGATCGCCCGGAATACCGATGACATTGCAGCCCGCCGCCATCTCGGCGACCATCGCGCCCCGGCCATGGTTGACCACATAGCAATTCTCGCGCCCCAGCAGGGTGCCGTAGTGATCCAGCCAGGCCTTCAGGAAAAAGGCGTCGTCGCGCACCATCGTCAGCGCTGCCGCGGTCTGCATCGTCTCGGGCTCCTGCTCTGCCTCTTGCCTGATCCCTTCTAGCGTAGCATGTCAGGGGGAGAGAAACGCAAATTTCGGACACGATCATGCCCTCGATCCCCGACACATTCGCCGCGACCGGGCTGCACGTTCAGGCCGGTCCCACACCGGTCACCCGCTTTCAGGTGGTCGGCGAACGGTCTTCGGGCACCAATTACGTGAAACGCCTGCTGGGCCGCAACACCGGCCTGAAACCGACCGAGGCGCTGGGGTGGAAACACGGCGGCCCGCAGGCGCTGGCGATCCCCGCCGACCTGCTCGTGGTGATCTGCGTGCGCCATGCGGGCGACTGGGCGCGGTCGATGCATGCCAAGCCCTGGCATGCCGCGCCGGCGCTGCAGGCGATGGATTTTCCCGCCTTCCTGCGCGCGCCCTGGGACAGTGTCATCGACCGGCCGCGCTATTTCGACGTGCCGGGGGTCCAGGACATGGTCGGTCTGCCCCTGCAGGCCGACCGCGATCCCGCGACGGGCCTGCCCTACCCCGATCTGCCGGCGCTGCGGCAAGGCAAGCTGGTCCAGCACCTCGGCTACCTGGGCCGTCACGACACCGTGGCGCTGATCCGGATGGAAGAGGCCACACAGGCGCCCGACAGGATCCTGGACACCCTGCTGGCCGCCCTTTCCCTGCCCGCGCGCACCGGGGCCCTGCGGCCCGTGGTCAAGCGCCTGGGGTCAAAGTTCAAGCCGGCCCTGGCGGATCGCCCCGCGACGCCGGCCTGTGTCGGCCCGGCGGACATGGAATACCTCAGGTCCCGCATCGACGTGCCGACGGAAACCGCCCTGGGCTATCGCTACTGACCGGCCCTGGCGCCCGGCGCGGACCCGAAGGCGCACCGCGGCAGGCGGCCCACGGCTGTCCGGATCATACATGTTCGGCAAAGGGGGAAAGTGGCGCGGTTGACGGGGCTCGAACCCGCGACCCCCGGCGTGACAGGCCGGTACTCTAACCAACTGAGCTACAACCGCGCGTGACGCTGCATCTAGGGTAAGCGGTTGGGGCCGTCAACCCGCTTACCGCCCTTCCCCGGCGTCCACCTCGGAAAACTTCGCGGGCAGGCCCCCGGCAGAATTTCGTCGGGGGGCTTGGTGGGAAAATTTCCCGGGCGAAACCTGCGGGCGGCACACCTGGGCACGGGCCCGTCCGACGAAAGACGCCTGCAACCGGCCCATTTCACCGGTCCGTTTCACCAGTCCGTTTCACCGGTCCGGATCGCATCAGGGCTCTGTCAGGCCACGCACGAGGCGAACATCGTTTTCCGCCGGTTGTCCGGCGGGGTTTCCATCCGGCCGCGTCCGTCCCTGGCCAAGTTCAGCAACAATGCCTTCAAGAAGGTCATCGCGCGATCCGGGTCATCGGCCATCAGCGCGCGGATGTCGTCATCGGTGTAGATCAGGCAGCAGGTGGGTTCGCGCGCGATGGCCGAAAAGCTGCGCGGCGATCGCTCGACCAGGCCCAATTCGCCAAAGACCTCCTCTGGTCCGACCGTCGTCATGCAACGGCCCCGCGCCTCTCTTCCCGACCCAACTTTTCCAGGCTCCACCAGGTCCACGGACCCCGCGATGATCCAAAAACAATGGCCGCTCGGATCCCCCTCCTGAAAGATGAACTGCTCGGCGTCGAACAGGATCGTCCGCATGTTATCCTCCTGGCTTTCGTCTCGAATGCACTGACCAGAATTTGACACAAATACGCGCCGAGTGAAGTAGTAACTTGGCACGCATAACACTTTATGCGCGAATTCCTGTTGTGAAAATCAAATTACACGGGATTCTCCGCATTGTCCCAAGACATGCGCCAATGCTGTGCGGACTCACTGTGACCCAAATCACATTCACCCGAATCCCGGACGATTGTCCCGTGACAGACGCCAATCCAGCGCCGGAACCGATTCTCCGCCCCGTGGCGCGACGCAGGCCCTGTCCCGTTCTCCGCGACAATGTTCAAAGACCCCGGTCCCCGACCCGGCCGCGCCTCCGCCATCCCGCGTGCTCCGCGAACCCGCCCCAAGACCGCTGCGTGCAGCCGGTGGGGCGGATGCGAAACGCGTCTGCGCGCCCTGTCGGCCGCACGGCCCGGGACGGTGCCGCGCGTGGCGCCTCGGCAAGGTGATCGAAGATCGGATCACGCCCGCGCACCTGGCATGGGGCGGCCCAGGGCCGCCCGTGATTGCGCGAAATGTTTTGTACAAAACAGACAAATCCGCGGGGAGACCCCGGGATTTGCTTGTACGAAACGGAAGAAAGTGGCGCGGTTGACGGGGCTCGAACCCGCGACCCCCGGCGTGACAGGCCGGTACTCTAACCAACTGAGCTACAACCGCGCTGGCCACCCGCTTCCGCTGGTGGTGGAGCGCGAGATACGGCCCCCCGCGCGCCCCGTCAAGCGCAATCGACCGGATTTTCCGAGCGCCCGGCGCATTTTTTGACCCGCCCTCGGCTCAGGGCAAAGGGATGAACTCGTCCCGGTCGGTGGGCGGCAGCCGAAAGCGTCCATGCTCCCAATCACCCTCGCGCCAGGCTTCCTTGGCCGCGTCGATCTTTTCCTTCGACGAGGCGACGAAATTCCACCAGATATGTCGCGGCCCGTTCATCGTCGCCCCGCCCAGAAGCAGGATCCGCGCCCCCGCCGGCCCGGCCTTAAGCGCCAGCCTGTCACCGGGTCGAAACACCATCATCTGCCCGGATTCATACGTGGTTCCAGAGACTTGGACCGATCCCTCCACCACGTAGACGCCGCGATCCTCGTGATCGTCGGGCAGCGGAAGGGTGGCGCCGGCCTCCAGCACGGCGTCGGCATAGAACATGTCCGACGGCGTCTCGGCCGGGGCGGTCTCGCCATAGGCATGGCCCAGGATCAGACGCACCTGCTTGCCCTCCCCTTCCAGGAACGGCAGTGCGTCCTTGGGCACGTGGACAAAGTCTGCGGGCTGCTCCTCCTTGTCCTCGGGCAGCGCGATCCAGGTCTGGATGCCGAACAGGTTGTAGGGACTTTTCAACATGTCGCCGTCGACCCGTTCGGAATGGGTCACGCCATGGCCGGCGGTCATCAGGTTGACGGCACCCGGTTCGATCCATTGATCCGTGCCCAGGGAATCGCGATGGTGGAACTTGCCTTTGTAAAGGTAAGTCACTGTCGCCAAACCGATATGTGGGTGCGGACGAATGTCGATCCCCTGCCCGGTGAGGAATTCGGCGGGGCCCATCTGGTCGAAAAAGATGAACGGCCCCACCATCTGCCGCCTGGGCGCCGGCAGCGCGCGCCGCACTTCAAAATCGCCCAGGTCACGGGCACGCGGAACGATCAGGGTTTCGACGGCATCAACCGCGTCTGCGATCGGAATTTCAGGGTCAAGTACGGGGTTCCAGCTCATGACAACCTCCTGTCTGATGTGCCCAGAGTTAGTCAGAACGAGGCCTCGCGCAAAGCCCTGTGGCCGCAGAGACACTGAGCGATTTCGCACAATACTCTCCGAACTGTCAATTTTCTTGTCCATTCCGCACAATCTTCATTGCCGCGAGACATGCTGCCGCGATTGCTTCAAATCGCTCGAATCCGGGCCGGTCCGGCTTAACCGCAAGTTAGGAAAAACCCGCCATGGTCCGTCCAATGCAAATTCGGGATCGGAGGGTTCCATGTCGCGATCTAGGTTTTCCTGCCTGCCATGCACGGCTTTGCGCTGACCCCCTTCCGAAATCACCACGCCGCGAGGAGGCCACATGCGCTTCAGCGATGACCTTGCCCGTGTGACCGTCCGGTCCGTCCCGGGAACGGTCCGGTACGCTCCGCGCCCCGGCGCCTGTCAGTCAGACCCCCTGCAAACGTCACCTGCCGGCATCCCCTGCGGCGCCGCGCCCGTGTGTCCGGCATGATCCTTTCCAGAAAGAAGGGCCGGACCGCGCAGTCCGCATCCCCCACTCCGCCGATGGAGGACGATATGCACACCCAGCCAGCCTCCTCTTCGTCCGATGCGCTGCTTGCCGGGCTGGCCGAACAGATCGCCACCTTCCTGTTCGACGAACAGAACCGTCCCATTCGGCTTGACGCGCCCGAAGGCACGGCCCGGGATCTGATCGAGGTCGTCGAACGCCTGCGCAAGGCGCATTACAAGCTGATCCGCGAGGGCGAGACGCAGGCGATCGGCGAAGGCCAGCTCGAGCTCAAGCGCCGCGGCGAAATGCGTAGCGTGGGCAAGCGATTTGACGCCACTGTGGGAAAGGTGATCCGGACCCTTATCGCCTGTGGCGACGACGGGAACCGGGCAACCGAAAACGCCGTATCCACATTTGCCACCGTCATTTCCGCGGCCGCCGACATCCGGGCCACCATCACCGAAGTGACGCAGCGCGTGCACGCGTCGGAGGAAAGCGTCAAGCGTGCCTCGGACCGGGCGGACGAGGCGTTGACGATCACCAGGGAAGTGTCGACCGCTGCCAACGAGATCGTCAAGCTCGTCGATCTGATCGAAGAAATCGCATTCAAGACCAATATGCTGGCGATCAACGCCTCGATCGAGGCGGCGCGCGCCGGTCCTGCGGGCCGGGGTTTTGCCGTCGTCGCGCAAGAGGTCAAGAGCCTGTCCAAGAACACGTCCGAAGCGGCCCACCGCGTCAAGCAGACCGCGCTTGAGATGAGCCGCGCGGCCGACAACATGACAGTCGCGGTCGAAACCAACAAGAGCGCGAATTCCGAAGTGTCGAAACTGGCGACCGGCGTGGTCGAGGCGATTGACGCGCAGGTCAAGTCCACGGAACGGATCAATGAATGCGCCGAGGCGACCAATGCTGAAATGCAGAAGGTCCAGGCCGGGATCCTGTCGATCCAGGAACAGGCCCGACGTCTGACCGAGGAAACGTCGGAATTCGTACGCCACATTTCCGCCGAACCCGGCGTAACGGACGACACGGTCATCTTCGGCCAATCGGCGCCCCTTACCGGATCGCTTGGCGTTTTCGGGTCGAATGTGCGCAGCGGCATCGAACTGGCCTTTGCCGAGGCCGTCGCGGCCGGGGGCATCCATGGGCGAAAACCGGTCCTGCGGTCTATGGACGATGGCTATGACCCGGACCGCGCACTGGAAAACGTCCGGGCACTGGTGCGCGGTGGCGAAGTTTTCGCACTGGCGGGCGCCGTCGGGACACCGACCTCGAAACTCAGCGAAAGGATCGCGCGCGGCGGCCAGGTCCCCTTCATCGGGCCGGCGACCGGCACCGGCTTCCTGCGCGGGCCAGAGCGCAAGCATGTGCTCAACATCCGCGCCTCCTACGCGGATGAGGCGGAAGCCCTGGTCAGCCACTTCGCGCGGAAAGGCTCCCTGGAGCGGTGCGCTCTCTTCTTCCAGGCGGATGCCTACGGCCTTTCGGTTCGCGAGGCACTGACCGCCGCCTTGGCCCGGCACTCGAAATCGATCGAGATCCTGGCGCCCTACGAACGCACGACCGGCGACGTTTCGGAAGCGATCCGCATCATATCCAATGCCGCACCGTCGATCGTCTTCATGGCCGGCACGCCGACGCCCACGGCGGATTTCGTGCGCGGCGTCCGCGGCGCCGGCGTGACCGCCGATTTCGCCACGATCTCGTTCGTGAACGGAGGCGAGTTCGCAAAATACGTCGGTCGCGACGGCGCCGGCGTGGTCGTCAGCCAGGTCGTTCCCATTCCCACGGACCAGCGTTCGGATCTGGTGCGCGCCTATCGCAATGCCATGTCCCGGTTCGAACCAGCCGCCAAGCCCGACTTTGCCCATCTCGAGGGCTATGTGATCGGCATGACCGCCTGCAAGGTATTGGCCGCCGCCGGCCCGAACCCGACGCGGGAGACTTTCCTGGCCTCCGTGTTCTCGCAGCCCACAAGATTGTCGATGGGTGACCTGACGCTGGAATACGGACCGGGCCGCAATGCGGGCACCTCGACTGTCTACATGTCTCAATTGGGGGCGGACGGAAGCTTTTCGCCCCTATCCGGCGCAGTGCGGGCGGTCGCCTGATAATTGACCGGGAAAGGTACGCCCCGTCCCCGGAATATATGCCTTGGGGATAGGAGTTGCGAGGCCGAAAGCCGTATTCACCCCGCGCCGTCGGGTCGGGTTGGGTTGGGTAGCGTTGGGTAGCCGTCGCACGTTGCTGACACCGGTCCAACCAATGAATGTCTGTCCAAGTTGAGCGCTCTGCGGGAAATCGCAGAGAATACGGATTTTCGACGATTTGGGCCCAGTGAGATAGCTGATCTTGTTCGCATCCGAAGGGGTGCGGCCTGCCCGCGATCTCAAAGCGTAGATTTTCTGCGCCGCACATATACGGCAAAAATGTCAACGACGCGGCCTATCCCGCCGCGAATTTTCCGGGCATATCGACTTTGCTGATCCGATTGTCTTCCAAGCGCCAGATACTCAAAAACCGCTATCGAAGGTGAGTTTTCGGTAGACTTGGACTTTGCTGGGCGAGATCACTATGTCCCGCACTTAGCTGCACGGTTCACGTCCAGAACGCGAAAACGCCCGCATCCGCCTGCTTGTCTGTTGAAGATTGGTGCGGTCGAGAAGACTCGAACTTCCACGGGAGTTACCCCACAGCGACCTCAACGCTGCGCGTCTACCAATTCCGCCACGACCGCACAGTCTTGACTTGGTCCGCGCCGTATAGACGAGCGTCCTTGAGAGCTCAAGAGCCAAAAACGGGACCTGCAGCAAAAACAAAAGGCCGGTACGACGACCGGCCTTTCGGGACGTTTCAGGCTGGTTTCACTTCAGTTGGAACGCCGGCAACCCACCCGACGGGGCCGATGCGGACACTGCCTGCTCCGGCGCCGGAGCAAGCTCAAGCGCGGCCGCTTCGATCACCTGTACCCGCTCGGGCTGGCCCGGGGCAAAGACGGGTTCGGCGCCCGCACTCAGCGCCGAAACCGCCATCTGATACCAGCCCCTGGCACGCTCCCCCGACTCCGGCACGCCGAAGCCCTGCGACAGGTGATGGCCGACCAGTTCCGCATAGGGCACCTGCCCGATCCCGATCATCACCAGCGCCGAGCCCAGGGCGATATCCATCTTGTCCCGACGATAGCCGGAGAACAGGCAGATCTCGGCCGTGGTCGCCAGCTGCTCGAGCGTCATGTTCGACTGCAGCACGAACTTCTGCACCTTGGTGCGCACCGCCTGGCTGTCCTCTTGCGCGAGGCTGGCGACAAAGGGGGCAAGCACGGGTTCGAAGGCGTCGCACTGGGCGTCGATCTGGGCCGGCGTGGCGCCCTGGACCTTGGCGACCAGCTGTTCGCCGGTGCTGATCGCATAGGTCCGCGTCAGGCAGAACTGTTCGTTCAGCGCCAGGTTCGGGTCGGTCATGTTGCTGACCGTCATGAAGCCGCCGTTGGAGCTGGTCAATAGGGCGACCTTGCTGCACATGCTGGCCAAAGACACCTCGGGCGCGGCAGGCGTGGCGACGTTGAAGGTCGGGATCGACGAAGGGGCGGACGCCATCGTCGTGGGCGGTGCCGCGGGCTGGGTCGGCGCCGGGGCCGGTGCGCTGTCGGCCGCCATCATCGTGGTCGGTTCGTTCATCCGGCACAGACCCTGGTGGCAGGAGAAGTTGGCCGTCGTCACCTCGCGCGCCTGGAAATCGTTGCGCTCGTACCCGTTCGGGGTCGATGCGAAGACCATGACCGCGCAATGCGACGCACCGCACCAGAACGAACTGCCCGACACCGAGGTGTCGATGACGTAATCGTTCCGCCCGTCGTTGTTGAGATCGGCCAGCATGAGGAAGCCGGACCGCTGCAGAAGCTGCTCGGCACTGGGTTCCGAGCTTTCGGCGATTTCGTCGATGGCTTCGCTGACCTCGATCGGCAGACCGCCATAGCTGTTGCCGGCCGTCTTCACGCCGGCGGCCTCATCGCGCCAGGTGCGCAGCAGCCCGCGGACACCGTTCGGGCCCTGCATGGCCTTGATGACCTCGGGCCCGCCGATCTGGGCGCGGTTGTACGAGGCGACAAGGAAATCGCGTTCATACTGCGTCAGGCTGCCGGTCGCGGGATACCCCATGAACACCTGATACTGCGACGCCGCCACGCGGGTCTTGCTGCCGACGACACCATCAGGAGAGCCCGCCGGAAAGTTGAAATAATTCAGCGCCGATTGCATCTCGCGGTTTTGCTGCCGGACGACCGAATTTCCCGAGGAAGACGAATAGGATTTCGTATAGGTCTTTTTATACGTCTTCTTCGGTACGGATCCCGCAATTGCGCCACCGATGATCCCGCCGACGATTGCCGCCCCAAGATCACTGGCCTGTGCAGTGGATACGCTGAAATTCAAACCAAGCGCGACAGCGCAGGCCAATTTTATCTGTGAAGTGATCATGGAGACATATCCCGAAATTTCATTGCATCAAGAATTACCAGGGTAATTACAGGATACCGATTCGGCGACAATTCCCCAACAGAAAATGCCAAACCGAAACCTTGGCGATCAAATCACGGACTTTCTTAACACTGAATAAATACTTCTCCGGTTATGAAATTAATCATTAATCAAATCCGCCCCCCCCAACGAAAACGCACCGCCAGTAAAAAACTGACAGTGCGTCAAGAGGTTGATCCGTGGCAGGGGCCCCGAAGGCCCCTGGCCGGTCAGTTGCCGGTGGTAAAGGTCGGCAGGCTGTCGGCCGGCTGCGACACCGGCTGGGGCTTGATCGACGCGTCATAGGCGCGGTCGACAGCGGTCTCAAGCAGGGTGATCCGGTCCGGGTTGGCGGGATCAAAGACCGCCTGCTGCCCGCTCTCGACCGCATCGAAGGCGGCCGAATACCAATCCACCGCCTTGCCCGGGGCGACCGGCGTGCCGAAACCGCCGGCCAGGTGGTGGCCGACCAGTTCGCCATAGGGCCCCTGCCCCAGCGCGACCAGCACCAGGGCCGATCCCAGCGCCACGGCCATGTCGTCGGTCTCGTATCCGACGCCCAGGCAGATCTTGCCCACGTCGATCATCTGGTCGGGGTTGCCGCCCGAGTCGGCCAGCACGTAAGCGGCCTGGCGCACGATCTCGTCGCGGGGTTCGGTGGACAGGCCCGTGACCATCGGCGCCATCACGGGGCCGAAGCCCGCGCATTGTCGCTTGATCTCGGCCGCGTCGGCGTCGGCCACCTTGGCCGACATCGCCTGTGCATCCGATATGGCGTCGGTCCGGGCCATGCAGAATTGTTCGTGAAGCACGTCGATCGGCGCGTTCATCGCCTGGTGTATGGTGCCGTAGCCGCCGTTGTCCTGCGCCTTGCGCGAGACCGAGGCGCACATGTCCGACAGCGAATCCGGCGTCGCCGAGACCTGGAAGGTCGGCAGGCCGTCCGAGCTGTCGGCCTTGGGTTCGGACAGCCCGGCCATGTAGACCTTGAGAAGGCCCCTGGCCTGTTCGGACCCGGGCACGGCACCGCTGGCCATGGCGCGTTCATGCGCGTCGGTCAGGAAATCCTGTTCAAAGCTCGTCAGTTCGCCGGTGACCGGATAGCCAAGGTAGCCTTGGTACTCCGAAATGGCGTCGCGGGTCTTCTTGCCGATCTGGCCGTCGACGGGGCCGGCATCGAAGGCGAAATAGTTCAGCGACGCCTGCACTTCGCGCCCTTCCTGGGTCGACGGAATGCCCGCTGGACGCGCCGCGGGTTTCGTCCCGGAGGACGAGGCGGTCGACGATGTCGCGGGGGCGGTCGCCTGCGGCACCACGGTGTGTTTCTTGTCGTAATTCTTGGTCGCGAGGTGGCCCAGAAGGCCCCCGATCGCGGCACCGGCGACGAAACTGCCGGTATCAGCCGATGCACGGGAAATCGGCGCCAGGGCCATGGCCCCGGCAAGGGTGCAGGTCAGCGCGCGTTTCATGGTCATCTCGAGCCTCTCGATTAGCTTTTTGCGTACAGATTGCGGCGCAAAACGGGTTTGCGCCAGTCCCATGCGGAGCTTACACGGCTTACACGCGACAACCCGCCCATTCCGTCGGGAAACGCCGGCAGGGCAGTGCCGGTTCCCCCGCGCATGCAGGGGCTCTTGCAGGCGGGACCGCGCCCGTGGCATCTGCCGGCCACGGTTCAGCGGAGGCGGACATGGTCGAATGGATCACCACGGACGGGTTGACGGACTACGACGAGGCCGTTGCCTTCATGGAGACCCGCGCGGCCGCGATCGCCACCGGCACCGCGGATGAATGCATCTGGCTGGTGGAGCATGCGCCGCTTTACACGGCCGGAACCTCGGCCGATCCAAGGGACCTGGTGCAGCCCGACCGCTTTCCGGTGCACCAGACCCGGCGCGGCGGGCAATACACCTATCACGGGCCGGGCCAGCGGGTGATCTACGTGATGCTGGATGTCGGGCGCCGGGGCCATGACGTGCGCCGCTTCGTGGCCGATCTTGAGGCCTGGGTCATCGCCACCCTGGATCAGTTCAACATCACGGGCCACGTGCGGGACGGCCGTGTCGGCGTCTGGGTGGAACGGCCCGAAAAGCTGCGGTCGGCCAGTGGCGCGGTGGTCGAGGACAAGATCGCCGCCATCGGCATCCGCCTGCGCAAATGGGTGAGCTTTCACGGCATATCGGTCAACGTGGACCCGGAGCTGGAGCATTTCAGCGGAATCGTGCCCTGCGGCATCACCGAGCACGGGGTGACCAGCCTGGTGGACCTGGGCCTGCCGGTGACGATGACGGACCTTGACGTGGCGCTGCGGCGGTGTTTCGCCGATGTCTTCGGCAACCTGGAGACGCCGTCGCCCCTGACCGGGGACAGTGCCTGAGGCGGGACTTCGGCCGGGTATTTCAAGCCAGAAAGAAGCAGCAGCCGCGCGGCATCAGGCCGGATGTCCGATCAGCGGGGCATCGGTGCAGGCGTGGCGGGCGCATTCCAGTTCCAGCGTGGCATGGGTGATGGAATAGCCGTCGGACAGGCGCATCTTGAGTTCCGCCTTGATCGCGTCGGCGCGGTCCCAATCGCCGGCGGCGATCACGATATGGGCGTCGAGCGCGGTGTCCTTTTCCTGCATCTGCCAGACATGGACGTGGTGCACGCTGTCCACCCCTGACACGTCGCGCATTGTGTCGATGACCTCGTGCGTGTCCAGCCGGCGCGGGCTGGCCAGCATCAGGACGCGAATGACCTCGCCCATGTCGGCCTTGACGTGCATCAGGATATAGCCCGAGATCATCAGGGTCACCACCGCATCGACCCAGTACCACTGGAAGTACAGCACCAGCACGCCCGCGACGATCACCGCGACCGAACCCAGGGCATCGGCGATGTTGTGGATGAAGGCGGCGCGTATGTTCAGGGAATCGCGCGACATCGTGTAGGTCAGCACCGCGGTGGCGATGTCGACCGCCAGCGCGATGCAGGTAATCCAGATCATCGTCCAGCCGGCGACGGGTTCGGGGGCGAACAGCCGCATGACGCCTTCGTAGGCCAGGTAGAGCGCCAGGATGATCAGCGTGGTGTAGTTGATCAGCGCGGCCACCATCTCGGCCCGGCCGTAGCCAAAGCTCATGCCTGCATCGGCCGGGCGCCGGGCGATGCGGCGGGCCAGGACCGCGATGATCAGCGCGATGGCGTCCGAGAAATTGTGCAGCGCATCGGCGATCAGGGCCAGCGAGCCCGAGAAGATGCCGCCGATCACCTGGGCGAACGTCAGGCCGATGTTCACGGCCACCGCCCAGACCAGGCGGCGGTCGCCGCCTTCGATGTCGACATGGTGATGATGGTGGTGATCGTGACCGTGGTGATCGTGGGAATGATCGTGGGGCATGGGACCTCGCTGCGTTGCCGCATAGTCGCGCGTGTGATGCGCGGCGACAAGGGGGTGCCCCGGATTGCCGCAGGACGGTCACGGGGCAGCGGCGTGACGGCGGCGTGACGGCGGCGTGACGGGACGGCCACATCTTCGGGGGCGTCGCCCCGTCGCGTTGACCGGGGGGCGGCGGATCCCTATCCTGCCGTGATCGGCGGGACGTCCGCCGGCTGGTATCGGAGCAGGCGCATGACGAAGGTTGGTGCCATCGCGATGGCGGCGATGTGTCTCGCTCCTGCGGCGGGCGCATTCGAGCTGATCGGCGGCACGGCCGAAATAAACCGGTCGGTCCCCGAGACCGACCTTGGCCTTTACGGGCCCGCCGTGCGCGGACAGGCGGAATTCGGTCTGAACAACACCTTCTCGACCCAGCTGGACCTTGGATATTCCGGCTATGACCTGCTGGACGACGACGTCACCGGCGCGCTGCACGGCATCTACCGGCCCAATTCCGTCACCACCTTCGGCGCCTACCTGGGCATGGACGAGGCCGACGGCCGAAACGGCACGATCTACGGGCTGGAAGGCGGGCTGGACCTGGCGCCCGACCTCAGCGCCGAAGCCTATTTCGGCGGCTTCGATGCCAGCGACGACACCGCGCTTCTGTTCGGGATGGCGCTGACGCGCGACCTGGGCGGCGGTCTGAACGCGCGGGCCGGGCTGGATCATGCCAGCGCCGATGCCAGCGGCGACAATACCCGGCTGAACCTCGGCTTCGACTACGCCCTGTCGGATCGCTCCGGCTTTTATGCCGAGGCCGGGACCAGCGATACCAATCTCTTCGGGCTCGATGCCGGCGACACCTATATCGGCGCCGGCATCAAGCTGGATTTCGGGGGCCGCGGCCGCACCACCTTCGGGCGCCGGATCGGCCTGGACCTGCGCCCCGGCTATTGAGCCGGGCGCGCCGTCACCCGGCCGCTTCGATCGCCGCGCGGATCCGTTCGGCTTCGGCCTTGAGGTCTTCCATGTCGGCCATCTGTCCGGGCGGGCGCAGGCTGTCGCCGTCGCGGCGGGGCAGGATGTGGAAATGCAGGTGATAGACCTCCTGCCCGCCCGCCGGTTCGTTGAACTGCTGCAACGTCACCCCGTCGGCCCCGTAAGGCGCGCCCAGCAGCGCCAGTGACACCTTCTGCGCCGTCATCAGGCAGGCGGTCAGCTGTTCGGCCGAGGCATCCAGCATGTTGCGGCAGGGCGTCTTGGGAATCACCAGCATGTGACCGGCGACGCGGGGCATGATGTCCATGAAGACCACCGTGTCGGCATCCTCGTAGACACGGAACGACGGGATCTCCTCGCGCAGGATCCTGGCAAAGATATTGTCGTCGGCATAAGGCTCGGGGCTGTAGTCCATCGCGATTGCGCTCCTCGGCTTGGGGTCGGGATGTTTGTGCGGTGCCACCCCGGCGAGGTCAAGAAATCCGGCGCCGGGCCGGTCGTTTGGCGGAAAAAGGCGGCGACTCGGCCCGAGGCGGCTCGACCAGGCCCGAGTCGACCCGAGCAGGCCCAAGCCGGCAGCCCCCCGCCCACCCGGGTCAGATGGCCTTTTCCGGTCACCGGATCTTCACCCGCCGCCCGGGTCCCGGCGTCAACGCACACCAAGGTCGTGGATCGGGTTGCCAAAGCGCCCGGCCACCCCCTGCCCCGCGTCAATTTTTCTTGATCCAGATCAACCTGCGGCATTGATGCACAGCATCCGGCATTCTAGAACTTGAATGATTATCGGCGCCGTCGGAGGAGGCGGGCCCGTGACGCAACAGGAGGCACATTGATGGCGGATGCAGCCATTCACGGTCACGAGCATGAAGACGAGCGCGGCTTTTTCACCCGCTGGTTCATGTCGACCAACCACAAGGACATCGGGATCCTATACCTGATCACCGCGGCGTTCGTGGGCCTGATCTCGGTCAGCTTCACCGTCTACATGCGGCTTGAGCTGATGGAACCCGGAGTCCAGTTCATGTGCCTGGAGGGGGCGCGGATCTTTCCCGGCTCGGGGGAATGCACGCCCAACGGTCACCTCTGGAACGTGCTGATCACCGGCCACGGCATCCTGATGATGTTCTTCGTCATCATCCCGGCGCTGTTCGGGGGCTTTGGCAACTACTTCATGCCGTTGCAGATCGGCGCGCCGGACATGGCGTTCCCGCGGATGAACAACCTCAGCTACTGGCTTTACGTGGCGGGGACCTCGCTGGCGATCTGTTCGGTCTTCGCGCCGGGCGGCAACGACCAGCTGGGCGCCGGCGTGGGCTGGGTTCTGTACCCGCCGCTGTCGGTGCATGAAAGCGGCATGTCGATGGATTTCGCCATCTTCGCGGTGCACCTGTCGGGGGCCTCGTCGATCCTGGGCGCGATCAACATGATCACCACCTTCCTGAACATGCGCGCCCCGGGCATGACATTGTTCAAGGTGCCGCTGTTCGCCTGGTCGATCTTCGTCACCTCGTGGCTGATCCTGCTGGCCCTGCCCGTGCTGGCCGGCGCGATCACCATGCTGCTGATGGACCGCAACTTCGGCTTCACCTTCTTCGACGCGGCCGGCGGCGGGGATCCGATCCTCTACCAGCACATCCTGTGGTTCTTCGGCCATCCCGAAGTCTACATCGTGATCCTGCCGGGCTTCGGCCTGATCTCCCACGTGATCGCCACCTTCGCCAAGAAGCCGGTCTTCGGTTACCTGCCGATGGTCTGGGCGCTGATCGCGATCGGCGGCATCGGCTTCGTCGTCTGGGCGCACCACATGTACACGGTCGGCCTGACGCTGAACCAGCAGGCCTACTTCATGCTGGCGACCATGGTCATCGCGGTCCCCACGGGGATCAAGATCTTCTCGTGGATCGCAACGATGTGGGGCGGGTCGATCGAGTTCAAGACGCCGATGCTGTTCGCCTTCGGCTTCCTGTTCCTGTTCACCGTCGGCGGCGTGACCGGCGTGGTCCTGTCCCAGGCGGGCGTCGACCGCTACTACCACGACACCTACTACGTGGTGGCGCACTTCCACTACACCATGTCGATGGGCGCGGCCTTCACCATCTTCGCGGGCGTCTACTACTACCTGCCCAAGATGACCGGCCGCATGTATTCCGAGAAACTGGGCAAGCTGCACTTCTGGCTGTTCTTCATCGGCGTCAACCTGACCTTTTTCCCCCAGCACTTCCTGGGCCGTCAGGGCATGCCGCGGCGTTACATCGACTACCCCGAGGCCTTCGCCTTCTGGAACGCTGTCTCGTCGACCGGCGCGCTGATCAGCTTCGCCTCGTTCCTGCTGTTCTTCGGCATCGTCTTCTACACGATCCGCAAGGGCGCCGTGGAAACCCGGCCGAACTACTGGAACGAATACGCCGATACGCTGGAATTCACCCTGCCCTCCCCGCCGCCCGAACACACGTTCGAGCAGCTTCCGAAACAGGAGGACTGGGACAAGGGCCACGCCCACTGATCCCGGCGATCACCACAAACATCGGAACCCCGGCTCAGGCCGGGGTTTTCTTTTGCGCCCCGAAACCGGGCGCCTCCGAATCCTCGACATATTCGCCGCCCGGGATATAACGATCCCATGCCATATCGCTGGACCGATACAGACGGGCCCGACACGCGCGAGATGCATCTCTGGCCGCACCAGTCGATGACCCCGAAGGGCTTCGTGCTCTTCATCGGGGTGACCTTTGCACTGCTGCTGCTGCCACTTCTGCCCCTGTTGGGCACCTTCCTGCTCTGGGCTTTGCTGCCGTTCCTGATGCTGGCCCTGGCCGGTGTCTGGCTGGCCATCACCGCCAACCAGCGCCGCGCCCGCGTGCTCGAGGTGCTGACCTTGACACAGGACATGGCCCGCCTGACCCGCACCAACCCGCGCGGCGATGTGCAGCAATGGGAAAGCAACCGCTACTGGGCCCGGCCCGAACTTCACGTTCACGGCGGCCCGGTCCCCAATTACGTCACGCTCAAGGGCGCCGGCCGCGAGGTCGAGATCGGCGCCTTCCTCAGTGAAGCCGAACGCAAGGCCCTCTACGGCGAGCTCGACACGCTCTTCCCCGGCTGAAACGAAAAAGGGCGACCCCACGAGGCCGCCCTGCATCTTCATCTTTGCCCAAATACTCCGGGGGAGTCCTCCACCGGAGAACGGGGGGTGGCTTTGGTGCGCCATTGGTTCAAGCCCAATGGCGACGCCCCCAGACCCGCTCAGCCGGTGCAGAGCTGCTGCTTGACCAGCGCGCCGACCTTGCCGAAATCCATCTGCCCGGTGTGACGCGCCTTCAGCTCGCCCATCACCTTGCCCATGTCCCGGATCGACGATGCGCCGGTGGCAGCCACCGCATCGCGGATGGCGGCATCCACCTCGTCCTCGGCCAGCTGCCGGGGAAGGAATTCCTCGATCACCCCGATCTCGGCGGTCTCGCGTTCGGCCAGGTCCAGCCGGCCGCCCTCTTCGTAGACCCGCGCGCTTTCCTGGCGCTGTTTGACCATCTTGCCCAGGATCGCCAGCACGTCGGCATCCGTGACGACGCTTTCTTCCCCGTCTCCGCGCTGAGCGATCTCCCGGTCCTTGATCGCCGCGTTGATAAGGCGCAGCGTCGCCAGACGCTCGGCCGCCTTATCCTTCATCGCCTGCTTCAGGGCCCCGTTGACCCGCGCACGCATATCCATCAGTGTCATCCCATCCCAAGGATCTGCAAATCACGTAACTTAAACATTCCGGCCGTCTCTCTCAACCGCCGAGGGCGCTTTCCGTGCCGGAACCCGTTCCAAGATGCTTTTTTGCACAGCCCTTGACCCCTCCGCACCACTCCCATAGATCTGCGCCGATTTACCCGCCGATAGCCGACAGGAGCTGCCAGATGCCCCGTACCGCCCCCTCCCGGCCGACCGCCTGCCTTGCGCTTGCGGACGGAACGCTGTTTTACGGTCGGGGCTTCGGCGCCACGGGGCGAACGGTGGCCGAGCTGTGTTTCAACACCGCCATGACCGGCTATCAGGAGATCATGACGGACCCGTCCTATGCGGGCCAGGTCGTGACCTTCACCTTCCCCCATATCGGCAACGTGGGCGTCAACCTGCAGGATGACGAGGCCAACACCCCCGTCGCCGCCGGCATGGTGGTGAAATGGGACCCGACCGAACCGTCGAACTGGCGCAGCGCCGAGGAATTGACGGACTGGCTGACGCGCAATGGGCGCATCGCCATCGGTGGCGTCGATACCCGCCGCCTGACCCGGGCGATCCGCCAGCAGGGCGCGCCGCACGTGGCGCTGGAACACAACCCCGACGGCAATTTCAACATCGAGAACCTGGTCGCCGCCGCCCGCGGCTTTGCCGGGCTCGAAGGCATGGACCTGGCGCGCGAAGTCACCTGCGCCCAGTCCTATCGCTGGAACGAGATGCGGTGGGCCTGGCCCGAAGGGTACCCGCTGCAGGAAAACGCCGTCCACAAGGTGGTTGCGGTCGATTATGGCGCCAAGCGCAACATCCTGCGCTGCCTGGCCTCCACCGGCGCCGACGTGACGGTGCTGCCCGCCACCGCCACCGCCGAAGAGGTGATGGCCCACAATCCCGACGGGCTGTTCCTGTCGAACGGCCCGGGCGATCCGGCGGCCACCGGGCAATATGCCGTTCCGATGATCCGCGAAGTGCTGGACAACAGCCAGATGCCGGTCTTCGGCATCTGCCTTGGCCACCAGATGCTGGCGTTGGCCCTTGGCGCCAAGACGGTCAAGATGAACCACGGCCACCACGGGGCCAACCATCCCGTGAAGGACCTGGAAACCGGCAAGGTGGAAATCACGTCGATGAACCACGGGTTCGCCGTCGACGCCCAGACCCTGCCCGAGGGCGTGCTGGAAACCCACCGGTCGCTGTTTGACGGGTCCAACTGCGGGATCCGCATGGCCGACCGACCGGTCTGGTCGGTGCAATACCACCCCGAGGCCAGCCCCGGCCCGCAGGACAGCTATTACCTGTTCGAACGCTTCGCCGCCGCCATGGCGGCCCGCAAGGCCGAAGCCGGTTGATCCAGCATACCCGTGCAGTCCTTGCCCGGGCCGGATCACGATTAACGGTTCATTAAGCCCTCTCGGACATCCTTGCGCCACGGCGCGGGGATGGCGGGGGCTGCATGAGCGAGGCTCAACTCAGATTGGTCAGCTTGCCGGCGCCCGCCGATGGCGACGCCGCGCGCAAGCCGTTGGGCCGCTACCTGGTCGATTCGGGCCGGCTGACCACGGATCAATTGGTGCGCGCGCTGGACATGCAGCGGATCGTGCCCGCGCGGCTGGGCGATATCCTGCGCGCCGAAGGCTGGACACGGGACGCCGACCTGGCGCTGGCCCTGTCCGAACAGCAGGGGCTGGCGCGGCTTGACCTGGCCGAACACCCGCCCGATCCCAGCCTCATCGGCCTGCGCACGCCGCAGTTCTGGATGAAGCACCGCGCCCTGCCCTGGGCGCGGCTGGAAGACACGCTGGTCATCGCCACCGCCGATCCGGAAGATGCGGCAAATGTGCAGGCCGCCTTTGGCACCGCGTTCTCGGTGCTGCCGGTGGTTGCCGATGCGGGCCAGGTCATGGCCCATCTTTCGCGGCTGCTGCGGCCCCGGCTGGCCGCGGCCTCGCTGACCCGCGTGGCGCCCGATTACAGCTGCCGGTCCTGGCGGGGCGCCCGCACCTGGCAACGTGTCCCCTTGGCGCTGGCCCTCACCGCCGCCGGGATCCTTCTGGCCGCGCCCTATCAGACCATCGCCGCGCTGTCGCTGATCGCGATGGCCAGCCTGATGCTGATCGCGTCACTGAAAACCGCCGGGCTGATCTCGCACCTGATGACACCACCGCGCCGCCGCCATCGCCTGAGCGATGGGACCGACGTGTCCGGCCCGCTGTTTCCCGTCCCGTCCGAACCGCGGTTCTGGCCACGCTTTTCCGTCATCGTGCCGCTGTACCGCGAAGAGGCCGTGGCCGAACGCCTGGTCGCCCGCCTGCGAGAGCTGAGTTACCCCAAGGCGCTGCTGCAGGTTCTTCTGGTGCTCGAGGAACACGACACGGTCACCCGCGCGGCGATCCAGCGGTCGGACCTGCCGCCCTGGATGCGGGTGATCACCGTGCCGGCCTATGGCGGGCTGACCACCAAGCCGCGGGCGATGAATTTCGCGCTGGATTTCTGCGATGGCGACATCATCGGCGTCTGGGATGCCGAAGACGCGCCCGCCCCCGACCAACTGGAACGCATCGCCCGCCGCTTTGCCCGGGCACCGCGCAACGTGGCCTGCCTGCAGGGGGTTCTGGATTTCTACAACCCGGCCTGCAACTGGCTGGCCCGGTGTTTCACCATCGAATACGCCAGCTGGTTCCGCGTCATCCTGCCGGGCATCGCCCGGCTGGGGCTGGTCGTGCCGCTGGGGGGCACCACGATGTTCATCCGCCGCGCCGCGCTGGAACGGGTCGGCGCCTGGGACGCGCACAACGTCACCGAAGACGCCGACCTTGGCGTCCGCCTGGCCCGCTTCGGTTACGTGACCGAGATCATGGCCACGGTCACCCGCGAAGAAGCCAATTGCCGCGCCTGGCCCTGGATCAAGCAGCGGTCGCGCTGGCTGAAGGGGTTCATGGTCACCTACCTGGTGCACATGCGCCATCCGCGCCGGCTGTGGCGCGACCTGGGGCCGCTGGGGTTCCTGTCGGTGCAGGCGTTCTTTGTCGGCACCGTGTCGCAATTTCTGCTGGCCCCGGTGCTGTGGTCCTTCTGGCTGCTGATGCTGGGCCTGCCGCATCCGGCGCAGGCGGTTCTGCCGGCGGACAGCACCGCGCTGCTGCTGGCGCTGCTGATCTGTGCCGGCGCGGTCAACGTGGGCACCGGCTTCGTGGCGGTCAGCGGGCGGGCGCACCGGCATCTCATGCCCTGGGTGCCCAGCCTGATCCTGTACTTCCCGCTTGGGGCCATGGCCGCCTTCAAGGCGTTGTGGGAACTCGCTACCGATCCGTATTTCTGGGACAAGACCCAGCACGGTCTGGACAACGGCCCGCCCAGGACCTAGGCGCGTTCCCGGTCGCCTGCGTCCTGCTTGAGCCGGGTCATGAAGGCGATCGAGATATGTTCCTTCAGCGCCTTGTCCGCCGCTTCTTCGTCGCGCGCCTCGATGGCGCGGACGATGCCGTCGTGTTCGCTTTGGGCGATCTGACCGCGGCCTTGCGCGGCCAGCGAGGTCGTCGCCATCAGCGCCATGGTGCGATGCACAAGGTCCAGCTGCTGCACCAGGTAGCGGTTGTGCGAGGCCAGGTGGATCTGCTTGTGAAACCGCCGGTTCGCCCGCGACAGCGCCGCCGGGTCGTTGACCAGCGCGTCATCGGCGGTGACCATGTCGCGCAGCACCCGCACCTCTTCCTCGGTCGCGTGGCGCGCGGCCAGCCGCGCCGCCAGCCCCTCCAGTTCGCGCCGGACCACGTAAAGTTCCGCCATCTGGTTGTGGTCCAGCGACGCCACAATCAGCGACCGCCCGTCCCGTTCCAGCAGCGACTGTGTCTCAAGCCGTTGCAAAGCCTCGCGAATAGGGGTCCGCGACACGCCGAACCGGTCAGCCAGGTCGCTTTCCACCAGCCGGTCGCCCGGTTTGTAGACGCCTACGTCGATCGCCTCGAGTATGAGGGTATAGGCATCCTTCTGCGTCGTCTTGGTCTGGTTCATGCGGTCTCTGGTCTCCATCGCACGACACTATCGGTTTCGACGCGCCACGATCAAGTGCGCCATTGGTTGCACGCGGGCACACTCCGGCCTACGACACCGCCATGGTAAAGCAATCCTTCGATCACGTGCGCGTCTGGGTCTTCGATCTCGACAACACGCTCTATCCGTCCCAGGCCCGGCTGTTCGACCAGATCGAACTGCGGATGGTGGATTACGTCAGCTCTTCGCTGGGGGTCACCCGGGACGAGGCCAACCGCCTGCGCCGCCAGTACTGGGCGGATTACGGCACCACGCTGGCCGGGCTGATGGAAGTCCACGGGATGGATCCGGGGCCCTACCTGGCGCATGTGCACGACATCTCGTTCCACCCGCTGCAACCGGACGTGGACCTGGCGGCCTGCATCGCCGCCCTGCCGGGACGGCGCATCGTCTATACCAACGGCACGGCGCCCTATGCGGCCCGCGTGCTGGAGGCGCGGGGGCTGAGCGGGCTGTTCGATGCGGTCTACGGAGTTGAACATGCGGGATTTCTGCCCAAACCCCGGCGCGAGGCATTCGATACGGTCTTCACGCTGGACGGGCTGGAAACGGCAACCGGCGCGATGTTCGAGGACGATCCCCGCAACCTGGCCGAACCCCACGCCATGGGCATGCGCACCGTCCACGTCGCGCCCGAACGTCTTGAGGCGGACCATATCCATCACCACACCGACGACCTGACCGCGTTCCTGAAGCAGCTGACAGAATGACGCAAGTCCGGCCCGCGCCTCTGGCCGCCGGGAGGCAGGCGGGCTAGATTGCGCACAAGCCCGTCCCATGGGAGAACGATCATGGCCCAGATCTGCGATATCCTGATTTCCGGCGGCGGCGTTGCCGGGCTGACGGCGGCGGCGGCCTTCGGCAGCGCCGGGTTCAGGGTGATCTGCGTCGATCCCACCCCGCCGGTCACCGACCGCGACAGCGACGGCGCCGACCTGCGCACCACCGCCATCCTGCAGCCGGGCCGCGCATTGATGGAAACCGCCGGTCTGTGGGCGCACCTGGCCCCCTTTGCCATGCCCTTGCAGGTCATGCGCATCGTCGATGCCGGCGGGCCCGGGGGCGATGCCCGCGTGATCCGCGATTTCGACGCCGCCGATATTTCCGACCAGCCGTTCGGATGGAACCTGCCCAACTGGCTGCTGCGGCGCGAGATGGTCGCGCGTTTGTCCGAACTGGACACCGTCGATTTCCGCCCCGGTTGCGGCACCAGGACCCTGGTCACCCGCACCGACGAAGCCCGCGTCGGGCTGAGCGACGGCACCCAGGTGCGCGCCCGCCTGGTGGTGGCCGCCGATGGCCGCAATTCGCCCATGCGCCAGGCCGCCGGCATCGGTGTGCATACCCGCCGCTATGGGCAAACCGCCGTGGTTTTCGCCGTTACCCATCCGCTGGCACATCAGAACGTCTCGACCGAGGTGCACCGTTCAGGCGGGCCCTTTACCCTGGTCCCCCTGCCCGATCACGACGGCATGCCTTCGTCGGCCGTGGTCTGGATGGAGGAAGGCCCGAAGGCCCGCGCGCTGATGGACCTGGATGTTCCCGCGTTCGAGGCCGCGATGACCGACCGGTCCGCCGGCCTGCTGGGTCCGCTGAAGCTGGTCACCCGGCGCCAGGCCTGGCCGATCATCAGCCAGACGGCGGACAGGATGACATCGGAGCGGCTGGCGCTGATGGCCGAAGCCGCGCATGTGATCCCGCCGATCGGGGCGCAGGGGCTGAACATGTCGCTGGCCGACCTGCAGGGGCTGCTGGACCTGGCCACCGCCCATCCCGACACCCTGGGCGACGCGGACATGCTGGCCGCCTATGCCCGCAAGCGCAGCACCGACATCCACCTGCGGGTCACCGGGGTCGATATCCTCAACCGCACCTCGATGCTGCCGTTCCAGCCGCTCAAGGACCTGCGCGCGAAAGGCATCGCCGCGCTGCATGACATCTCGCCGATCCGGCGCGGGCTGATGCAGCTGGGCCTTGGCATCCGCTGAAGGCGCGGGCGGGATCGTGCCCCGCCCGACCTGGATTCCGACCTGGATTTCGGCCCAGATTTCGACCCTGATTTCGACCCTGATTTACAAGACCACGTCGATCACCCGGCGCAGGCGCGCCACCGTGCCTTCGACGTCGTACAGCTTGTCCAGCCCGAACAGACCCAGCCGGAAGGTCCGGAAATCGGCGGGTTCGTCGCATTGCAGCGGCACGCCGGCCGCGATCTGCATGCCCTCCGCCAGGAAGGCCTTGCCGGACTGGATATCGGGATCGTCGGTATAGCTGACCACCACGCCCGGCGCACCGAACCCTTCGGCGGCCACCGAAACCACGCCCTTGGCCCTCAGCATCTCGCGCACCGTGTTGCCCAGGGCCCATTGCCGTTCGCGCAGCCGTTCAAACCCGTATTCCTTCGTTTCGATCATCGTGTCGCGGAACGCCTTCAACGCGTCCGTCGGCATCGTCGCATGATAGGCATGGCCGCCCGCCTCGTAGGCCTGCATGATCGACAGCCACTTCTTCAGGTCGATGGCGAAACTGTCCGACATCGTCCCTTCGATCCGCGTCAACGCGCGTTCGGACAGCATCACCAGCCCGGCACAGGGCGACGCGCTCCACCCCTTCTGGGGGGCCGAGATCAGGATATCGACGCCGGTTGCCTTCATGTCGACCCAGGCGCAGCCCGAGGCGATGCAATCCAGCACCATCAGCGCGCCGACCTCGTGCGCCGCCGCCGCCATGGCGGTGATGTAGGCATCGGGCAGGATCACCCCGGCGCTGGTTTCCACGTGGGGCGCAAAGACCACCTGCGGCTTGACCTCGTGGATCTTGGCCACGACCTCTTCGATCGGGGCCGGTGCGAAGGGCGCGGGGCTGTCGTTGCCGGCCGGATGCGCCTTCATCACCACCGACGACCCCACGAAATCGCCGGCCTCGAAGATCTGGCTCCAGCGGTACGAGAACCAGCCGTTGCGCACCACCAGCACATCCGCGCCGCGGGCGAACTGCCGGGCCACGGCTTCCATCCCGTAGGTCCCGCCACCGGGCACCAGCGCGACACCGTCGGCGCCATAGACCTTCTTCAGCATCGCCGAGATATCGCGCATCACCTCCTGGAAGGCCGCCGACATGTGGTTGAGCGACCGGTCGGTGAAGACGACCGAGAATTCATCAAGACCATCCGGATCGACGGTGCTCACGAAATCGGGCGTGGCGGACATGGGGTCTTCCTCCTTGAGTGGATTTGGCTTGAGTGGATTTGGCTGCAGACCTATCGCTCCCGGCAAGGCAGGCAAAGCGCTTTTGCAGGGGCCAGCAGGTGGTCCTGCCGCACAAATGGCGCATTGTTATCCGGCGCGAAGGCGGCAGGGTGGTATATTTCCACAACATAATCGACCGGCGTCAAACGATCCCGTCCAACGGATTGCTGACCGAAAGCCTGATTCCCGGGGCGCGGATCGAAAGCGCCGCCCAGGCCGAAAGCCTGGCCCCGACCTGGCCCCTCCCAGGTGGGGCCATGATACGCCGCTGCACCCTCCTGCACGAAATCCGGCACAGCTGATGACCAGGTGCCGTAACGTCACCTGATTCGTCGGGCATTTGCACTTTGCGAACACAATCCTGCCAACTAGATCCACCATCGGGGGTCAAGAAGCTGATGTCGCGGGGCGATTCCTGCGGCATGAACAAAGGTATTTCACATGGCAGATGGCGAATTCGTCGTTTTCGGCAGCGACGTCGTCGATTCCCCCGCGGTCGGAAGCACCTCCGGCACCGGCAATGACGGCCAGGGGACGATTACCGTCTCCGGTGGCACCCAACCCTTTGAAGATGACGATGTCCTGGTGGTTTCCGCCACCAAACTCGAGGACGGCGAGATCGGGTCAAGCAGTTCGATCACCGGCATCACGGTCTACGATTCCGTCGAGGATTACGAGAACGGCATCGTCAAATACACCTACGAACCGATGAACCCCGGCCAGACCGCGACGGTCCAGTCCGACCTAACCGGTCTTGGCGACGGCTATGTCAGCTTCAACGCCAACGTCCTGGTGTCGTCGGACGGCGGACCCGGCATCAACCGGCTGTTCATCGCGCCCGGCACCGACCTGGCCAGTGCGACCCAGCAACCCGGCGGGCTGACCCTGAACCGGAACGAGGACATCGATCTCAACCACGACGGGGACACCAACGATCCCGGCGAATGCGGCAACAACAAGTTCTGGGTCGGCGATTACACCGGTGGCGTCGTCTGTTTCGCCCGGGGCACCCGGATCCGCACGCCCGATGGCGACCGCCTGATCGAGGACCTGGTGATCGGCGACCGGGTGATGACCTATGACACCGGCGCCCAGCCCATCCGCTGGATCGGCCGCCGTCGCATGGGCGCGCAGGGCCGCTTTGCCCCGGTCGAGATCGCGGCAGGCACCTATGGCGATCATGGCAAGCTGGTCGTGTCGCAGAACCACCGCATCCTGCGCGACGGGCCGGCGATCGAACTGCTCTTTGGCGAAACCCAGGTCCTGGTCGCTGCCAAGCACCTGGTCGACCGGCGCAACGTGACCCTGCGCGAAGGTGGCACGGTGGACTATTTCCACATCCTCTTCGATCGGCACCAACTGGTCTGGGCCGACGGATTGCTGTCCGAAAGCCTGTTCCCGGGCGCCGAAATCGAAAGCGCCGCCCAGGCCGAAAGCCTGGCCGAACTGCTCGAGATCTTTCCCGAACTCAAGCACCTGCGCGAAGACGCCCCCAGCCCCGCCCGCCGCTGCCTGACCCGGTACGAGGCGCGCCTGCTTCAGGACTGATCCCCCGCTCCCGACCCGACTCCCGACGCGGCTTCCAATTCGGCTCCCAACGGGCCGGGACGGCGCTCCTCGCTCAACAGCACGTTCGCCTCGACCTCGCCCACCCCGGGCAGGGTCATGATCCGCCGCCGCAGCACCCGTTCGAAATCGGGCAAGTCGCGGGCGGCGACCTTGAGGCGATAATCGAACAGACCCAGCACGTGTTCCACCGATTGCACCTCGGGGATCGCGCTGACGGCGCGTTCGAAATCATCCAGGTTCAGCTGCGCCTTCCGCGCCAGCTTCACCCCCAGAAAGACCCGCACCCCGAACCCCAGCGCCTCGGCGTTCAGCCGCAGGCGCCGGCCCCGGATGACCCCCGCCTCCTGCAGGCGCCGGATCCGCCGCCATGTCGCGGGCTGCGACAGGCCGAACCGCCGCCCCAGCGCGCCGGCGCTCTGGGTGGCGTCCTGCGACAGCGCCCGCAGGATCCGCCGGTCGATGGCGTCCAGTTCGATCATATCGGCAGCGCCTCGTCGCTTTTGACCCGGGCGATGTGCATCAGGGTTTCGATGTCGGTGATATGCGGCAGGGTCAGGATCCGGTCGCGATAGACCACCTGGTAATGCGCCAGGTCGCGCGCGATCACCGACAGGCGCACATCCACCCGACCAAGGAAGGTCTGGATCTCCAGCACTTCGGGCACCGCCCGCGCCGCCACCAGGAAATCGTCGTAGGCCCGCGACACGGTCTTGTCCAAGGACACCCGCAAGCTGACCTCGACGGCATACCCCAGCGCCTGCCAGTCGATCACCGCTTCGACGCCCAGCAGCACGCCGCCCTCGCGCATCCGCTCAAGCCGCCGCCAGATCGTCGCCGACGTCGCCCCACAGCGATCGGCCAGCTCGGCCGACCCGGCTTCGGGATCGGCCTGGTACTGACGCAGTATGCGCCGATCAAGATCATCGAGAATGATTTTCACACTGAACCCAAGAATGACGAATGTTTCTTCTTCTTGGCGATAAATACCTAAAATCCCTGCAATCACAATTCGCCCGGACAGGCGTAGAACGTGCAGCATAATCAAAAGAAGACCGGAAGGAGAAAACCATGCGCGTTTATTACGATCGTGATTGCGACATCAACCTGATCAAGGACAAGAAGGTCGCCATCCTGGGCTACGGCTCGCAAGGTCACGCCCATGCGCTGAACCTGCGCGATTCGGGTGCCAAGAACGTCGTCGTCGCCCTGCGCGAAGGCTCCGCCAGCGCCGCGAAGGCCGAAGGCGAAGGCCTGCAGGTCATGGGCATCGCCGAAGCGGCGGCCTGGTGCGACCTGATCATGTTCACAATGCCCGATGAACTGCAGGCCGAGACCTACAAGAAATACGTGCACGACAACCTGAAGGACGGCGCGGCCATCGCGTTTGCCCATGGTCTGAACGTGCACTTCGGCCTGATCGAACCCAAGCCCGGCGTCGACGTCATCATGATGGCGCCCAAGGGCCCCGGCCACACCGTGCGCGGCGAATACGTCAAGGGCGGCGGCGTGCCCTGCCTGGTGGCCGTCGACAACGACGCATCCGGCAAGGCGCTGGAAATCGGCCTGTCCTATTGTGCAGCCATCGGTGGCGGCCGGTCCGGCATCATCGAGACCAACTTCCGCGAGGAATGCGAAACCGACCTGTTCGGCGAGCAGGCCGTGCTGTGCGGCGGCCTGGTCGAACTGATCCGGATGGGCTTCGAAACCCTGGTCGAAGCCGGCTATGCCCCTGAAATGGCGTACTTTGAATGCCTGCACGAGGTGAAGCTGATCGTCGACCTGATCTACGAAGGCGGCATCGCGAACATGAACTACTCGATCTCGAACACCGCCGAATACGGTGAATACGTGTCGGGCCCGCGGATCCTGCCCTACGACGAAACCAAGGCGCGTATGAAGGCTGTCCTGACCGACATCCAGACCGGCAAGTTCGTCCGTGACTTCATGCAGGAAAACACCGTCGGCCAGCCGTTCTTCAAGGCAACCCGCCGCCTGAACGACGAACACCAGATCGAACAGGTCGGTGAAAAGCTGCGCGGCATGATGCCGTGGATCTCGGCCGGCAAGATGGTCGACAAGGCCAAGAACTGAGCCAAGAACTGAGCCAAGACCTGAGCCAGGACATGAACCCGATGAACTGATCCGACGACCGGATCATCCATCGTAACGGGCGGCCTTCGGGCCGTCCGTTCGCGTTTGGGGGGATAGCCATGCAATTTTCGCAACCCCGCCAATCAGGAACGAAGCGGACCTTTCCTCTGATCCGACAAAGGAATACCGAACCCGACGCAACACTCTTTGCCTTTTGAGGCGCAACCACGAAAGAAAATTACCCGGTCGGCCCCCATGTCAGATGCAACCTCCACTTACGACGACCTTGCCGCTCCGGCTCGCCCGCTGAATGCCCCCCATCGCGTTCTGCTCGCCAGCCTGATCGGCACCACCATCGAGTTCTTCGATTTCTACTCCTACGCCATCGCGGCCGTTCTGGTTTTCCCGGCGCTGTTCTTCCCCGGCGCCGACCCGATGACCGCCCTGCTGGCCTCCTTCGCGACCTTCTCGATCGCCTTCTTCGCCCGTCCCTTCGGCGCGCTGGTCTTCGGCCATTTCGGAGACCGCATCGGCCGCAAGGCGACGCTTGTCGCCGCGCTGCTGACCATGGGCGTGTCGACCGTGGTGATCGGCCTGCTGCCCACCTATGCCCAGATCGGCGTGGCGGCACCGGCGCTTCTGGCGCTCTGCCGGTTCGGCCAGGGCTTTGGCCTGGGCGGTGAATGGGGCGGCGCGGTCCTCATGGCCACGGAAAACGCGCCGGAAGGCAAACGGTCCTGGTACGGGATGTTCCCGCAGCTGGGCGCGCCGATCGGCCTGTTCCTGTCCTCGGGCTTCTTCTGGATCGTGCTGCACTTCATCAGCCAGGAGGCGCTTCTGTCCTGGGGCTGGCGCCTGCCGTTCATCGCCTCGATCCTGCTGATCGGCCTTGGCCTCTGGGTCCGGCTGTCGATCTCGGAGACGCCGGAATTCGCCGATGCCATCAAGAAGAAGGAACGCGTCCAGGTCCCCGCGGCCGAGATCTTCAAGCACCACAAGCGCAGCCTGGCCATCGGCACCTTCGTGGCGCTGGCGACCTTCGTGCTGTTCTACATCTGCTCGGCGTGGCTGCTGTCCTACAACGTCAAGGTCATCGAGATCCCGTTCCTCGACGCCCTGCGCATCCAGATCTACGGCTCGGTCGTTTTCGCGGCCTCGATCGTTCTGGCCGGCTGGCTGGCGGACAAGATCACCCGCTACACCTTCCTGCTGATCGTGACGGTCCTGATCGGGATCTTCTCGTTCACGCTGTCGCCGCTGCTGACCGCGGGAATTGGCGGGATCTATGCCTTCGTGACGCTGGGCATGTTCCTGATGGGGCTGACCTACGGCGTAATCGGCGCCGCGCTGGCCGCCCCCTTCCCGACGCAGGTGCGCTATACTGGGTCCTCGCTGACCTTCAACTTCGCCGGCATCTTCGGCGCCTCGCTCGCGCCCTATATCGCGACCTGGCTGCAGGCGAACTATGGCATGGCCCACGTTGGCTACTACATGCTGGCCGCGGCGGTCATCACGCTGGGCTGCATCCTGGCCATGGGCCGCAACAAGGTCTGAACCAGACACGATCCAGACACCGACAGGGGCCTCCTTCGGGGGCCCCTGCGCCGGATCCCCAGGGCGGGGTCCCCCCGCCGCAGCGATCCCCTCAGTACTTTCCGATCGAGATGTTCCGCTTCTTGTCCAGCACGTTGCCATTGGCATCGACGGCCAGGATATCGACGGCATACTTGTGCTTCTGCCCGCCCGAACAGGGCGGCAGGTACCCGGGCGAGGCATAGGCCCCGATGGTCTTGGACGGCTCGACCACGAAGGCGCCCCATTTCGGCAGGCCCGTCATCCCCGGCACCGGATACAGGTAGGTCACCGGCCATTTCGCCGGCCAGGCGATCCGCCCGTGCCCGCCGTCCTTCGACAGCGGCTTGAAGGACCGGTCGTTGAACTCCGCCACGATCCAGACCGTCCCCTCGGGAATGTTCCAGACCTGCATCGGCGGCGTCGCCCCGTCCCCGCCGAACATGCGGCAATGCTGGCCCGCAGGCACGCGCCTGCCATCCCAGGGCTCCAGCAAGGCCACCTTCATCTTGGCCGCGCTCACGGGTCCGGCCAAAGCCAGAGCCACCGCAAGCGTCATGAATTTTCCGATCATTTTCCCTATCGCCCCGCAATCTGCCCGCGACTGGGGAAGATCCTAGCAGAAAGGGCACCCCGCCCGGTCCGAAAGCCGGGCGCAGGGTTAACGCGGCGCGGTCCGGTCAGGCGGGCAGCGCCGCCGCCTCGACCTCGGCCACGATGCCGTCGACGACCTGGCCCAGCAACGCCTCGTCGGTGCATTCGGCCATCACGCGGATCAGCGGTTCGGTCCCCGACTTGCGGATCAGCAGCCGGCCGGAGCCGTTCAGCGACGCCTCGGCGGCCTGGATCGCCGACTTGACCGACACGCTTGCCAACGGGTCCTGCCCGGCTTCGTAGCGCACGTTCTTCAGCAGCTGCGGCACGCGGTCGAACTGGTGCGCCAGTTCACTGGCCTTGCGGCCCGACCGGATCATCTCGGCGATGAAATGCAGGCCCGCCATCAGGCCGTCGCCGGTGGTGGCATAATCGCTCATCACGATGTGGCCCGATTGTTCGCCGCCCAGGTTGAACCCGCCTTCGCGCATGCGTTCCACCACGTAGCGGTCGCCGACCTTGGTGCGTTCCAGCGCCAGCCCCTGGCCTTTCAGGAAATGCTCCAGCCCGAGGTTCGACATGACGGTGGCCACCAGCGTCTTCTTGGCCAGCCGGCCTTCGGCCATCATGCGGGTGGCCAGCAGCGCCATGATCTGGTCGCCGTCGGCGATGGTCCCGGTCTCGTCGATCAGGATCACCCGGTCGGCATCGCCATCCAGGCAGATGCCCAGGTCCGCACCCTGTTCGACCACGGTGCGCGCCGCCGCCTGGGGCTTGGTCGATCCGCAGCCGTCGTTGATGTTGTGCCCGTTCGGGGACACGCCCACCGGGATCACCTCGGCGCCCAGTTCCCACAGGATCTCGGGCGCGGTGCGGTAGGCTGCGCCATTGGCGCAGTCGATCACCACCTTCAGCCCGCCCAGCCGGATCCGGCGCGGCAGCGACGTCTTCAGCCGTTCGCCATAGCGGAACCGCGCGTCGTCGATGCGTTTCGCCCGGCCGATCTTGTCGGCGGCGGCCAGCGGCACGCCGGTCTCGATCAGCGCCTCGATCTCGGCCTCGACCTCGTCGGAAAGCTTGAACCCGTCGGGGCCGAAGAACTTGATCCCATTGTCGGCGGCCGGGTTGTGGCTGGCCGAGATCATCACACCCAGATCCGCCCGCATCGACCGGGTCAGCAGGCCCACGGCCGGTGTCGGCACCGGCCCCATCAGCAGCACGCTCATGCCGGTGGAGGTCAGCCCCGCCGTCAGCGCGTTTTCGAACATGTAGCCCGACAGGCGCGTGTCCTTGCCGATCACGACACGGTGCACGCCGCCATTGCCCTGCCCAAAGTAATGCCCCACGGCCGCCCCGATCCGCAGTGCCATTTCAGCCGTCATCGGGTGTGCATTCGCGGTGCCCCGGACACCGTCCGTACCGAACAGTTCGCGCATCTGCTGTCGCGTCCTTTTCTGCCTGTCTCGTTCTGGTTCTTCTGGTTCTTGGACGCGCCTCAGCCCCCGAAGCGAACCGCCTGCCAGAGACGCACCGCCTGGGCCGTATCGGCCACGTCATGTACCCTGAGAATTTGCACCCCTTCCCCCAGCGCGGCAAGGCCCACGGCGATGGAACCGGGCCCACGGGCGTTTGCGCGCGGCTCCTCGCCAATGCGCCCGATAAAGCCCTTGCGCGAGACGCCCAGCAGGATGGCGCATCCCAGCCCGTGAAAGACCGAAATGTGATGCAGCAGGGTCAGGTTGTGTTCGACCGTCTTGCCGAACCCGATGCCCGGGTCGGCCAGGATGCGGCCGCGCGGAATGCCCTGGGCTTCCAGCACCTGGATGCGGTCTTCCAGAACATCAAAGACGTCGTGCAAGACACTGTCATAGAACGGATTGTCCTGCATCGTCTGCGGATCGCCCTGATTGTGCATCACGCAGACGGGCACGCCCGCCGCAGCACATAACGGCGCAAGATCCGGATCATAGGTAAAGCCCGATACGTCGTTGATCAGGTGTGCACCGGCGTCCAGCGCGGCCCGCGCCACCCCCGCCTTGCGCGTGTCGATCGAGATCACGGCGCCTGTAACGTTCTGCAATCCTTCGACCGCGGGCACCACGCGCGCGATCTCTTCGGCCACGGGAACGGTTTCGGATCCGGGCCGCGTGGATTCCCCGCCGATGTCGACAAAGGTCGCGCCCGCTTCGACCATCGCCCGCGCCGACGCCATGGCGGTGGCCGGGTCCACATGGGCGCCCCCGTCCGAGAAACTGTCGGGCGTGGTGTTCAGGATGCCCATCACGTGCGGCCGGTCCATGGCCAGCCCGGCCACCGGCGCCCGGGGCGCCGTCAGTCGGTCGCGGATATCGTCGGGCAGATCCCTGGCCGCCATGCGCGTGGGGTCCCCCCTGCGCGGCAGGCACAGCACCTCGTCGAACCACATCGGCCCGCCGGCCAGCGGCAAGGCGCCATCGGTCCGCGGCAGGTCACAGCGGACGACGGGGCGGTACAGCAGATCGGTCAAAGGATTTCGCGCTCCTGCACGGACATGGCGCGCAGCTTGACCCGCGTGCTGTCGGTCTCGGGAAGGTCGGCGCCCACGACCAGCAGCTCTTCGGCCTGGATGCGGCCGGCGAACCACGCGGCCAGCGCCACCGTGTCATCAGACCGGACAGAGGGGCTTTCGACCGAATCCAGCACGATCTTCGATGGCGCCCAGACCGAGATCTGGCCATGGCGCACCGCCCAGTCGAGTTCGGTGCGCGTGCCCACCACCACGCAGCGGCTGTCGCGCGCGGCCAGGCGCCAGGCGTTCTGTTCGATGGCCAGCAGGTCGATGCGCCGCTGGGTCATGCGATGGCCCGTCTGCGGCACCGGCAGATCGGACGCACCGACACAGAAGATCACCGGCCGGCCCTGCGCCTGCAGCGCGTCGATCCAGCCCGAAAGGGTCGCAGCCTCCATCGCCGCGTTGGAAAGGTAGACCAGCCGGGGATGGGGAACATCCTCGTGACGCCCCGTTTCCGGATGCCAGCGCCGGTCGCGCACGATCTCGACGCCCAAAGCCCCCGGCCCCCGGTCAAGCTTTTCGATCCGCACGAAGACCCGCATGGCGCGCGGTGCGGTCAGCACCCGTTCGGCAACCCGTTCGGCCAGGGTTTCCAGCAGGTTCAGCCGTTCTTCGGCCAGGCTTTCGGAAATCGCGTCGGTGATCCGGTCGTAGGACAGGATCCGGTCGACATCGTCGTCGACAGCCACGGTGACCGGCTCGACTTCGACCACCACGTTGAAGCGCACGCGCTGGGTGGTGCCCCGTTCGGCCTGGAACGCACCGATCTCCACATCGACCACGTGGTCGCGGACGCTGATGCGGTCCAGCGGCCCCGAGGCCGCCGACGCCTCGGCCCGATCCGACAGGGAGGCGAAGGCAAGATGCAGGTCTGAAGTCATGCGATCCGTTTCGTTGTCAGTCCGGGCCCATCCTGGGCCCGGGTCGACCGGCTGTTAACAGGGACCTTGGTCCGTGGAAAGCGCCAGGGGCGATTTCCGGCCGGTCCGCGGACAACGGCTGTATCGGTTTCAGCTGTTGTCGGCGGTCCGGTAATTGTCGCGGTAGAACTTGTGCACGCCGATCTGGGCGGTCTGCTTGTAGACCCGGGACCAGCGCGGGCGCACGGCATTGGTGTGATAGAACGTCGCCCCGTCGGTCAGCGGCTTGGCCTTGCCGTCCAGGATCAGGCGCGCGACCTTGGCAACACGGTCATAGGCGGCGGGTTCGTGGATGTTTTCGGCCCGGCCGTCGCAGGTGTAGGTGAACTGGCACTGGTGCAGCTTGCCGGTTCCCTGGTGGATCACCCCGCAGACCGAATTCGGAAAGCGCTGACTATGGACCCGGTTCAGGATGACCTCGGCCACCGCGAACTGGCCCTTGATGGTTTCGCCCCGGGCTTCGAAATACAGCGCCTCGGACAGGCAGGCCCAGTCCTTGCCGCCGTTGGCCTTGGGCAAAGCATCCACCCAGGACCGCGAGAATTCGACGTTGGGAACCTTTTCCAGGTCGTTGCGTTTCTTCTTTACCGATTTCGGGTCTGCGACCAGACCGGCGACATGGCCAGCGGGCAGCGCCATCAACCGGGTCTTTTCCAGGTTCATCAGCGATTTCAATTCGGCATCAGCTGCGACCGACACAGCAGGGCTCAAGCCCAGGATGCACGCGAGCACGAACGCGGCTCTCAACATTAGTGACCTCTTGTATTCAACTCGGATAGGCCGCCCCCCAAGGCGCAGATCCACGGTCACTTAACGGAAACGATCAATAGCGTCCAGTTTCGCTCAAAATCACGGCATACTGAGAACAAATCCGCCTATTGACAGCGGTTTTGTTCCCACGACTTGACGTCAAGATGGTGTTATTGCGCGGCCTCTGATCGGCCGATCTGGTGGGAAATCGCCAGTTGGGCGGCTGCAAGCCGTGCGACCGGAACCCGGAACGGAGAGCACGAGACATAGTCGAAACCCGCCTCCCGGCAGAAGGCGATTGATTCGGGATTGCCCCCGTGTTCGCCGCAAATCGACAGGGTGATGTCCGGCCGGGCCGCCCTGCCCCGGGCCGCGCCCAGTTCCAGCAATTCGCCGACACCGTCGACATCGAGCACATGGAACGGATCTTCGGGAAAGACCCCCAGCTTGACGTAGGCGGACATGAACCGCCCCGCGTCGTCGCGCGACAGGCCATAGGTCATCTGGGTCAGGTCATTGGTGCCGAAGGACAGAAAGGACACGTGCTGGGCGATCTCGCCGGCGCGCAGCGCTGCGCGCGGGGTTTCGACCATGACGCCCAGCTTGTAGACGAAACTGCGCCCCCGTTCGGCGCGGACAGCGGCGGCAACGGCATCGATGCGCGCCTTGACCAGCTCGACCTCGCGCCGGGCCGACACCAGGGGAATCATGATCTCGGGTTCGACAGGGGCGCCGTCACGGCTGGCCTCCAGTGTCGCCTCGAAGATCGCGCGGGCCTGCATGTCGTAGATTTCGGGAACCGTGACCCCCAGCCGCACGCCGCGCATGCCCAGCATCGGGTTGTATTCGCCCATCTGCTCGGCCCGGCGCACCACGTCGGACAGCGGGATGTCCAGCGCCTCGGCCAGGTCGCGCTGGCCGCTGCGGGTGGTCGGCAGGAATTCGTGCAAGGGGGGATCGAACAGGCGGATACAGACCGGCTGGCCTTCCATGATCCGGAAAAGCTGAATGAAATCGGCCCTTTGCATGGGCAAAAGCCGCTCCAGCACAGCGGCCCGATCGCCGCTGGTCTCGGCAAAGATCATCTCGCGCATGACAACAAGGCGGGCCGGTTCGAAGAACATGTGTTCCGTCCGGCACAACCCGATGCCCTGCGCGTTGAAGTTGCGCGCGGTCTGGGCGTCCTCGGGCGTGTCGGCATTAGCGCGGATGCCGATATCACGCGCCTCGTCGGCCCACCCCATCAGCGTCTGAAAGGCATCGTCCAGCGCCGGTTCCAGCATCTCGGGCTCGCCCGCCAGCACCTGGCCGGACGTCCCGTCGATGGTGATGATGTCGCCGGTCTTGAAGACCCGCCCGTTCGGCGCGACCAGTTGTTCCTGGTTCATCCGGAAGGTCAGGCCCGATGCCCCCACGATGCACGGCAGCCCCAGACCCCGGCCGATCACCGCCGCATGGCTGGTCATGCCGCCCTTTTCGGTCAGCACGGCGATGGCGGCATGCATGCCGCGGATATCCTCGGGCACGGTTTCCCGCCGGATCAGCACGCAGGGTTCGCGCCGCGCCGCACTGGCCTGCGCCTCGGCCGCGGTAAAGACCAGGCGGCCGGTGGCTGCGCCTGGGCTGGCCGCGATACCCGACCCGATCACGTCGCGTTTCGCGCGCGGCGCGACCTGACGGTGCAGCAATTCGTTCAGCGCGCCGGGTTCCACCCGCATCACCGCTTCCTGTTGGGTGATGACACCGTCCTGCGCCAGCCGCACGGCAATCTGCACCGTCGCCCGGGACGACCGGGGCACACGCACGCCGTCCAGGATATGCACGCGCCCGTTCTCGATCACGAACTCGACCTGCATTTCCTCGCGCAGCTTCACCCGCATCCGCGCGGCGTGTTCCTTGAGTGCGCCAAAGGCTGCCGGCGCCAGTTCCTCAAGCGACGGGCCGCGGGTATCCTTTTGCAGAAACAGGGCCTTGCGCCCGGCACCAAGCGCGTCCCGGCCCTGGCTCTGGCTCAGGTAACGCCCGGTCAGCTGCGGCTGGCCGGTCACCGGATCGACCAGTTGCAGCACGCCCGATCCGCATTCGCCCTGCCCCAGACCGGGGATCATCTCTTGCACCACAAGGCCCAGCCCGGCATCGGCCGGCGCGCCCTTGGCCTGTCGCAGCAGGCGGGCGGATGTGCCCTCCCAGGCGCGGGCCATGGATTTCAGAACGGCGGACAGCTGGCGGCCCGGGTCCTGCGGAAAGGGTTCGTCGGCCTCGACCGCGTAAGCTTCGAGGATCCGGTCCAGCGCGCCGTCCTCGCAGACATCGACGTCGTCGAACACATCCGGGTCCAGCCGCGCCACGTTCGACGCATAGGCCTGCACAAAGCGCACGTACAGCGCGTCCGCCGCCGTCCGGCCCAGCCGCTTGCACAGCGCGACGTGGCGGGCGGCGTTCATGCCGATGTTCAGAACCGCCCCCGGCCCGCCCCAGTCGGGGTCTTCGGACGATGGGCGCACACACAGCAGCGGGTTGTCGTCGAACGCCGCCAGGATGCGTGTCAGATCCGGCAGATGGCCCTGGGCGATGCGGTGCACCGCGTCAAAGGACAACGCCACCGTGCGCGGCACAGGCATGTCCAGCCGCACAAGACGCTGAAGGCACTTGGCCCGGCCCCCATGGGTGTAGTTCTTGATGGGTGCATCGGGTGTGACGAGGGTGGTATCGGGATTATTCTGCACTGCGGAATCCACTTCAACGGGCAAGATACGCCCGCCGCCGGTTCGTGCAAGAGAGTCCTTGGTCTTGTCGCCAATCACCCGTCGATACGCGTGAGATCGGCCACAGAGATACAGACCGAACGGATTCGGCTAAGGAGATTCAAGCGGTTACGCCGCACGGTCTGGTTGTCTGTATTGACCTGCACGGCTTCGAAGAAGGCATCGACCGGACCGCGCAGACCCGCCATCGCGCTCATCGCGTCGGCGAAATCCTCGCGCTTCAACGCCGGGGTAATCGACGCTTCGGCCATGTCCAGCGCTTCGAACAGTTCGGCTTCGGCCGCGTCCTGGGCAAAGCGGGGATCGGCACCGAAGGAATATTCGACACCGTCCTTTTCCTCGGCCTGGGTCAGGATGTTGTTGGCCCGCTTGAAGCCCTGCAGCAGGTTCTCGCCGTCCTCGGTTTTCAGAACCGCATCAAGGGCTTCGGCCCGCTTGACCAGCAGCGTCAGATCGTCCGAACCGGGCATCTCGATACAGGCGTCGATGATGTCGTGACGAATGCCTTTTTCGCGCAGCACCACCTTCAGCCGGTCGTGGATGAAGCCCAGCAGGTCATCCAGGATCGCCTTGTCCTCGGCAAAGCTGGAATTCCGGTCGCTGATGGTGTCCCACAGCGTGCCCAGCAGCCCGCGCGACGCAATCATCGACGTCAGTGCCTTGGCCGACATCCCGCCGATCTTCCCGGCCTCGGTGCCCGTGATCCGGGCATATTCGGCGTGTTTCTCGGCCATGGTCTCGCCCGCGCCCGCATCGCGTTTCAGCGCATGCGGAAAGAAGGCCCGCGCGGTCACTTCGCGCAGTTGCAGGCGCAGGTCGTTCTCCAGGATCAGCCGGATCACCCCCAGCGCGGCCCGGCGCAGGGCAAACGGGTCCTTGGACCCGGTCGGTTTTTCGTCGATGGCCCAGAAGCCCGCCAGCATGTCCAGCTTGTCCGCCAGCGCCACGGTGACCGACACCTTGCCCGTCGGCACGTCGTCGGACGGGCCCAGCGGCGAATAATGGTGCTGGGCGGCGGCGGCGACAGCGTCGCTGCGTCCCGAGGCGGCGATGTAGTAGCGGCCCATCAGCCCCTGCAGTTCGGGGAATTCATAGACCATTTCCGAAGACAGGTCGGCCTTGGCCAACTCGGCGGCTTCCTGCGCCTCGGCCGCGTCGGCGCCGGTGATGTCGGCCAGCTCATGCGACAGCGAGGCGATGCGCCGGATGCGGTCGCCCTGGCTGCCCATCTTGTTGTGGAAAGTCACGTTTTCCAGGTCGCGCACCCAGGACATGATATCGGCCTTGGCGACGCGAAGATCGTTTTCCCAGAAGAACTTGGCATCCGACAGACGCGCCGCCAGCACCTTCTGGTTGCCCGCAAGGATCGTGGCCCCGTGGTCCGACGTCGTCCGGTTCGCCACGGTGATGAACCGTTCGATGCGCCCCGTGCGCGGATTGCGGACCGAGAAGAACTTCTGATGTTCCTTCATCGAGGTCTGCAGCACCTCGGGCGGCAGATCCAGGAAATCCTCGCCGATCTCGCCCATCAGCACGACGGGGAATTCGACCAGCCCCGACACTTCGGCCAGCAGGCCCTTGTCGTCGATCACCTCCAGACCGTTGGCAAAGGCCATGTTGGTGGCGTCATGCCAGATCTGTTCGCCCCGTTCGTCCGCGTTCAGAATGACCGAGCGGCGTTTCAGCTGCGCCTCGTAATCCTCGAACGAGGTGACGCTGAACCGGCCCGGCGCCAGGAACCGGTGCCCTTCGGTGGTGTTGCCGGCCTTGATGCCGTCGATCTCCATCTCGACGACGCGCGCGCCGCCCTCGTCCGACAGAAGGCACAGGATCGAATGCAGCGGCCGCACCCAGCGCAGGCTGCCCGCGCCCCAGCGCATCGACTTGGGCCAGGAAAAGGTGCGCACCGTGGTTTCCAGCACTTCGGCGATGATCTCTTCGGCCTTGCGGCCCGGCTTGGTCACGATGGCGAAATAGACGGCGCCCTTGGGCGTGTCGCGTTCTTCCAGGTCGTCGCGGGTCAGCCCCGCGCCGCGCAGGAAGCCTTCGATCGCCTTCTCGGGCGCGCCCACTTTCGGCCCCTTGCGTTCCTCGCGCAGCGTCGGGCTTTCGGCGGTCAGCCCGCTGATGGCCAGCGCCAGGCGGCGGGGCGTCACGTAGGCGGCGGCACCGGCATAGGTCAGACCGGCCTCGACAAGGCCGTCGGTCATGCGTTTCTTCAGTTCCTCCGCCGCACGCGCCTGCATGCGGGCCGGAATTTCTTCGGAAAAGAGTTCGATCAGCAGGTCGGGCACGGGATGTCCTTCAGAAGTTCAGAACCATCTGGATGACGATGGCATTGGCGATGTCCACGAAGAATGCGGATACAAGGGGCAGCACGATGAAGGCAATAGGCGACGGGCCATATCGCTTGGTTACGGCTGTCATGTTGGCGATTGCGGTGGGCGTCGCGCCCAGGGCAAACCCGCCGAACCCGGCGGCCAGGACGGCGGCGTCGTAGGTGCGCCCCATGACGGGGAACAGCACCCAGACAACAAAGACCACGGTAAAAAGCGTCTGCAGCGCCAGTGTCACGGCGATGGCGGGGCCAAGTTCGGCAATGGTCCACAGCTGCAGCGACATCAGCGACATGGCCAGAAAGGCGCCAAGCGCGAATTCCGAGATCAGCGCCAGCGACGCCGTGCGCGAGACAGGGGGCGCTTTGGGGAAAAGCGCCGCGCGCAGGTTGGCGATGACGATGCCCATGATCAGGCAGGGCACGAAATAGGGCAGCATCACGCCCAGGTCCTCCAGGACCTCGTGCAGCAGGAAGCCCGTCATGATCGCGAGGTTGAGGTACAACAGCGCCCGCATCACCGTCTTGTGGTCGATCCGCGCCGCCTCGCGCGAGGCGTCGTCCTGCACGCCGATGGTGATGACCTCTTCCTCGGTCTGCGGGCCGAGCTTGTGGCGCTGCACCAGGAACCCGGCCACCGGCCCGCCCACCAGCGCCGCCAGCACCAGCCCCAGCGTGGCCACCGCCACGCCCAGTTCGGCCGCGTTGCCCAACCCGGTGGCGCGCATGACCTCGGGCGCCCAGGCGATGGCCGTGCCGTGCCCGCCGATCAGCGCGGCGGACCCGAACAGGACGCCGGATTGGGCCGGGAACCCGAACAGCACGGCGCCAAGCGTCCCGATGATGTTCTGCGCGCAGATCGCCAGCACGGTCAGCCCCAGCAGCACCGCCAGCGCCTTGCCCCCCGAGATCAGATCCCCCAGCCGCGCATTCAGCCCGATGCCCGAGAAGAACAGCACCAGCAGGAAATCCCGTGTCGCCAGGTTGAAGACGATCTCGACATCCGCGACCAGGTAGACCAGCAGCACCACCAGCGCGACGGCCAGCCCGCCGGTCACCGCCTCGGGGATGTTGAACCGGTGCAGCGGCTCGAACCGGTCGTTCAGCATGACACCCAGCAGGAACACCGCAAGTCCCAGCGTCAGGGACAGGAAATCGGGGATCTCGAGGATCATGGGTTGTACCGTCTAACCGCTTACTCGTGTTTCGGACGGGCCGGACATTCCTCGCCCACCACCGTGCCGTCATAGGCCTTTTCGCCGCAATGGTTCAGATCGTGCCAGACATAGCCGCGCCCGTCCTGGGTAATGGCCACGATCCGGTCGACCCCGTAATCCACGTTCTTCTGCCCGATGAACGCCTGCGCGGTGCCGGCCTCAAGCTCGGCGCCGATCTCGGCCGCGTCGAAACAGTCGAACCAGCCCGGCGCATTGCGCGGATCGGGATCGTCGGCCATTTCGTAGGCCTCGGTCAATTCGTCCAGCGGTTGCGTCGTGGTGAAACAGGCCCGGTAGCGGATCGGCGAGGACGAGGCGTCGATCGCCTGGAAATCGGCGTAGGCAATCGGCTCGGGCGCGCCCGTGACACGCGACACCAGCTGGACGTCGGTCGATCCATCGGGCGCCACCGCACCGTAGAAGGCGTAGACCTGCATGTAGTAGATGCCGGCCCCGGTGATCAGGGCGGACACCACGATGAAGCCAGCCAGTAGTTTTCCGTTCATCCTCGGGCCTTTCCGCAGGGGTAAGCATGTGCTAGGCCGCGCCCAGTCACACGGGGGGATCCATGGACACGGCATACGCGATCAAGCTGTTCGGCGCGCTTTTCGCGATCATGAACCCGATCAGCAACCTGCCCCTGTTCCTGGGCATCACCGATGGCGCGGACGCGGCGACGCAGAAGGCCATCGCGCTGAAGGTGGCGCTGTATTCCCTGGTCATGGGCGCGGTGTTCTCGCTGGCGGGATCGGCGGTGCTGAAGCTGTTCGGCATTTCCATCGACGATTTCCGCACGGCGGGGGGTCTTGTCCTGCTGCTGATCGCGCTGAACATGCTGAACGGGGACCACAGCCAGTCCCATTCGGGATCGCAGCATGAAAAGGCCGCCTACCCCGATGCGGCCTCGGTCGCCTTTTACCCGCTGACCTTCCCGATCATCATCGGCCCCGGCACCATCGCGACGCTGATCGTCTTCATGGGTCAGGCCACCACGATCAGCGACAAGATCGCCTTTGGCGTGGTCTTCGGCGGGCTGATTGCCATGCTGGGCATCGTGTTCTTCTTTGCCGCCGATATCGGCCGGCACCTGTCCACAACGGCGCGCGCCATCATGAGCCGCCTGATGGGCATGATCCTCGCCGCCATCGCCGTCGAGATGATCGCCGACGGGCTCAAGGCGCTCTGGCCGGGGCTGGCCTGAGCGGGTCACTCGAACGGGATCTCTTCTTCGCGCTCCGCCCCACCGGCCTCTGTCTGGACGAAGGCGTCGGCGCATTGCTTGGCCAGCGCCCGGACCCGGCCGATATAGGCCTGCCGTTCGGTCACGGAAATCACGCCCCGCGCGTCAAGCAGGTTGAAGATATGGCTGGCCTTGATGCACTGGTCATAGGCGGGATGCGCCATGATGATGCGCTTGCCGGTCTTGGGATCCTCGGCCGGGTGATCCAGGATGCGGGCGCATTCGGCCTCGGCTTCCTCGAAATGGCGCAGCAGGACCTCGGTGTCGGCCACGTCGAAGTTCCAGCGGGAATATTCCTGTTCGGTCTGGCGGAAGATGTCGCCATAGGTCAGCGGGATCGGCGTCTGAGGGTCGTTGAACGGCATGTCCATCACATGCTCGATCCCCAGGACGTACATCGCCAGCCGTTCCAGGCCATAGGTCAACTCGCCCGACACAGGCTTGCAATCGTGCCCGCCGACCTGCTGGAAATAGGTGAACTGCGACACTTCCATCCCGTCGCACCAGACTTCCCAGCCCAGGCCCCAGGCGCCCAGCGTCGGGCTTTCCCAGTCGTCTTCGACAAAGCGGATGTCGTGCAGGTCCATGTCGATGCCGATCGCCTGAAGGGACCCCAGGTACAGGTCCTGCAGGTCGGGCGGCGACGGTTTGATCAGCACCTGGTACTGGTAATAATGCTGCAAGCGGTTCGGGTTCTCGCCATAGCGCCCGTCGGTCGGGCGGCGCGACGGCTGAACGTAGGCCGCGGCCCAGGGGTTCGAGCCCAGCGAGCGCAGGGTGGTCGCCGGATGGAACGTTCCGGCGCCGACCTCCATGTCGTAGGGCTGCAGGATCGCGCAGCCCTTTGCGGCCCAGTAATTCTGCAGGCGCAGGATGATCTCCTGGAACGAGCGCGGGGCTGTGGCGGCGTCGAGCATGTCAGTCTTTCCCGGATGGAGCGGCGGCCATTGAATAGGCGGGGTGGACGGCCGGGTCAACGGGGCCACATTACCTTGTCACGAAGTGTCAATTCATGGTCAAATCGGGCGATTTCAGGTTAATGAAGGCCCGACAGGGCCATTGACCCGCGGCCAACGCGGGTAAATCGAGGTATGAGCATGAAAAAACTCCTTGGGTGGATCGCATTCACGGTCCTCTTTGCGGCCCGCGCCGCGGTTGCACAGGAAGAAAACGTCTGGGTCCAGATCGAGGCCCACCCCAGCCTGACCGTCGCCGAGGAACGCGCCCGCCGCTATGCGGCCGAAATGCCGGACGTGAACGGCTTTGCCCTGGGCGGCAGCTGGTACGGCATCGCGCTTGGGCCCTACGCCCCCGAGGACGCCCGCCAGGTGCTGCAGGTCTATCGCGCCGAGGGCAAGATCCCCCGCGACAGCTATATCACCGGCACGCGCACCTATGGGCGGCGGTTCTATCCCATCGGCGTCGGCCCCGAGGGCACGGCCCCTGCCCCGCTCGACGCCCAGCCGCTGGCCTCCAACCCCGGCCCCGCCGCCCCCGACACGCCAGCCCCGGTCGGCCAGGTGGATGAAACCCCGGCCGAGGCGCGCGTTTCGGAACGGCTGCTGACGGCACAGGACCGGATGGACCTGCAGCGGGCGATGCAATGGGGCGGCTTTTACAACGCCGGGATCGACGGCGCCTTCGGGGCCGGGACGCGGCGGTCTATGGGGGATTGGCAGGTGGCCAATGGCTACGAGCCCACCGGCATCCTCACCACCCGCCAGCGCGCCGTTCTGATGGAACAGTACAACCAGCCCCTGACCAGCGTCGGCATGACCCGGCAAAGCGACATTCGCGCCGGTATCGCCATGCAGATGCCCCTGGGCGTGGTGGCCTTTGCCAAGTACCAGTCGCCCTTTGCCCATTACGATGCGACCACCGACGACGGCATCCGGCTGCTGCTGATCAGCGAGCCAGGCGAAAGCGATACGCTTTACGGGCTGTATGACATCCTGCAGACGCTGGACATCGTGCCGCTGGACGGGCCGCGCGAACGGACGCGGACGGGGTTCACCATCGAGGGGCGCAATGCCCGCATGGTGACCCACGTGGAAGCCAGCCTTCAGGACGACGAGATCAAGGGCTTCATCCTGACCTGGCCCACGGGGGATGAACGCCGCCGCGCGCGGGTGCTGGCCGAGATGAAGACCAGCTTCACCCGCTTGCCCGGCACGCTGGATCCGCTGGCCGGCGCCGAGCAGGAACAGAATGTCGACCTGGTGTCGGGGCTGGAGGTGCGCAAGCCGTCGGTCACCGGTTCGGGCTTTTTCGTGGACCGGCAAGGGAGTGTCGTAACCTCGGCGGCGACGGTGGCGTCCTGCGGGCGGGTGACGCTGGCGGATGAGTACCAGGCGCGCGTGGTGGCGTCGGATCCGGCGCTGGGGGTGGCGGTGCTGCGCCCGACGGACCGGCTGGCCCCGATGGAGATCGCGCGGCTGTCGGACCTGCTGCCGCGGCTGCAGTCGGAGATCGCCGTGGCGGGCTATTCCTTCGGCGGCGTTCTGGGCGCGCCGTCGCTGACCTTCGGGACGCTGTCGGACACGCGGGGCCTGGACGGGGAGGACGGGCTGACCCGGCTGGCGCTGGCGGCGCAGCCGGGCGATGCGGGTGGGCCGGTCTTCGATGCGGGCGGCTCGGTCTTGGGGATGCTGCTGCCCGAAAAGGGCGGCGCGCAGCAGCTGCCGACGGACGTGCGGTTCGCGGCCAAGTCGGGCGCCATCGCAGGCCTGCTGAAACAGGCGGGCGTGGGCGCCGCGGGGGGAAGCTCCCCGGAGAGCGTGGCGCCGCAGGACCTGATGAAACTGGCCGAGGGGATGACCGTCCTTGTGAGCTGCTGGGAGTAAGCTCCCCCAGGGTGTCCCACGCGTGGGACACCCATCGTCTTGTGTAATATCAATGGGTTACAGAGGCGTTTTTACAATTCGTTAGGATGTCCCACGGCTCCGCACCAGATTGTGCGCCTTGCGTTTGCATGCCTTCCCTTCCCGGGCCTTCCCTTCCCTCGCCTTCCAATACCTTGCTGCAGCCGTGATCACCGCCTGGGGCCCCCCTGTGTCCTGCTCAGGGACCGGGTGACGGAGATATCAGCACGGTCGGCTCACGAAGACGCGGATCCGCCCGGTTCTTGCGCGACCGGGAACCGGACACATATCTGCAGTGTTGCCACATGGTGATTTTGCGGAGACGAAGATGGGTTACGTGAAGACGGCGATGCTGATGGCGGCGATGACTGCGCTGTTCATGGGCGTGGGGTACATGATCGGCGGATCGGGCGGTGCGCTGATCGCGCTGGTGGTCGCGGCGGCGATGAACGTTTTCACCTGGTGGAATTCGGACCGGATGGTGCTGCGCATGCACAATGCCCAGCCGGTGATCCGCAACGACCGGATGGGCCTGCACGCGCTGGTGTCCGAACTGGCGCGGAACGCCGGCCTGCCCGAACCCAAGGTCTACATGATCGACACGCCCCAGCCCAATGCCTTTGCCACCGGGCGCAACCCGGCCAATGCCGCCGTCGCGGTGACATCGGGGCTGGTCCGCAGCCTGAGCCGCGAGGAGCTGGCGGGCGTGATCGCGCATGAACTGGCCCATATCCGCAACCACGACACCGCGATCATGACCGTCACGGCGACCTTTGCCGGTGCGATTTCCATGCTGGCGAACTTTGCGCTGTTCTTCGGGGGCTCGCGCGAACGGATGGGGCTGGTCGGCACGCTGATGATGATGTTCCTGGCGCCGATGGCCGCCGCGCTGGTGCAGATGGCGATCAGCCGGACCCGGGAATATGCCGCCGACAAGGCGGGGGCCGAGATCTGCGGTCAGCCGCTGTGGCTGGCTTCGGCGCTGGAAAAGATCGCCGTGGGCGCGGCGCGGATCGACAACGACGCCGCCGAACGCAATCCGGCGACGGCGCATATGTTCATCATCAACCCGCTGCACGCCAACAAGCGCGACAGCCTGTTCGCCACCCACCCGGCGACCGAGAACCGCATCGCCGCGCTGCGGGCCATGGCGGGGTCTGCGGGGGCGTCCGGGTCTGCGAGGTCACCAGGGTATGCGCGGCCCTCTTCGCGACCTTCTTCGGGACTTTCGGACTATGCGGAACCTCCGCGCGGCGATGATGCGCAGCCCCTGTCGGCCAGCCGGGTGCCGAAGTCGGGTCATCGTGCGCCGAAAGGGCCCTGGGGGTAAATCGCTGGCCGGCCCGGGGCGGTCAGCCCGGGTCAGTCAGGTGGTGTTCCTGGAAGCCTGCGTGCTAGCCTGCGTGAAAACCGCTATCAAAGGTGCCCCATGACCCGCGACGAGATCACCAAGGCCTATTCGGGATACATCGCCTGCCTGAACAGCCAGGATTGGGCGACCCTGGGCCGGTTTGTCGCCGACGATGTCACGTACAATGGAAGGCGGATCGGGCTGGACGGGTATCGGTCGATGCTGATCGGCGATTTCAAGGCGATCCCGGACCTGTCGTTCAACGTGACACGCGTTGTCTGTGACCCGCCCGTGATCGCCTGCTCCCTGGCGTTCGATTGCAGCCCTGTTGGCGAACTGTTCGACCTGCCGGTCAATGGACGACGGGTCCGGTTCGACGAGAATGTGTTTTACGAATTCCGGGATGGCAGGATCGCCGACGTGAATTCGGTGATCGACAAGGCGGCCATCGCTGCCCAGGTCTGCACGGGCTGACGGGGGGCAGAGGCCGATCGGCCCCTGCCCGTGGCTTTGCGTGGGATCATTCCACGGTGATGGTGATCGGGTCGCTTGTGACCGGCGGATCGAAGGGCACGTGGTTCATGTCGCCCAACAGCAGCTGCAGGGTGTGGGTGCCGGCGGGCAGGTCCATCGTGACCTGGGTCTGGCCGCCGCCGAAATGCACCACCTGGTCGGTGGACGGCAGGCTGGTGTCGAGGTCCAGCGAGCTGAGGTCGGTGTCGATCAGCAGGTGGTGGTGGCCGGTTTTCGCGTGATCCGTGCCGGCGGGGGCCACGCCCATGCCTTCGAGACCGAAGAGGATGGTGACCGGGTTCGAGACCGTCGCGCCGTCGGTGGGCGAAATGATGTAGGCGCGCGCGCCGTCGGGCGCCGTCGGGCGGGCGTCATCGGCAAGGGCTGCGCCGGCGAACAAAAGGCTGGCGCCGAGGGCGAGTAACAATTTCTTCATCCGTGTTCTCCATGAATCGAAATGCGGGCGCGCCGTGGCACGGCACGCGTGGTCCGGAGCCGAGCCTGTTCCGGGGGCACATGCACGCCGGCCCGCATTTGTCGAAGGCCACGCGTGGGCTCTGGGGTAACATCTGTACCTTGTGCGCCCGGAATCAAGGCGCGGCAGTTCGACGGGCGCGGCGGGTCACGCCCGCCAGAACTTGACCGTGAGCATGACGTAGACGGCCATGATCTCGAGCCGCCCGACCAGCATGGCGGCCGAGAGCATCCATTTGGCCGGGTCGTTGAGCGAGGAGAAATTGCCCGCCGGCCCGATGATGTCGCCAAGGCCGGGGCCGATGTTGGCCAAGGCCGTGGCGGCGCCCGAGATGGCGGTGACGTTGTCCAGCCCGGTCAGGGAGAGCCCCACCGCCAGCACGCCCAGCGAGACCACGAAGAAGACGAAGAAGGAGATGACGGAGCTGAGCACTTCCTCGGACACGCGGCGGCCTTCGTAGCGGGTGATGAAGACCCCGTGGGGGGAGCGGATCTTCATCAGTTGCGAGCGGATCGAGGCGAAGAGAAGCTGGTAGCGGAAGACCTTGATCGAACAGGCGGTGGACCCGGCGCAGCCGCCGATCAGACCGATGAAGAAGAAGAGGCCGATCAGGAACGGCCCCCATGTCATGTAGTCGACGCTGGCATAGCCGGTGCCCGAGATGATCGAGACGATGTTGAACAGCGCCTCGCGCAGGGCCTGTTCCCAGTGGTGCGGGAAGATCGACAGCAGCACGACCGAGGTGACGACGACCAGCACGGCGAGGATGGCGAAGAAGGTGCGCACCTGGCTGTCGCGCCAGAGCGACCAGGCGTCGCCGTTGACCATCTGGACATAGCGCACGAAGGGCAGCGCCGAGAGGATCATGAAGAACGATGCGGCGTATTCCGGGGCGCCCGAGAAGGTGCTGAACGAGGCGTCGTAATTGGCGAACCCGCCGGTGGACACCGTGGTCATCGCATGCACGATCGCATCGAAGACATCCATTCCAAGCGCCACGTAGGTGATGATGCAGGCCAGCGAAATGGCGATGTAGATCAACGAGATCTGGCCCGAGATCTGGGTCGCCCGGGGCAGGATCTTGCCCATGGTTTCAAACCCTTCGGAGCGGAAGATCTGCATGCCCCCGACCCTGAGTTCGGGCAGGAAGACCATGGCGACGACGATGACGCCGATGCCGCCCAGCCATTGCAGCAGGCCGCGCCACATCAGGATGCCTTCGGGCAGGTCGTCGAGGCCGGTGATGACGGTGGACCCGGTGGTGGTCAGGCCCGACATGGCTTCGAAGAAGGCATCGGTGAAGCCGAGTTCGGTATCGCCGACCATGAGGGGGAGCGCGCCGAAGACCGGCAGGAAGATCCAGACGCCGGTGGTCAGCATGAAGATCTGCTGCAGGCTCAGCCGGTCGGGGACCGAATTGGAACAGCTGATCGAAATGGTGCCGCCGGCCAGCATGGTGATCACGGCGCATTCAAAGAACGCGTCCCAATGGCCGTTGCCATGGATCAGATCGGCGCCCATGGGCACGAACATGACCGCGCCCAGGGCTGTGACAAGGAGGCCTATGACATAGGCGACGGGGCGCGGGTCCAACATGGACCGAAGCGTTGGCGTGCCCCGCCTACGGTGTCAAGCGATGGCCGGAGGTCAGCTGTCCTCGCCCGATGTTTCGGGTGTTGCCTTGGGCGGCGTGGCCGGCTTGCGGGTGCGGCCGGTCGCCGGTTTGCTGGCAGGTTTCTTGGCCGCAGCAGCCCCGGTTTCCGGCGTCGCAGCGGCCTTGGCCGTTGTCGTCCGGCGGGTGGCCGTGCGGGCGGCGGTGGCCTTGGTCCCGGTGGACGCCTTGGCGCGGGGCTTGCGCGGGGCCGGCGCCTTCTTGGCCACAGGCGCCTTGGCCGGAGCCGCGTCGGTGGCCGTCCTGGCCGTGGCGGCGCTGGCTGCCTTGGTGGCGGGCTTGGGCGCTGCGGGCGCGGGGGCCGGATCGGCCGCCTTGGTCTCGGGTGCCTTGGTTTCAGCCGGCTTGGTCTCAACCGGCTTGGGTTCGACCGCCATGGCGGCCGGAGCGGACGCAGGCGTCGGAGCGGGGGTCGCTTCGGGTTTGGGCGCTGCGGGCGCGGGCGCCGGTGCGGCGGCCTTCACCTCGGGCGCCTTCGGTTCGGCGGCCTTGGGCGCGGGTTTGGCCGCAGGTTTGGGGGCCGCTTTCGCAACCGGCTTGGCGGCGGGCTTCGCTACCGGCGCCGGAAGGGATTCGCCTTTGGGCGCGGTGCCGAACGGGAGGCCCGCCGCGCTGAAGGGAACCGACGCCAGGTCGGACAGCATCTTGAAGTTGCGGTAGGGCAGTTCGACCGCGGACAGGCTTAGCGCCTGAAACATCTTGATCTGGTTGGCCATTGCATCGCCGGCCATCTGGATCATGGCAACCGACATCTGCATCTGGGAGGTAATCATCCTCGTGCTCCTCGCATTTCTGCATTGTTCTGAGGCCGGTTCCCGGCCGTCCCCAAGGTATGCCGGCAGTGGCCGCAAACCTCATGGCGGCATCCGTCCGGCTACCAGTCACGCACCAGTATAGCGCAAGCGATTTGGCTTGTGCAGAGGGAATTGCTGCACCGCGGCATGACAGCGCCCAACCGCCGCCACCGGACACGGGGCAAGCGCCCGGCCCGGCAGGACAATTTCAGGTCAGCCGAATTCAGCCCACGTGGAAAAGCGAGGCGAAAAGCCGCGGGTCGATGCTTTCTGCCTCGAAGGTCGTGCCCTGGGTCAGGACAGAGACCGCATCGTGGCTGTGCAGGCTTTCCTGGTGGCTGGCCACCACGCGGAAATCGCCGATGCGCGCATCGTCCTGCAGCGCCTCGCAGAACAGCCGCGCCGCGTCTTCGACAAAGATCGGGTTGGCGGCGTTCAGCTCGGCGAAGGCCTGTTCGTCCTCGCGCTTGACCATGACCTGGGTCTCGGTCGGGACGGCGCGGCGGCAGGCTTCGATCAGGTCCTCGAACCACAGGCAGTCGGCATCCTGTTCCAGCGCCACGGAAATCCGCGCCACCGAGCGCTGCGAATGCGGCGTGGCAAGCTGGCCGCGCATCGACCGCGCGTGTTCGGACAGTTCCAGAGAACAGGGGCAGGTCGAGGAATAGACGTAGTCCAGATGCATGATCTTGCGGCGCACGCCCTGGCTTTCGACCAGCTCAAGCGCGATGTCGTAATACTGGTAGCCCGACAGGCCCGAGCGCAGGCTTTCCACCTTCGTGGGGAAGGAGAACCGCATCATGATCCGGGCATCAAAGCTTTCCAGGTCGGACTTGTAATCATCCAGCGCCGCTTCGATCACCTCGAAGCTGAAGGTCTTTTCGGCATGGGCATAAAAGCTGCGCATGATGCGCGACATGTTGATGCCCTTCTTGTCCGCTTCCAGGCTGACGGTGCCGGTGACGGATGTTTCCAGCGTCAGGTCGCCATTGTCGCGGGAATGGAACCGAATCGGCAGCCGGAAGTTCGAGATCCCGACATGCTGGATCTGTTCCTTGGCACCCTTGATCAGGCTGGACGGGCCGTTCTGCAGGTCCGGCAGCGAGGCCTTGTAATTGGCGTCGACCGCGAAATCATGCGGGTAGTGTCGCGAGAACGACGGATATTGTTCGCCGCCAGCCCCCGGGATCAGGGCCGCGATTGCCGGATCAAGCTGAGAAATCTCGGCATCCGATGCCGACTTGGCCCAACTGCGCAGGACGGCCAGGGCCTTCTGGGCCTCGTCCGTCTCGGGCGTGCGGTCAAGCGTGGGGGCATGTACATTCATCCGTGATCCTCCGGTGGCCGTCCTACTTACATAGGCATCCGGCACAAGGTTAACATCCTATTAATCAATTACGCACGGGTTTCATGACCGGATCGCGAAAAAGGCTCACGAATTCGTGAGCCTTCCCGGTCAAACCGGCGTGTCCGGGGCGCAAAGACGCCCCCGGCACGCGAGTGTTCAAATTGCCGCCAGGGCGGTCGTGACGTCGCCGATCAGGTCGTCGGGGTCTTCCAGGCCGACCGACAGGCGCAGCAGGCCCGGGGTGATGCCCAGATCGTCCTTCTGTTCCTGCGACAGGCGCTGGTGCGTGGTGGTCGCGGGATGGGTGATGATCGACTTGGCGTCGCCCAGGTTGTTGGAAATCTTTACGATTTCCAACGCGTTGAGCATCTTGAAGGCGGCTTCCTGGCCACCCTTGACGTCGAAGGACAACACCGTGCCCCCCTGCCCCATCTGGCGCAGCATCAGGTCGTGCTGGGGATGCGCCGCGAGGCCCGGAAAGATCACGCGGTCCAGCGCCGCGTGGCCTTCCAGCGCCTGCGCCAGTTTCAGCGCGGTGTCGGCCTGGGCGCGCACGCGCAGGTCCATGGTTTCCAGGCCTTTCAGCATCACCCAGGCGGTGAACGGGCTCATCGCGGCGCCGGTGTGCTTGAGGTAGGGTTCGGCCGTCTTGCGGATGAATTCGCGGGTCCCCAGGATCACGCCGCCCAGGGTCCGGCCCTGGCCGTCGATATGCTTGGTCGCGGAATAGACGATGACGTCGGCGCCCAGATCCACCGCCTTGGAGAAGGTGGGGGTGGAGAACACGTTGTCGACGATGACCAGCGCGCCCTTGGCATGCGCAATCTCGGACACGGCGGCGATGTCGACCATTTCCAGCGTCGGGTTGGCGACGGATTCGAAGAACACCGCCTTGGTGTCGTCGCGCACGGCGGCGCGCCAGGCGTCCAGGTCGGCGCCGTCGACAAAGGTGACGTCGACGCCGTAGCGGCCCAGGATGTCTTCGAGGATGTAGAGGCAGGACCCGAACAGCGCCTTGGCGGACACCACGTGATCGCCGGATTTCAGCAGCGAGGTCAGCGCGGCGTTGACAGCGGCCATGCCAGAGGCGGTGGCAAAGGCGTCTTCGGTGCCTTCCAGCGCGGCGATGCGCTGTTCGAACATGGCCACGGTCGGGTTGCCGTAGCGGGCATAGATGAATTCGTCCTCGCCCACCTTCTGAAAGCGGGCTTCGGCCTGTTCGGCGCTGTCGTAGGCAAAGCCCTGCGTGAGGAAAATGGCTTCGCTCAGTTCGCCGAACTGGCTGCGTTTCGTCCCGCCATGGACGGCGCGCGTGCGTTTGTTCCAGGTATCGCTCATGTCATTCCTTCCGGCCCTTCCTGACGGGCTCGACAAAAAAACCCCAGACGCGGCCAAGCGAAAGGGGTCTTTCGTCTGACCTCTTTAGCGGAATGTTTAACGTGGCCCGCAATCCGGTGAACAAATCGCCACAACTCGTGATGTTGCCCATAATCCTCATGTTGCAACAGGTCAAGGACCGTCACGGTCATGTAACCGAAGCTTCACGCCCCGGTCATACGCATGGGACATAGACCAGCTACCACATCTTGTGTGAGGCGCTGCCATGCCCATGATCAGGATCAATGCCCGGACTGACCGCATCGTCCCCGGACGCGGCGATGTCCTGCCCGATTTCACGGCAGACGCCGACGGCGCCGGCCCGGTGATCGTGATGATCCACGGCTACAAGTACCAGCCCGGCCATCCCGACCATTGCCCGCACCGCCGCATCCTGTCGCTGCATCCCAACACGTCGGACATCCGGATGCAGAGCTGGCCGCGCCGGCTGGGGTTCGGCGCGGGGCATGGCGACGAAGGTCTGGGCGTGGCGTTCGGGTGGAACGCGCGCGGGGCGCTTTGGACGGCGCAGAAGACCGCGCAGGCGGCGGGGGTTGCGCTGGCCGGGGTGATCGACCGGTTGCACCGGGTCAACCCGGGCCGGCCGCTGCACGTGCTGTCGCATTCCATGGGGACCGAGGTGGCGTTCGAGGCCCTGGGCCATCTGCGCCCCGGGGCCATCGACCGGATCGTGTCGATGACCGGCGCCTGTTACCAGGGCCGCGCGCAGGCGGCGCTGGACACGCCGGCCGGGCGGCGCACCGAGGTCTTCAATATCGTCAGCCGGGAAAACGACACGTTCGACTTTCTCTTCGAACGGCTGATCAGCCCGCCGACCCCCGGTGACCGGTCGATCGGCCACGGGCTGGAGGCGCCCAATGCGGTGACGGTGCAGATCGACTGCCCCGACACGCTGGATTTCCTGGACCGGCTGGGCCATCCGATCGCGCGGCCCGACCGCCGCGTCTGTCACTGGTCCAGCTACACGCGGCCCGGCATCCTGCGGTTCTACAACGAATTGCTGCGCCATCCCGAACGGCTGCCGCTGCAGGTGCTGCGCCAGGGCATGCCCCGCCAGCCCGACCCGCGCTGGTCGCGGCTGCTGGTGCGCCCTGCCCTGCGGGCGCAGCTGCCGTTCCTTCAGAACGCCTGAGCCAGGGCCTTCTTCCTGGTTTACTTCTGCTCTTCGGGCGGAAGGATCAGGTACCGTTGCAGCGCGATAATCTGCCACCACAGGAAGCCGAACAGCAGGATCGGGAAGCCGAAGGTTTCGATCTTGACCCAGGCGTCGGTCGACATGGTCCGCCAAACGATTTCATTGCCGATGCCAAGGACCAGGAACACGACGAACAGCCGCCGGGTCAGGATCATCCAGCCTTGTTCCTTCATCGGCATCATCTCGTTCAGGATGTAGGCGAGGTAGGATTTACCCTGCAGCAGGCCGATGCCCAGCAGGGTCGCGAAGACGCCGTACACGATGGTGGTCTTCATCTTGAAGAACCGTTCGTCGTTGAAATAGGCCGTCAGCCCGCCGAAGAAGATCACGATGATCGCGGTGAAGATCTGCAGGCGCGACAGCGTGCCGGTCAGTTTCCACAGGATGCCCATGGCGATCAGCAGGATCGGCACGAACAGGATCGTGGCGACGATGAAGCCGGAATAATCGGTCCCGCCCCAGGTGAAGGTCTGTTCCTTCAGGCGCAGGTAGATCAGGAAGAAGGCAATTGTAGGGCCCAGTTCCAGAACCTGCTTGAGGATCGGGTTGATGTGTTTTTCCTGCGTTTCGGCCATGTTTCGGTCCTGTATGGGTTATCCGCCCAGTTCCACTATCACGGCCCCCAGCGCGATCAAGCTCATGAGCGCGATGCGGCGGGGTCCGACGGTTTCCTTCAGCACCAGCCAGCCGATCAGTGCCGCGAATACGGTCGATGTCTCGCGCAGGACGGCGGCTTCGCCGACCTTGTCCAGCCGCGTGGCCATCATGACGGACCCGAAGCTGCCGAACGCGACGAAGGCGCCGATCAGGCCGCGGGTGAACAGCGGTTTCAGCGCGGGCGGGTTGTCCATCCGGCGATAGCGGATGAAGGCGATGATCGGGAAGTCGACTGCCGTGATCAGGAAGAACCAGGCGAGGAAGGTGAAGGGAGAGGGCGTGTAGCGGATGCCGTAGGCGTCGTAGGTGGTGTACAGCGCCACCATCGCCCCGGTGCCGACCGCCAGCCACAGCGCCGGCACCAGCGTGTGGCGGTTCAGTTTGATGTGGATGAGGTTGTAGACCGCCAGCCCGAAGATGCCCGCCAGCAGCACCGCGATGCCAAGCCATTGGGCGGGGGCGAAGACCTCTCCGAACAGGGCCCAGGCGCCCAGCACGGTGAACAGCGGGCCGGTGCCGCGCACCACCGGGTAGACGACGGTAAAGGCGCCCCGTTCATAGGCCAGCGCCATGCCGAGCTTGTAGACGAAGTGGATCCCCAGCGAGCCCGCCAGGATCGCCCAGGCCCAGCCTTCGGGGCGCGGGACAAGGAAGAGGCAGATCGGCAGCGACAGCAGGATCAGGCAGATATCGATGGCGCCCCGTGTCAGCCAGGGGTCGTGCCGGCCTTTTTGCAGGGCGCCGAAGACGGCGTGCAGGAAGGCGGCGGTAAGCGCGAGGATCAGGGCCAGGTCGTGCCCGGTTTCGGTGCCTTCGAGGCTGAGAAGCCATTGGGTCATGCGCCCTGGCCCCGCCCCTGGCCCTGGTCCTGGTCCTGGCCCCGACCCTGGCGCATGTGGCGGGCCGCCGGGGGTTTTCCACCCCCGGACCCCCGAGGGGTACTTTCAAAGAGAAAGAAGTGCATTCGTGTCAGCGGCCAAGACCTGTGAGGGCGGCGGCGAAGTCTTCGGGGTCGAAGGGGGCAAGGTCGTCGATCTGTTCGCCGACGCCGATGGCGTGGATCGGCAGGCCGAACCTGTCGGCCAGCGCGACCAGAACGCCGCCGCGCGCGGTGCCGTCGAGCTTGGTCATCACCAGGCCGGTGACATCGGCCATGGATTTGAAGGTTTCCACCTGGGACAGCGCGTTCTGGCCGGTGGTGGCGTCCAGCACCAGCAGGGTGTTGTGGGGGGCGTCGGGGTCCTTCTTGCGGATGACGCGGACGATCTTGGCCAGTTCCTCCATCAGGTCGGCGCGGTTCTGCAGCCGGCCTGCGGTGTCGATCATCAGCAGGTCGGCGCCGTCGGCTTCGGCCTTGGTCATGGCGTCGAAGGCGAGGCTGGCGGGGTCCGACCCTTCGGGCGCGGTCAGCACCGGCACGCCGGCGCGGTCGCCCCAGACCTGAAGCTGTTCGACGGCGGCCGCGCGGAACGTGTCGCCGGCGGCGATGACCACGGATTTGCCGGCGGCGCGGAACTGGCTGGCGAGCTTGCCGATGGTCGTCGTCTTGCCCGATCCGTTGACGCCCACCACCAGCACCACTTGCGGGCGCTTGGGATACAGCGGCATGGGGCGGGCGACGGGATCCATGATGCGGGCGATTTCCGCGGCAAGGAGACGCTTTATCTCCTCGGTCGAGACGCGCTTGCCATAGCGGCCTTCGGCGATGTTGGCGGTGACGCGCAGGGCGGTGTCGACGCCCATGTCGGCGCTGATCAGCAGTTCTTCGAGCTGTTCGAGCATGTCGTCGTCAAGGGTGCGGCGGGGGGCGGCGGACTCTGCCTTGAAGAGACGGCCAAGGAGACCCGGGCCGCCCTGTTCCTCCGGCGCGGCGGCGGTGTCCGCAACGGGCGTCGGGTCGGCCGCAGGGGCCGGAGTGACGGGTCGGGCGGCGGGTTCGCCGACGGGATCGGGCGCGATGGGGGCCTGCGGTTCGGGTGCGGTTTCGGATGCGGTTTCGGGCGGCTGGAGCGCGGCGGGCGCGTCGGCGCCGTCTTCGACAATCGCGTCCAGCCCTTCCCCGAGCTTGGAGGAGGATTTGAACAGCCGGTCCTTGAGTTTCGAGAAAAATGCCATGGGGCGGCCTCCGCGCGTGTTTCCTTCACCTAATGCGGAATGCGCGGGGATGGAAGGCCGGCCGGCGCCTGTCAGACCTCGTCGGGGAAGTGCGTCATGGTCAGCCGGATCGGGTTCGGCGCCGCCTGGCCCAGCCCGCAGATGGACGCATCGGCCATGGTGGTGCACAGCGCCTCCAGCAAGGGCTGGTCCCAATGGTCGGCCTGCATCAGCTTGACCGCCTTTTCGCATCCGACCCGGCAGGGCGTGCATTGACCGCAACTTTCATCCTCGAAGAAGCGCAGCATGTTCAGCGCGGCGGCGCGGGCGCTGTCCTGGTCGGACAGGATCACCACGGCGGCGGACCCGATGAAGGTGCCGTGGGCCTGCAGTTCGTCGAAATCCATCGGCACGTCGTCAAGGCGCGCGGGCAGCAGGCCGGCCGAGGGGCCACCGGGCTGGTAGGCCTTGAAGGTGTGGCCATCGCGCATGCCGCCGGCGGCGTCGATCAGGTCGAGGATGGTGGACCCGGCCGGCAGCAGGTGCACGCCGGGACGTTTGACCCGGCCCGAGATGGAATAGGACCGCAGGCCGGTGCGCCCGTTGCGCTGCACGTCGGTAAAGATCTGCGGGCCCTCGCGCAGGATGCGGGCGACCCATTTCAGCGTCTCGACATTGTGGACCAGCGTGGGGCGGCCGAAGATGCCGACCTGGGCGACGAAGGGCGGGCGATGACGGGGCATGCCGCGCTTGCCTTCGATCGATTCGATCATCGCGCTTTCCTCGCCGCAGATATAGGCCCCTGCCCCTCGGCGCAGGTCGATGTACCCCCTGGCGACGATCCCGGCGTCCTCAAGCGCGGCGATCTCCCGGCGCAGGATGTCCAGCACGGCCGGGTATTCGTCGCGCATGTAGATGAAGCAGGTCTGCGCCTCGACCGCCCAGGCGGCGATCAGCATGCCTTCAAGGAACAAATGCGGCTGGCGTTCCAGGTAGAAGCGGTCCTTGAACGTGCCGGGCTCGCCCTCGTCCCCGTTGACGGCCAGGTAGCGGGGACCGGGGTTGTGGCGCACGAAGCCCCATTTGCGCCCCGACGGGAAGCCCGCGCCGCCAAGGCCGCGCAGCCCGGCCTTGAGGATCGTGTCCTGCACCTCCTCCCAGTCGCCGCTTTTGCGCAGGCGCGTCAGCGTCTCGTACCCGCCGCCGGCGCGGTAGGCGACGAGCGTTTCGTACTCCGGCACATGCGCATGGGTGTCATTGGCGGCAATGGCCGCGTGCACCTTGTCCGGCGTGGCGTGGTCGATGTGGTTGTGCCCGACCTCAAGCACCGGGGCGGTGTCGCAACGGCCCATGCAGGGCGCGCGCAGGATACGGACCCGGGCGGGGTCGAGCCCGTCTTGCAGCGCGACCCTGAGCTGTTGGGCGCCCTCCAGTTCGCAGGAGAGGGACTCGCAAACCCGGATGGTCAAAGCCGGCGGCGGCGCCTCGCCTTCCTTCACCACGTCGAAATGGGCGTAGAAGGTCGCGACCTCGTGGACCTCGGCCATGGACAGGCGCAGTTCCTCGGCCAGCGCGCGCAGATGCCCGGCCGACAGACAGCCATACCGGTCCTGGACCAGGTGCAGGAATTCGATCAGCAGGTCGCGCCGGCGCGGTCGGTCGCCCAGCAGCGCCCGGACCTGTGCCCAGGCGTCATCGTCAAGCTGGCGGCCCTTGGGCGTGCCACGCCCCTTGCCCTTGCCCGATTTCCAGACGCCCTTGCCCCTGTCGTCGCCCTGCCCCTTGCCGCCGCCCTGCCCGTCGCGCTCGTCGCGTGCCATTCCGTCCTCCTCTCACGTCCACCGGTCTGCGTGATGTTTTCGTGATATAGAGGTCAATGCCTTAAGGCCCCGTCAAAAACGACCCCAACGAAAGTCCTGCGGCATGGATGATGTGCGGATCGGCGGCAGGATGGCGCGGATCCGGCGTGCCCGAGCCCGGCAGCGGTGGAAGCCGGTCAACGGTTCTGCCAGAGTCGCGCCATGATACGCGCTCTGATGATTCTGTGCCTTCTGGCGACCGCGCCTGCGGCGGCCGAAACCCCGATGGGGGCCGAGGCCTTCGACAGGTATACCCGGGGCAAGACCCTGTTCTATGGCGCGGACGGCGCGGCCTACGGCGTCGAACGCTACCTGGACAACCGCCGGGTCATATGGTCGTTCCTGGACGGCAAGTGCCAGGACGGGACGTGGTACCAGGAAGGCGACCAGATCTGTTTCCTCTACGATGACCGGCCCGACCCGCAGTGCTGGACCTTCTACGAAGGCCCCAATGGCCTGATCGCACGGTTCGAGAACGATCCGCAGACGCGCGAGCTTTACGAAGCGCAGGACATCGGTGAGGACATGCTGTGCTACGGGCCCGAGATCGGCGTCTGAGTTCATCGGGACAGCATGGGGGCGCTGCCCCCTCTTGGCCTGAAGGCCAATTCACCCCCGAGGGTATTTGGACCAAGAAGAAGACACGCAAGAAGAAGACACGCAAGAAGAAGACATGGGCGTGTCCTGCTTCTTCTTGGAGATAAATACCTCTGCGGGCGGTTTCAGAACAGCGATCCCTGGTCTGAGGGCTCAGACGTTTTCGATTTCGGGGCTGGTTTCGCGGCGGGCTTGGGCGCTGTCGCGAAACCGGGCGTGAAACGGCCATCGGCGAATTCGATCTCGAGCGAGGACGCGCGGGCGGCGGCTTGGGTCGTGGTGACGATCCCGTCACCCGAACGCACCACCGCGTAGCCGCGTGCGAGCGTGGCGCGGTAGCCGAGCGTTTCGCGCAGGCGGTCGGCGGTGTCGATGCGGCGGCGCCAGTCGGCGATCTGGGACAGGGCCGCGGCGGAAAGGCGGTCGGAGAAGCGCCGGAAGTCTCGGGCGGCGGCTTCGTGTTCGGATTTGAGCCGGCGGGGTTGCAGGCGGGCGGCGCGGTGGTCGAAGTCGGCCCGGCGCTGGCGGGTGGCGCGGTCGAGCGCGGGCAGCAGGCGGGCCGACAGGCGGTCGAGCGTGTCGCGTTGGCCGGCGATGAGCCGGCGCAGGGCGGCCGGGCGGAGGCTGCCCGATGTGTCGCTGAGTGCGAGGCGGCGGCGCTGGATGCCGGCTTTCAGGGCGTAGGGGAGCTTGTCTGACAGGATGTCGAGTCGCTGGCGCGGGGCGTCCAGCAGCGCATCGGGGCGTGGCAGGGCGCGGGAGAGATCGGTGAGGCGCTGGCGGCGCTGGGTGATGGCCGTGCCAAGCGCGCGGGTCAGCCGGGCGCCCTGATCATCGGTCCAGGCCACGAGTTCCAGCCGCACCGGGACCGCAAGTTCCGCCGCAGCCGTGGGCGTCGGGGCGCGCTTGTCTGACGCATAATCGATCAGCGTCGTATCGGTTTCGTGCCCCACCGCCGAGATCAGGGGGATCTGCGAGGCCGCCGCCGCGCGCACGACGCTTTCCTCGTTGAACCCCCACAGGTCTTCGACCGAGCCGCCGCCGCGGGCGACGATCAGCAGGTCGGGCCGGGGCAGCGCGCCGCCGGGGGTCAGGCTGTTGAACCCTTCGATGGCGCGGACCACGTCGGGCGCGCATCTGTCGCCCTGCACCACCACCGGCCACAGCAGCACCTTGCGCGGAAACCGGTCGCGTAGGCGGTGGAGGATGTCGCGGATCACCGCGCCCGAGGGCGATGTAATCACGCCGATCACCTCGGGAAGGAAAGGAAGCGGGCGTTTGCGGGCGGCGTCGAACAGCCCTTCGGCCGCCAGCGCCGCCTTGCGTTTTTCCAGCATTGCCATCAGCGCGCCGACGCCCGCCGGGCGGATGTCTTCGATGACGATCTGGTACTTGGACTGGCCCGGGAAGGTGGTCAGGCGGCCGGTGGCGATGACCTCCATCCCTTCTTCGGGCTGGGTGGTCAGGCGCGATGCCACGCCTTTCCACATGATCCCGGCGATGACGGAGCGGTCGTCCTTGAGATCGAGGTAGACATGGCCGGACCGGGGCCGGCTGACGCGGCCGACTTCGCCGCGCACGCGGACATGGCCGAATTCGCCCTCGATGGCGCGTTTGACCGCCCCCGAAAGCTCGGAGACGGTGAATTCGGGGGCATTGCCGGCGTCGTCGCCGAATCCTGGGGCTTTGCCGGCGTCGTCGCCGGCGGGGTCTTCGAAGAGATCGGACATGGGGATGACCATGCCCGATCCCGCGCCCGAGGGGAAGGGTTTGAGCACACCCTCAGGCGGCTCTCAGACTACCCTCAGGCAGCTTTGCGCGCGTGGCGGCCTTCGACGATTTCCTCGATCATCTTGTCGCAGAACGCCGGAAGGTCGTTCGGATTGCGGCTGGTCACCAGGGCGCGGTCGCAGACTACGGCGCTGTCTTCCCATTTGCCGCCGGCGTTCTTCACGTCGGTGGCGATGGACGTGTAGGACGTGATCGCGCGGTCCTTGGCGATGCCGGTCTCGATCAGCAGCCAGGGCGCATGACAGATGGCCCCCAGCGGCTTGCCCGCATTGAAGATCGCCTTGATGAAGTCCAGCGCGTCCTCGTTCACGCGCAGCAGGTCGGGGTTGATCTGTCCGCCCGGCAGGACCAGCGCGTTGTAATCGTCCGCCGAGACATCCGAAAGCACGCGGTCGACAGGCACCGGGCGGCCCCAGTCGTCGCCTTTCCAGCCGCGGATCTCGCCCGCTTCGGGCGCGATCACGTGCACGGTGGCGCCGGCCTCTCTCAGCCGGTCGCGGGGCGTTTCCAGTTCAGATTGCTCGAACCCGTGGGTCGCGAGGATGGCGATTTTCTTACCGTCGAGATGGGACATGAGAAATTCTCCTTTCGCTGTTCGGGGAGTCAACGACCCCGGCGGGCGGATGTTCCAAAGATCCCGGGTGACGCCGCCTGCCCCGGCCGGTCAGGCGGCGGATTTCCCCGCAGCGCGCCCGGTGCGGGCGCAGAGGCCGCAAGGTTCGACATCGCCGTAGCGCCGGTGCGCCGCCTCCATCGCCGGGGCGATGTCGGGGAAGGCCCCAAGCTGGACCAGGGTTTCCGCCGGCAGCACGCGGCAATCGGTGGCATGCAGGAAATGGTGGCCGCCGGGGCCGGCGTGGGCGGTCACCGCGTAGGATTTCAGGCGGGGCAGTTCGGGGGGAAGGCGATGATGGGGCATGCCGGGGATCCTTGGCTGGTGTCTCCAAGGGCGGAACGCGGGCCGGGGCGGCTTGTTCCCGCGGGGCAGGCTGGGCTATGAGCGGCGCGTATCCATGAAAGGGCGGGCCATGAACATCCTCATCCTCGGCAGCGGCGGGCGCGAACATGCTCTGGCCTGGGCGGCCTTGCAGAACCCCAAGTGCGACAAGCTGATCGTGGCGCCGGGCAATGCCGGGATCGCGCAGATCGCCACCTGCGCGGCCCTCGATATCGAAGAGGCAGGCGCGGTGGCCGGGTTCGTCGATGAACACGCCATCGACTTCGTGATCGTGGGTCCCGAAGCGCCGCTGGCCGCCGGTATCGCCGACCGGTTGCGCGAGGAAGGTGTGCTGGTCTTCGGGCCTTCGGCGGCGGCGGCGCGGCTGGAGGCATCCAAGCGGTTCACCAAGGAGGTCTGTGCGGCCGCGGGCGCGCCGACGGCGGCTTACGCGAGCTTTACCGAGGCCGAACCCGCGCGGGCGTACATCCGTGCCCAGGGCGCGCCGATCGTGGTCAAGGCCGACGGGCTGGCCGCGGGCAAGGGCGTGATCGTGGCGATGGACGAAGACACGGCGATTGCCGCCATCGACGACATGTTCGCCGGCGCCTTCGGCGGCGCGGGCGCCGAGGTGGTGATCGAGGAGTTCATGGAGGGCGAGGAAGCGTCGTTCTTCGTGCTCTGCGATGGCGAAACCGTGCTGCCCATGGGGACGGCGCAGGACCACAAGCGGGTCGGCGAAGGTGATACGGGGCCGAACACCGGCGGCATGGGGGCCTATTCCCCGGCGCCGATCATGACGGACGAGATCACGCAGAAGACGCTGGAAGAGATCGTGAAGCCCTGCGTGGCCGAAATGGCCAGGCGCGGCACGCCCTACCAGGGGGTCCTGTATGTCGGGCTGATGATCAAGGACGGTCAGCCCCGGCTGGTGGAATACAACGTGCGCTTCGGCGATCCGGAATGCCAGGTGCTGATGCTGCGGCTGGGCGCGCAGGCGCTGGACCTGCTGCACGCGGCGGCCGAAGGGCGGCTGGCGGAGGCGCGGGTGAACTGGGCCGACGATCACGCGATGACGGTGGTTCTGGCGGCCCAGGGGTATCCCGGGGCCTACGTGAAGGGGACCGAGATCGGCGGGCTGGACGCGCTGCCCGAGACGGCGTTCCAGATGTGCTTTCACGCCGGGACCACGCGCGAGGACGGCAAGGTCCTGGCCGCGGGGGGCCGGGTGCTGAACGCAACCGGACGGGGCGCGACCCTGGCCGAGGCGCGCGACCGGGCCTATGCGCTGGCCGAGTCGGTGGACTGGCCCGAGGGGTTCTTTCGTCGCGATATCGGCTGGCGGGCGCTGTAAGAGAGGTTTCGCCGCGCGCGTCGCGGCGAGTGGAATTCGGGGGGCCTGCCGCCCCCCGTATCCCCCAGCCGGCCCCCCAGCCACCGGACCCCGGACAGACGATGCGCCCGGAATGGCTATTGGCAGGACAGGGCCGACCGGATCGACCCGGGTCCGGTGATCGGGCCGAGGTCACGCGGGGTTATGGTGATCCCTGTCAGACGGGAGGCCATGATCCGGCGCCAATCGGCATCGGCGGTGATGACCTCGGGCCCCGCACCGCAATCGCGGATGCCGCCGGAGATCACGTCTTCGCCGATGCGGTGGACGGTCAGGCCGGAACGCTCGGCAACCGGCATCAGCATGCCATTGGCATAGCGCCAGATCCGCAGGGTCTTTGCCAGGTGGGGACGGTCGACATAGGCCAGCTCGACCCGCCCGTCGCCGTCCAGGTCCGCGGCGCCAAGGGGCGCCAGCCAGCGGTGGGTGCGGCCGATATGCGGAGTCTCGGCGATCTTGCCGGTGGGCCCGTAAAGCGCCAGTGCCGCGCCCAGGCCCATGTCCGTCTCGACCACCATGACCGCGTCATTGCGGCCGTCCAGGTCCAGGTCGACCAGGCGCGGGAAAAGATCCTCGAACACATGCGATTGCGGCAGGCGGAAGGTCACCGCCCCCTGCCCCGCGACATCGATCCGCAGCGCGCCGTATTCCACCGCATCGCCCAGCACGCCGTGGTCGTAGCGGGTCACCGGATCCACGTAGCGGGCCGACACCACCTCTTGCGCGCCGCCGCCACAGGCGCCGGCCAGCCACAGGCCCAGACCTGTCAGCGCGCGGCGAGCCTGACGACGCCACGTGCGGGGCCACGTGCGGGGCCACGTGCGGGGCCACAAGTGGGGCCACGTGCGGGGCGGAGGGCGCCGCGCCACCGCGGGTGTCAGATCTGCTTTTCGGGCATCTGCACGATCAGACCTTCCAGCGCGTCGGTCACCTTCAGCTGGCAGGTCAGGCGCGACCGGGCCGGATCGGGTTCAAAGGCGAAATCCAGCATGTCCTCTTCCATGTCGTCCTTGGCGGGCAGCTTTTCCACCCAGTCGGGATGCACGTAGACATGGCAGGTCGAACAGGCGCAGGCCCCGCCGCAATCGGCCTCGATGCCGGGGATGTTGTTGTCGCGTGCCCCTTCCATCACGGTCAGACCGTTGGGTACGTCAACCACATGCTCGGTTCCGTTGTGCTCGATATAAGTGATCTTGGCCATGGATCCTGTCCTCGTCGTAGGTCAGATCTTCTCTAGACAAGCGCGCCGGACGGGGCCAGACCCAATTGTCCGCTCTGCCGCTGCGGACTTGCCGTGCGCGCGCCTTTGTTCTATTTTTGTTCATATGTTCATCACGCCCGTTCCCGAAGGCCCCCCGTGGCCCCGCCCGCCGTCCTGCCTGACCGCCAGCCAGCTTGACCTGCCGCCCGAAGGCGCGTTGGTCGCGGTGGCGGGCCTTGTCATCCTGCGGCAGCGGCCGGGGACCGCCAAGGGCGTGATATTCATCACGCTCGAGGACGAGACCGGCGTGGTCAATGTCATCGTCTGGCGCAAGATCTACGAACAATTCCGCCGCGCGGTGATCGCCGGGCGGCTGCTGCGGGTCACGGGCCGGCTGCAGCGCGCCCATTCGGTGACCCATATCCTGGCCGAACAGATCGAGGACATGTCCCACATGCTTGACCTGCTGGTATCGGGCGACCTGCCGGTCAGCCCGGACCAGACTTGACGTCTCCGGAGCTTGGCCCCGCGACTTGGCCCCGTGACTTGTACCCGCCCGGACTTCGGCTAGTCTGAACGCCCGAACGCCCCCGAAGGCCCGAGCATGATCCCGATCCGACCCACCGCCGCCCTTCTGGGCCTCTGGATGCTGGCCGCCTGCGGCCCGGGCGGCGAAATGGACCTGCAGGGCCCGTTCAGCTTTACCCGCATCGCGCCCCACGGCGCGCCGCCGGGCACCTGCTGGGACAGGATCACAACCCCGGCCATCGTCGAAACGGTCACGCTGCACGTGCTGGTCCATGCCGCCGAACTGGCCGATGACGGCACCGTGCTGCAGCCGGCGTCGTACCGAACCGAGACGCGCCAGCAGATCGTGCAGGACCGCACCGAAACCTGGTTCGAGATCCCCTGCCCCGATGTGCTGACGCCCGACTTCGTGTCGTCGCTCCAGCGGGCGCTGCAGGTGCGGGGCCTGTATGACGGGCCGATCACCGGAAAGCTGGATGGCCCCACCCGCGCCGCCGTTCTGACCTACCAGAGGCAGCAGGGGCTTGAATCCGAGACACTTGCGCTGGAAACCGCGCGCGGTTTCGGCCTTATCGAGGTGATGCCCCAAGAATAGGCTGTGCCTGCCGCCGCGCGATGGTAAGCTTACGTCGGGACACACGAGTTTAAGACGTATTTCATGCGAACCGCTTACGGATTCCTTTCGACCGCTTCCGCGGCCCTGACCGACATGCTGGAAGGGCTTGCCACAGATCACAAGCTTGCCAAGGGCCAGATCCTCTTCGAGGCCGGCGACCTTGGCGATGCCCTGTTCGCCGTGGAGGAAGGCGCGCTTGAAATCTCGGTCTATTCCGAGGACGGGCGCAAGCTGTCGCTGGACATCATGCGACCGGGCGCCGTGCTGGGCGAGATCACGCTGTTCGATCCCGGCCCGCGCACCGCCACGGCCACGGCGCTGGAACCGTCGCTGCTGCGCCGGGTGCGCCATTCCGACGTGCTGTCGGAGATATCCAAAAGCCCGGACCTGGCCATCGACCTGATCCACCTGGCCGGCCAGCGGATGCGCTACATGAACCGGCAGCTGAACGAACAGGTGTTCCTGCCCGTGCCGCTGCGGCTGGCGCGCAAGATCCTGTACCTGACGCAGAATGCCGGGTCGGACGAAATCCGCGAAGTGCGGCTGAAGCTGTCGCAGTCGGAACTGGCCGAATTCGTCGGCGCCACGCGCGAGGCGGTGTCAAAGACCCTGTCGAGCTGGAAGAAGGACGGCGTGATCGAAGCCACGCGCGGCGGTCTGCAGGTGCTGGACCGCCCGGCGCTGGAACTGATCGCGGAACCCGAATTCATCTGATGGCCTTCGGATTGCCTTCTGATCGCAGAAGATAAGGAATTCCCCACCCAAATTTTTCGCCACGTGTGATGTCGTTCACAGACCGGTCCCCGCCGCCGGTGCATTCTGTCCCTGCAAGATCGGACACGATGTTTGAAAAAATCAGGATGAACGACATGACGACCCCCAAGACAGAAGCGAAAGTCCCCGGGCCCACCCCGGATTACAGGCAGGACGGCTTCTGACCCACTCGTTCCGGGTCACGCCCGCGATCCTCCCGGCGGGCGCCCGGAATACGCCGGAACAGTCCAGAACACCCCGGCACTTTCAACCACCAAGGACGTTTATCGAATTCATTTACACCGCGACACATGCCCATCCCGGAGCGACTATTCTGTCGATGACCGAACCGCCTGCAACGCCGATGTTATTTCCGCCGGCAATGCGCTGTCCCCCGCGCGGTTCGACGTCTCCGGGGTCCGATCCCGATCTTCGGGCACGTGTCGCACTCACTGCCTCCCTGTCCCCAGACTGAAAGAGCCATGCGCCTCGCGGCACATGGCTCTCTTTTTTGGTGGCATGTCGCGCGCCCCGGGCCGGAACCCGGGGCGCGCGCGATCCTTCGGCGATCAGCCTTCGTCGAGGCTTAGCGCGACGAAGCGGGGGTCGCCACCGCGGCGCACCAGAAGCAGGAGCGACTTGCGCCCGGCGTCCTTGGCATCGGCGATGCGTTCGTCGAATGCGGCCAGGGTATCGACCTTTTGCTGGCCGGCCTCGGTGATCAGGTCACCGGCGCGCAGGCCTTTCTCGTAGGCTTCCGAGGTCTCGTCGACATCGGTGACCACCAGGCCGGTCTGGCCTTCGGGAATGCCCAGTTCCGACCGGAAGTCATCCGTCAGCGCGCTGAGCGTCAGGCCCAGGATCTCGCGGGTCGCTTCCTCTGGCTGTGCCTGCTCCATGGCGGCGGGCACGGCGTTCTCGGCTTCCTCGCGGCGGCCCAGGGTCACCAGGATCGTCTTGGAGGTGCCATCGCGGAACACCACGACGCGGACCGATTTGCCGACTTCGGTGTTGCCGACCTGGCGGACCAGGGCACGGGTGTCCTTGACGTCGACGCCGTCGAAGGCGGTGATCACGTCACCCGACAGAAGACCGGCGTCCTTGGCCGGGCCGTCCGGCACGTCGGTGATCAGCGCACCTGCCGCGGTTTCCAGACCCATGGCTTCGGCGATCTCGTCGGTGACGTCCTGGATGCGCACACCCAGCCAGCCGCGGCGGGTTTCACCGTATTCCTGCAGCTGGTGCACGACGTTGGACACCACGTTGGACGCCATCGAGAACCCGATACCGATCGAGCCGCCGTTGGGCGACAGGATCGCGGTGTTCACGCCGACCACGTCGCCGTCCATGTTGAACAGCGGACCGCCCGAGTTGCCGCGGTTGATGGCGGCGTCGGTCTGGATGTAGTCGTCATAGCTGCCCGACAGGGCCCGGTTGCGGGCCGAGACGATGCCGACCGAAAGCGAGAAGCCCTGGCCCAGCGGGTTGCCCATGGCCAGAACCCAGTCGCCGACCTTGGCGGCATCGCTGTCGCCGAACTTGACGTAGGGCAGCGGTTCGTCCGCATCGACCTTCAGAAGCGCGATGTCGGTGTTCGGGTCGGTGCCGACCACCTTGGCTTCGTGGGTCTCGCCGTCGAAGAATTCGATCTCGATCTGATCGGCGCCGTCGATGACGTGGTTGTTGGTGACGACATAGCCGTCTTCGGAAATGACGAAGCCCGATCCCAGCGCCTGCGAGCGGCGCGGGCGGGATTGTTCGCCGTTGTTGTTGTTGCGGTCCTGGAATTCGCGGAAGAAATCCTCGAAGGGCGACCCTTCGGGCACGATCCCTTGCGGGCCGGTGCGGCCTTCGATCACCGTCGAGGTGGTGATGTTCACCACCGCGGGGCTGATCTTTTCGGCCAGGGGGGCCAGGCTTTCGGGTTTTGCCTGGGCCGCGACCGTCTGGGCCACGACCAGGGCCAGGGCGATGGCCCAGAGCCCAAGCGTGTTGAACGCCCGTGTCGGGGTCCAGCGTGACAGATTGGCTGTCGGTTGCTGCATCCTCTGAAGTCTCCTTTGTGAATAGACGGACCGGGTCTGCTGCTCTCGGTCCGGCTGCATGTCCATGACCAAGTATCCCCGAAGTGTCGCTGACCGAAAGACCACGGCCGCGCGCAAACCTTCACTTGCACGTGACAGTTATGTCACAACGTTGCCCCTTCTCCAAGCAGTTGCGCGCCGAACTGGTGGGCCAGCCACAGCAGGATCAGCCCCGACACGACCGCCAGAAGCCCGACCTGCCGGCGCGCCGGCATCGGCAGGGTGCGCAGCATCTCAAGCATGCGTTCCACAAGCGAAGGGGCCAGCCACCAGGCCAGCCCCTCCGTTACAAGTACCAATCCCAATGCGAGAAGGGTTGTTGCGATCAATCGCTCACGCCCTCCTGGGCGTCGTCGATTTCATCCACCTTCTCGTTGTCGGTGCCGGTGTCATCCTCTTCCTGCGACTCGGTCGCCTGCTCGGTCTGCTGGAGCGCGTCCTGCGCCGCCTTCAGCTCGGCATCTTCCTCGGCCTTCACGTCCGCCTCGGGGCGCGGCGCCGACGGGTTGGGCGTGGCCCCGCCCGTGGGCGAGCGCATGTAGTTGAAGAACTCGCTGTCGGGCGACAGGACCATGGTCGAATTCTTGCCCTGCAGCGCCCGGGTATAGGCGGTCAGAGAGCGGTAGAATTCGAAGAACTCCTCGTCCTGGCCGAAGGCTTCGGCAAAGACGGCGTTCCGCTGGGCGTCGGCCTCGCCTCGGATGATCTCGGCCTCGCGGCTGGCTTCCGAGGTCAGTTCCACCACGGTCCGGTCGGCCTGCGCCCGCACCCTTTGCGCGGCTTCGTTGCCGCGGGCGCGTTCGTCGGTGGCTTCGCGTTCCCGTTCCGCGCGCATCCGTTCGAAGGTGGCTTCCAGGTTCTGGCTGGGCAGGTCGGTGCGCTTGAGACGCACGTCGATGACTTCCAGCCCAAGCGCCTGCGCCTGGTCATAGGCCCGGTCGCGAATCCGCACCATCAGCGCCGCCCGGTCCGAGCTGAGGATGTCGTCGGACGACACCGAACCCAGCACCTGGCGGGTCTGTGCGCGCAGGATCGAATCCAGCCGTGCCGAGGCCATGCGCACCGCCACGTCGCCCGAGGCGCCGGTGGCTTCGCGGAACTGGTTCAGATCGGCGATCCGGTAACGGGCAAAGGCATCGACCACCAGGCGGCGGTCGTCCAGCGGCGTGATTTCCAGCGGATCGACATCCAGCGACAGGATCCGGCCGTCATAGCGGGCGACTTCCTGGATCAGCGGGATCTTGAAGGCCAGACCGGGGTCTTCCTTGACCTTCACGACCCGGCCGAATTGCAGGACAAGCGCCTTTTCGCGTTCGTCCACGATGAAGATCGACGACAGGAACACCACGATCACGACGACGATGGCGGGCAGGATGAATGTGGTCTTGCGCATCAGTTGCCCTCCCCGCCTTGCTGGCGGCGCAGTTCGTTCAGCGGCAGGTAGGGCACGACGCCCTGGCCCGATCCGTTCTGGTCGCTCAGGATGACCTTGTCGACGTCACCCAGCACCTGTTCCATCGTCTCCAGGTACAGACGCTTGCGCGTCACTTCGGGCGCCTTGCGGTATTCCTCGAGCACGGCCTTGAAGCGGCTGGCCTCACCTTCGGCTTCGTTGATCACGCGGGCGCGATAGCCTTCGGCCTCTTCCAGAAGCTGGGCGGCTTCGCCGCGGGCTTCCGCCAGGACCTTGTTGGCATAGGCGTCGGCCACGTTCTGCAGCCGGTCGCGTTCCTGTTCGGCGGCCTGCACGTCGCGGAAGGCGTCGATGACGGGCGCCGGCGGATCGGCCTTGTCAAGGTTGACCCGGATCACGTTCATGCCGCTTTCGTAGCTGTCCAGCGTCGACTGGATCAGGTCCTTCAGGCGTTCGGCGATGATGCCGCGGTCCCGGTTCAGGATCGGCGCCAGTTCGGATTGCGCGATGATCTCGCGCATGGCCGATTCCGACACCGCATCGATCGTCTGGTTCGGATCGCGCAGGTTGAACAGGAATTTCGCCGGGTCCGAGATGTTCCAGACCACCTGGAAGTCGATGTCCACGATGTTGGCGTCGCCGGTCAGCGTCAGGCCGGCCTCGTTGCCACGCGCGCCGACACCGATTTCCTCGGTGCGTTCGCGGGTCACCGGGATGACCTCGGCCGTGACGAACGGCCAGGGCGCAAAGTTCAGGCCCGGCTGTCCGATCTTGGAGAACCGGCCCAGGAACAGTTCGACCGACTGTTCGTCGGGGCGCACCGTGTAGAAGCTGGCCAGCCCCCACAGCACGACGGCCGCGATGCCGCCGATGATCAGCGTGCCACGGGTGAAGGCCGGGCCGCCACCGCCGCCGGACCCGCCGGATCCGGTGCCACGGTTGCCGCCACCGCGACCGCCCATGAGAACGCGCAGGTGTTCCTGCCCCTTCTTCATCAGATCGTCGATCTCGGGGATCTGCGTACCTCCACCTTCGCCGGGACGCCGGGGGCCACCGGGGGTGCCCTTGTTCCCGTCGTTGTTTCCATTGTTACCGCGATTGCCACCCCCGGAAGAGCCGCCCCCGCCCCCCCATGGGCCGCCGTTGTTTCCTGCCATGCGTCGTTTTTCCCTCTCGCGCCCTCAATCGGTCCCGTTTGATCCTGTTCAAAAATACAGGAAGTTCAAGCGGTCCGGGTCGGGCTTTTCATCGTCACGATCTCTTCCGACATCGTGGGGTGAACTGCGACCGTTCGGTCGAAATCTTCCTTCGTGGCTCCCATCTTTACGGCCACGCCGGCCAGCTGGATCATCTCGCCCGCATCGGGGGCGACGATATGACATCCCAGCACCTTCCGTGTCTCCCTGGACACGATCAGCTTCATCATCACACGATCCGGCCGTCCCGCAAAGGAGCTTTGCATCGGCTTGAAGGAGGTCGAGTAGACCTCGATCGGCTCCTGGTCGCGGGCCTGTTCTTCGGTCAGGCCGATGGTGCCCATCTCGGGCTGGGTGAAGACGGCGCTGGGGATCAGGTCGTGATCCACCGGCGTCGGGTTGCCCTTGAACACGGTTTCCACGAAGGCCATGCCCTCGCGGATGGCGACCGGGGTCAGGTTGACCCGGTCGGTCGCGTCGCCGATGGCGTAGATCGACGGCACGGCGGTCTGGCTGTATTCATCGACCTCGACGGCGCCGCCCCGCGCCAGCTTCACGCCGGCCTCTTCCAGGCCGATGCCGCGGGTGTTGGGCGTGCGGCCGGTGGCAAAGAAGACCACGTCGTAGACCGCTTCGGTGCCGTTGGTGCATTTCACCCAGATCGGGCCCTCTCCCCCGCCGTTGCCGGCGGTGTCGGGAGATTCCATGGACCCCATCGGGTTTCCCATCCCCTCGGAGACCTTGCCGGAGATCTCGTCCGCCGTGGCGTGGCGCATTTCCAGCACGTTGGTGCCCACGTGCAGGTTGATGCCCGCCCCCCGCATCTGTTCCGCGATCAGCCCGCGCGCCTCGTCATCGAAGCCGCGCAGGATCTGCGCGCCCCGGTAGAATTGCGTCACGTCGACGCCCAGGTTGTTCAGAAGGCAGGCGAATTCGCAGGCGATGTAGCCGCCGCCGACGATCAGGATCCGCTTGGGCAATTCCCGCAGGTGGAAGATGTCGTCGGACACGATGCCCAGGTCGGCATTGGGGATGTCGGGGCGCACCGGGCGCCCGCCCGTGGCGACCAGGATGTGCTTGGCGGTCACCGTCTCGCCGGTGGACAGTTCCACGGTATGCGCATCCTTGATCACCGCGCGGGCGTCGAATTTCTGCACGCCGGAATTGTCCAGCAGGCGGCGATAGATGCCTTCCAGCCGGTTCAGTTCCTCTTCCAGCTTGCCATGGAATGTGGGCCAGCTGAAATCGCCGGTCTCCATGCCGGTCCAGCCGTAGGCGCGGGCCTCTTCGACCATGGGCGCATAGGCCGAGGCGAAGACCATGAGCTTCTTGGGCACGCAGCCCCGGATCACGCAGGTGCCGCCATAGCGGTCCATCTCGGCCAGGCCGACCCTGGCGCCGGTGTCCCCGGCCGCCACCCGTGCCGCGCGGACGCCACCGGAACCGCCGCCGATGACGAACAGATCGAAGTCAAAACTCATGGATGATCCCTTCAGTCGGCCAGATCCGTGAAGAGGTTCTCTGTCTCCACGAAGTCCAGCCGGTCATGTTCTACTGTGCCCTGATTGATGTCGCGCGTTTCGACGCGACCGTCGCCGTACCCGATGACGACCGTGTCACAAATATCTATAAACAGGCCATTTTCAACCACGCCGGGGATCTGGTTCAGCACCATCGCCACCTGGCGCGGATTGCCGATGCGCCCCAGGTGCAGATCGAGGATGCGATTGCCCTCGTCCGTCAGGTACGGAAGGTGCCCGTTCATGCGCAGCGTCGCGGCCCGGCCCATCACGTCCATCGACACAAGCGTCTCCTCGATCAGGGCCTGGGTGGTCTGCCAGCCGAAGGGGATGACCTCGACCGGAAGGGGAAAGGCGCCAAGCGCGTCGACCCCCTTGGCGGCATCGGCGATAACGACCATGTGATCGGATGCGGTGGCCACGATCTTTTCCTGCAGAAGCGCGCCGCCGCCGCCCTTGATTAGGTTCAGGTCGTGGTCGAATTCGTCGGCGCCGTCGATGGTCAGGTCCAGCCACCGCGCGTCTTCCAGCGACACCACGTCGATGCCCACCGAACGCGCCAGGTCCGCCGTGCGGGTCGACGTGGGCACGCCGCGGAACTTCAGCCCGTCCTCGCGCACCATTTCGCCCAGGCAGCGCACCAGCCAGGCGGCGGTGGATCCCGTCCCCAGACCGACCCGCATGCCGTCCTCCACGAGGTCGGCCGCACGGCGGGCCGCCACGAACTTGGCCTTGTCGATGGGGGAGAGATCTCCGGTCATTGGCATGGTCCTCGCGCAGGGTTTCACCCGTTATAAGGTACTCTGCCGCCGGGCGCGAGGGGAAGCGGCCAGCCGGGGCGCGTCATTTGGCACCGGCAACGCGACGGCAGCGTCGGGCCGAGTATTTGGACAAAGGTGAAGACGGGGAATGATGGGGCGAATTGACGGGGAACCGACAGGGGAACTGACAGGGGAAAGACATGACGCCGATGGGGGCTTGCGAATTTGGCGGCCGGCTGGTCGTTTCTGGACGGGCGGAGGCTGGCGGTTTCGCTAGGAGAAGACCATGAGCTATGTTCTGCATTATGCGCCCGACAACGCATCCCTGATCATCCGGCTGGCGCTGGAGGAGCTGGGCGTGCCGTATCGAACCATGCTGGTGGACCGGCGCGCGAAGGGGCAGCGCAGCGCGGCCTACCTGGCGCTGAACCCGGCGGGGCGAATCCCCACGCTGGAAACACCGCAGGGGCCGATTTCCGAGACCGGGGCGATCCTGATGGTGCTGGCCGAAAACCATGGCGGGCTGTTGCCCGGTGCGGGAATGCCGCAGCGGGGGGCCGTGCTGAACTGGCTTTTCTTCATCGCCAATACGCTGCATCCCGAGACGATCCAGTCCTTCTATGTGCATCGCTATGGCCCGCAGGACGCCTGGCCCGCCATGCGCGCGGCGCTGCGCGAGCGGGTCCTGGGGCACCTGGCCGTTCTGGAAACCGAGGCGGTGACCCGCTGTGGCGGCTGGTTCTGTGGCGATGTGCCATCGGCGCTGGACCTTTATGTCGCCGCGATCCTGCGCTGGCTGGGGCTTTACGGCGGGGCCGAACCCGGCACGCTGGACCTGGCCGCCTATCCCGCCATGATGGACATGTGCACCCGGCTGGAGGCGCGGCCAAGCTGCGCCGCGCTGAGCGCCGCCGAGGGCATGTCCGCCCATCCCTTCACCGCGCCCCAGGCCCCGACCCCACCGGAAGGTACCGCCACCTGATGTTTCTCTCTGTCTTCGACATGTTCAAGGTGGGCGTCGGCCCGTCATCCTCGCACACGATGGGCCCGATGGTCGCCGCCGCGCGGTTCCTGGACCTGATGCGCGCGTCGCCGTTCCATTTCCATGGTCTGCGCGCGTCGCTGCACGGGTCGCTGGCATTTACCGGGGTGGGTCATGCCACCGACCGGGCGGTGATCCTGGGGCTGGCCGGGTTCGCCCCCGAAAGTTACGAGGCCGAGGCCGCCGAAGCGGTGCTGGCCGAGATCGAGGCTTCGGGCCGGGTGACGCCGGAGGGGCTGGGGCCGCTGGCCTTCGCGCCCGCGACCGACCTGATCTTCGATTACGATCGGCCGCTGCCGGGCCATGCCAACGGGATGATCCTGATGGCGCACGATGCGCAGGGCGACGTGATCCTGCAGGAGACCTATTATTCCGTCGGGGGCGGCTTTGTCCTGACCGAGGCCGAACTGGCCGCCGGCAAGGACACCGACGAGGGCCGGCCGGTGCCCTACCCGTTCCGATCCGCCGCCGAAATGCTGACGATGTGCCGGGAGACCGGGCGTTCCGTGGCCGATCTGAAGCGGGCCAATGAACGGTCGCGCCGTCCGGTGGAACAGATCGACAGGGGCGTGGCGCGGATCTGGGACGTGATGAACGGCTGCATCGACCGGGGGCTGGAGACCGACGGGATCCTGCCGGGGGGGTTGCAGGTGCGCAGGCGCGCCAAGAAGATCCACGATGCGCTGCTGGCCGAACGCGGCATGAACCTGGCGCCGCCGCATACGATCAACGACTGGATGTCGGTCTATGCGATGGCGGTGAACGAGGAAAACGCCGCCGGCGGCCAGGTGGTCACCGCGCCCACCAACGGGGCGGCAGGGGTGGTGCCTGCCGTCATCCGCTATTGGCTGGATCATGTGCCGGGCGCGACCGCGTCGAAGGTGGGTGATTTCCTGCTGACCGCCGCCGCCATCGGCGGGCTGGTGAAATACAACGCCTCGATCAGCGGCGCCGAGGCCGGGTGCCAGGCCGAGGTGGGCAGCGCCGCCGCCATGGCCGCCGCCGGGCTGTGCGCCGTGATGGGAGGCACGCCGGAACAGGTGGAAAACGCCGCCGAGATCGCGCTGGAACATCACCTGGGCATGACCTGCGACCCGGTGAAGGGCCTGGTGCAGGTGCCCTGCATCGAACGCAACGGGCTGGGCGCGATCAAGGCGGTGTCGGCCGCCAGCCTGGCGCTGAGGGGCGATGGCCAGCACATGGTGCCGCTGGACGCCTGCATCGAGACGATGCGTCAGACCGGCCATGACATGCACGAGAAGTACAAGGAGACATCGCTGGGCGGGCTGGCGGTGAACGTGCCGAATTGCTGAGCGCGCGGGCGCTTGCGCTGGCCCGGCGCAGCCCCTAGCGTCGCCGCCATGTCACAGGATCGGCCCGTGCTGGGCATCTTTCTCATGCTGGGATTTTGCGTGGCGGCGCCGATGGGCGACGCCATCGCCAAGCTGCTGGGCACGCGGGTGGGGATCGGCGAGCTGCTGTTGGTGCGGTTCGTCGTGCAGGGCGTCATCCTCGTGCCGCTGGTGCTGGCGACCGGACGGGCCTGGCGGATGTCGGGGCGGATCCTGCGCCTGGCCTGGCTGCGGACGGTGCTGCACATGGTGGGCATCGGCATGATGTTCATGGCCCTGCGGTTCATGCCGCTGGCCGATGCGGTGGCCATTGCCTTCGTGATGCCCTTCATCATGCTGCTGCTGGGCCGCTGGTTCCTGGGCGAGGACGTCGGCCCCCGCCGCCTGAGCGCCTGTGCCGTGGGCTTCGCCGGTACGCTGCTGGTGATCCAGCCCAGCTTTGCCGAAGTCGGGGTCCATGCCCTGCTGCCGCTTGGGGTCGCGGTGACGTTTTCACTGTTCATGCTGGTGACCCGCAAGATCGCCCGCGACACCGATCCGATCGGGCTGCAGGCGGTCAACGGGGCGATGGGCACCGCGATCATGGCGCCGCTGCTGCTGGCGGGCAACTGGACCGGGCTGGTGGTTCCGTCGGAATTCGCGGCCCTGCCGCCGGGGACGGGCCTGCTGTTGCTGGGCATCGGCGTGCTGGGCACCGGCGCGCACCTCTTGATGACATGGTCGCTGCGCTTCGCGCCGGCCTCGACCCTGGCGCCGATGCAGTACCTCGAGATCCCGATGGCGACGCTGGTGGGGTTCCTGGTGTTCCGGGATCTGCCCAACGGGCTGGCCACCATCGGCATCGCCATCACCATGGGCGCGGGTCTTTACGTGCTGATGCGCGAACAGATGCTGCAGCGCCAGCGCCGGGTCGCTATGGCCCGGGTGGCGGGCAAGTCAGCGCCGTAAGCACGCCCTCCAGCCGCCTGCGCGGCAGGATCACCAGCATGCCCGGCTCTCCCGGCTCACCGAAAGGCGCCTCGACTGCGCCGTCGAAGTCCAGCGTCACCGGTCCCGTCGCCCGGTTCGACGTGCCCACCCGGCCCCAGGGCGACATGTGCAGCCCGTCGATGGGCCAGGCCAGCCCCGTCGACCGCCCCGTCGCCTCGCGCATCGGGAACAGCGACACGGTATCCCCGTCCTGCGTCGGCAGCGCGACTTGGCGCGGCGCGGCAAAGATCACCTCTTCCGCGCCCAGCAGGACGCAGGGCGACCCCGCCCGGCGCACCAGGACGTTGAAGACCGCCAGCTGGTGATCGACCCGCGCGCCCAGGAACCCCACGGCGATCACCAGCGGCGCGTCGATGCTGCGCAGGGCCTTGTCGAAATCGGTGCTGTCCTGTTCGGCGATATGGTGCAGCTGGCGGGGCGGAATACGCCGGCGGGTGGCATCCGACAGCGAATCGAAATCCCCGATTACCGCTTGCGGAACATGCCCTTGCGTCAGGGCCACATCCGCGCCACTATCGGCTGCAACCAGAACCGGCGCATGGGCAAGAGCAAGCTCAAGGTCACCGGCAGAGATTTCTCCGCCGCCCACCAGGGTGACCCGCTCCGACGTGGCGACAATTTTTGCGTTCATGGTGTCTTAATGCAGGTTTTGGAAACCGACCACAATCTGGCCATGAAATGATACTGGTTTGGGCACAGATTCGATCCTCTCTTGCCGCGAGGGTATTGGTAAACAGCTCTCCAGAAACATGAGGACGAGCACATGGTTCAGTCAAACAAGATCCTGACCGTCTCTTACGGCACATTCTCCTGCACGCTCGAAGGGTTCGACGATTCCTTTGGCACGATGAAGGCGATTGCCGAATACTTCCGGGATCTTGCCGCCGATGACAGGTATTTCGGCGCCGAACCTCCGCAGCCCGATGCCGACATGCTGGCCCGCATCGCCCAACGCGAGATCTCGCGCCGGGTGGACGCCCATGCCGACGGAACCGGGATCCTGCTGCGCGCCCAGGCGCCGGCCGAAGCCCCGGTGGACGCCCCTGTCGATGCAACGCCGGAAGCGCCGATGGCCCAGCCCCCCGCGACCGGGCCCGTGGCTGAAGCCGCCCCTGCCGTGACCCAAGCCGCGCCAGCGGACGAAGCCCCCGTTCAGGAAGATGTGGCCAGGGACGACCCGGAGGTGTTGGTGGCCGAGGATGTGGAAACGCCCGTCCTGACGCCGTTCAAGGATACGCTGGCCGACAAGCTTGCCCGGATCCGCGCCGTGGTCGACCGCAACGAGGCCGATGACGCCCAAGCGCTTTCGGCCCATGACCTGGGCGCCGATCTGCCTGAAGAGGCGGTGGATCTGGCCGAGGATGCGCAGGACGAGGCGATGTTCGGCGCCGCCGCCGAGGCTATCGACCCCGAGGAAGACACGCTGGCCGCCGTCAATGCCGCGCTGGCCCAGCCGGACGCGCCGGCCGAAAGCACCGCACCCGACCTGCAGCCCGCCCCCGAGGACCTGCGCGCCGCGACCGACGCGGTGATCGTCACCGAAGACGCGCCCGCAGACGCCCCCGTGGTCGTGGAGGTCAGCAAAGACACCACCGCCAAGGCCAGGGAAGACGTGGCCAGGGACGACGTGGCCAGGGACGATGCGACCAAGGACGATGCCAATCTGTTCAGCTCGATCGACTGGGACACCGACGACGAGGACGACGAAGCCGACAGCGACGCGATCCGCAATATCCTCAGCGATCTCGGTCCCCGTTCCGAAGCGGCCATCCAGGCGCAGGCCAACGGCCCGGTGACCCGCGTGATCAAGGTCAAGCGCGCCGACCTGGAACAGGCCATCGCCGCCGGGTCGTTCGAGGAAGTCGCGTCCGAGACACCCGCCGCCGCACCCACCGAAGCGCGCGCGCAAACCGCCTCCTCGCTGTCCGCCCAGGA